>PLLH01000048.1 GCA_003140895.1 Elusimicrobiota bacterium
TGATTTTACTGCGTTTTAAATGGTGGAGCTGAGGGGGATCGAACCCCTGACATCAGGCTTGCAAAGCCTGCGCTCTCCCAGCTGAGCTACAGCCCCAATAATCTTTTTAATTCGTCGCGTCCTTTACCGCTTTTCAACAAACGTTCCCGCTGCAAAGCGTCGCGACGACTGGCGAAGTGTTCAAGGTGAACGATATCGTATGGACCCTTGTGACGAGTCGAACTGGTTTGACCCGAATTGTGCTCGTTCAACCTTCTTCTGACATCCTGCGTACATCCTGTATAAAATCGGCCATTTTTCCGGCTTTTTAACACATATACAAAAAACATTCGAACCAATCCCTTGGAGGGGGATCGAAGGGGACGACCTTCCGCCGCGGCGGACGCTCTCCCAGCTGAGCTACAGCCCCGAAACAGTTTGAACAATAGCAAAATTTTTTTATGTCAGAGTGTTATAATCCGGGAACGTTTTTGGAGAAAAAATCATTTTTATGAGGTGAGCCATGAAAAAGAAAAAACGCCTTCCCCTGTCTTATTCCCTTGCCCCCCTGGCCTTGCTCCTCGTCGCTGGCACGGGATGCCTTTCGCTGACATCAAAGAAAAAAACGGAGGCTCCCCAAAAAGTGGTGAACCCCGTGGTTCGATATCTTTGCAACGCTCAAATGAAAATCAACACCGCTCAAGATAAAAAGGTGCTCCGTCAAGCCTTGGCGGATGGCGCTCTATTACCCCAAAATGAACTCCCCACGCGCCGGTTTCGAATCGAAGGGTCGACGGCCACCGCCATGATCCTTCCGGACATCTTTAAAGTTTATCTCGTTCCCGCGTCCGCTGACGCAACAAAAGCCGTCGGCGACAACACCACCTTCTGGAAAAATATGTCCGACGCAGACGTGAAAACGCTCCTGCGAAAAATGGCTTTCACGATAGACATGATGCCGAACGAAACCGTTCTCGTTAAATGCGGGGAAGAGACCCTGGGAAAATAATTTCATGCGTGTTTCCACCAAATTATTTTTCCTCTGGCTCGGCTGCTCCGTTGTTCTTTTCGGGCCTTCCTCGCTTCAGGCGATGGCGCGAAAACCCCTGCCCCCGTCCAAGCCACGCTTTTCTTCCTGGCTCACCTATTGGGATCGGGACAACGGAAACGCGGCGCTAAACGATTACGCCGACAAAATGGAACATGTCTCCCTCTTCGGATTGGATTTCGACAAAGACGAGCGCCTCGTCTCCGCCTTCGGCCCCCTTGAGCTCCCCTTAAAAAAATGTCGCGAGATCCCCGGATTGGCCAAAAAGGAAATTTATCTCACAGCCGTCAATGACGTCATCGCGCCCGGAGGCAATCGGCTGAAAGATCCGGTTGTGGTCCACAACATTTTGTCATCTCCAGAAAAAATGAACGCCCATATCGATGAACTGCTGACTTTTGGCGGCCCGTTCGACGGAATTGAGATTGACTATGAAAACCTCTGGGTCCAGGATCGGGAGACTTTTTCCACCTTTATTTTCCTTCTGGCAAAGAAAGCGCACGAAAAAGGGAAAAAGGTATCCGTCGTGGTTGAACCTCAAAGGTGGGGCTTGACCGGCGCGATCGACTGGAAAGCCGTCTCTGCTTCAGCCGACATGGTCAAAGTCATGGCGTATTACGAACATTACAGCGGCTCCGCCGCGGGTCCCATCGCGAGCCCCGAATGGGTTTTGGACATCACGGAGTTCGCCTTGAACCGGATTCCCCGTAACAAATTATGTATCGCGCTTGTTTTAGGAGGAATCGATTGGTTGGCCGGAAAGAAGGGAAGCACCATCGACTTCAACAAAGCGATGGAGCTGGCGAAGCAATTCAATGCGCAAATCAAACGGGACAAAGGACAATCCCCCTCGTTCACCTATTCATACGATTACATTGAATCAGGGAAGCACACCGTCTGGCTTGAAGACAACGAAAGCCTGCAGAGGAAAATGGATCTTTTAAAGAGAGCCGGCGTCCTTCACATCGCCCTGTGGCGCCTCGGGAACGGCGATCCATCCTTCTGGATCGGACTCCCCAAGGAACCGGTTCCCGAACCGATGCTCAAGCGATAGGCTGAAGTCCCGGCTGCAATACGACGGGGTTTGATTGTAAAGAAATCCGAATTTGACAAGCGTCGTATCGTTCCATTCGCCGGTTAGTTCAAAATTAATGTTCTGAATAAATCGCGTTCCAGATCCGACTTCTTTACCAAACCCCGGAAGATACCGCGCCATGGCCGTGAAATGGTTCTCAAATCGATCGGACACCATGAGGCCGAGATTGTTTTCAACCAAATGACTCGGGCTATAGTAGAGAGGGGAAACGTTTTTGGTGTCATTGGTCAGGAAGCGAACCACCACGCGAGGGTACGCCCAGGAGAAGAATGGGCGTGAAAACTCGACGTTAGATGTGAGGCGCCGGTTGCTGTCCGACAAATCAGAATAAACTCCTCGAAAAGAACCCGCCCACGCTTCTCCCGTGTCCCAAACAAGAGAAAAATCGGTGGAGCGCTGATAAATATTTTGGTTGAGCGCCTTGGCTCCATACACCGGTTCCCGGTTCACGCCGATCTCCGATCTCAAGAGATCCCACCACTGTGACACCAGCGTCGCAGAAAGGGCCGATCCGGCTCCGATATCGGGAGAGAAATGATAACCAACCCCTTCCAGATCCAAACTATGATATAGCCCCAACGATGTCCCCAGGCCCACTCCAAGGCCTGTCCCGGTAACGGTTGGAACGTCCCGCTCCTTCAAAACAGATTGCCGGTGAATGGCGCGAAGACGGATATTTTTAATATACCCCGGAGCGAACGATTCCTGGAACGTCCAGAACCGCCTGTGTTCCGTGTCGGAAAAATAATCTCCCCCCATGTTGAAAACCGGGCGGTTCTCGCTCAGAACGGGGTCCGGCGTTTTGGGAATTTTCCCGTCGCCAAGGGCTTCCATGGCCTCGCCGTGTTTCTTCTTGGCCAGTACCATATTTCCCCTCGAGGCGAGAATCCGGGCTTCCTCCATGGAAACCACGTACTCGGACGCCCCGCTTGCTTTGAGCTCTTCCAAGCGGCGAAGGGCTTCATGAGGGAATCCCTCCCAAACAGACCAATGCAAAAGGGCCAGCCGCATGCGCGAAACGGGAGTATCGTCCGTCAAATGCCTGACGAGGTCATCTCCTTTCCAATCTTGTGGCGGCTCCATGCGGTTTAAATGATAGGGATCGCGCGATTTAACATTGATCCCGTTTTTATCCTGAAAAAAACTAAGCCGATAGTTCTTCTGGGCTATTTTTATATTGGTATCGGCGGCGTTTTGAGCGTTGGGAACATCGATTTGACCATAATCCCCTTCCGGGAAAGCGAACGCAATCGGAGCTTCCCCCAGCTGCGCCTTCATCTTGGCTTTGTAACGTTCATGGTCGTCGCTGATTCGCTTGATCCATTCGGTTTTGTCTTCCAAGCGCTTCTCCACGTCCAACCATTTTCGATTGGTTAGAAAAAGCCCTTTGAATCCATCTTCCGTGACGGGAATATACGAATGTCCCAGATCGGTGTGAGCCTGTAAATCCCAACGGCCGGTGGCTTTGAACTTACGCAAATCATTCCAGTTGGCGTAGTTGGGAAGATTCCGGTCGGCGTTCTGTCCGATCACGAACATGGTCGCCTTCATGCCGTATTTCGCGAGAACGGGATCGGCGTTCGCCATGCCGTCCATGCGGCCATCGTCAAACGAAATCAAAATGGGTTTCGAAGGCAAAGGTTTATCCGAGGCGTACCAGGCGGCCACCTCCGACGTCGTGACCGCGTGAAACCCGGCTTCTTTGAGGGCTTTCATGTGGCTTTCGAACGTCGCCAGTGTGACATGCTGCGAATGGGCCATCATCCCGTCTCGACGATAAGGAGAAATTCCGTGATACAGAAGGATGGCGAGCGATGGGCTTTCTTCATTCTCTTGGAGCCAGGTCGAAATCATTTTTTTAGCCGTCTTTCGTCTTTCAAGCGAATAAAGAATTTCGGCCTGGCGAAGAAGCAAATAAGGGTTCGTGGGATCCTGCTCCCGATAATAGGTGATGACGGCCAACATTTTCTTAAGAAGCGCCACCCCTTCGTAGGCGTCCGCCATGCTATAGAGAACGTTCGTGGCGGACGGGTTCTTCTTCATAATCTGTTGATAAATCTGAATCGCTTTTCGATAGTCTTTTTTTTCGACATAACAAATGGCCATGGATGTGGCGGCGGCCGAATCGTCGGGATTTAATTTGATGCATTTCTCAAGGATTTGAATCGCCTTATTGAGATTCCCGAGGCTCTCATAGGCGTTCGCGAGCCGCTGAAGGCGAGGTTGATCTTCAGGCCTGTACTCGGTCAAATTCTCTTCCATAATCTTAATGGCCGCGGCGTACTCTTTTCGGGCAATCGCGTCGTTAAACATAAAATCAATGGCGCGCCGCCCCCACTCCGCATCCTGAGCGATATCTTCCATCGCCCGAAGGCCGGCCCCGTATTGTCCATCGAAATACAACGACTGGGCATATTCAAATTTATAATTCGTCCGTTCCGGAAATGCCATCGCGGACTTGGACCAAAATTCCGCGGCTTGGCGGAAATCTTTCTTCAGAAAAAGGACATGCGCTAACTTGGGATAAATGTTATTCGGATCCGTGTTCCCAATGAGCGATTTTCGCAGGATCGTTTCCGCTTCCCCATATTCTTTTTGATCCGTGTGAAGCCGGGCCAAGGCGGCCTGAACTTGCCCATCGTTAGCGGAGCGGGTCGTCACGTGGGAATAGGAATCGATGGCTTTACTTTGCTGGTCCTCTGTTAAATACGTCTGGGCGAGCCCTTTCCAAGCGTCACTGACCCGTTGTTTCATGGAGGGGTTGCTGGGCAAATCCTTGTCTAATTCCTTCAGTATGATTTCGGCTTTCCCCGGATTTTTTAATTTGGTTTGGAGTTGCGCCAGAGACAGCTTGGCGGCGGCGTTATCGGGGCTCAAGGCGACCACTTTCTCGAACATCTCGGCCGCTTCGGCTTTATTGCCTGAGGAGGTATACGCCTTTCCCAACAGGCTCAGGGATTCGATATCATTTTCCTTAAAGCTCAGGACGCGGCGCGCGGTCTCGATCGTATCATTGACCTTCCCGGCGTTCCAATAAGACCACATGAGATCTTTCATGATATCGGTATTGGTCGGCTGAAGGATGGAAAGCGCCTTGTAATAATCGGCGGCTTTTTCGAATCGTCCCGCTTTAAACTCGGTGATCGCCTGCTGCTGAATTTCGTCGACCGTATAGGAAACCGGCACCGGAGGCGCGGCCTGAACGACGGAGGAGGCACAAAGAAGCGACAGCGTCAGAAAAAGAGAAACAAGTGATTTCATTTATTTTAATTGCTGAAGGACTGGATGGCCTTAATCAAATCTTTTGAGAGCGGATTAAACAATATTTCAAGCCCATTCGCCTGGGCTGAGCCGCGAATCCGATCGTACAGCATGAGCCCGAAGCGACCGTCTTTAACGTTCGGAACGCGGAGCGCCGCGTACTTCCACACTTCTCGATTGTTCACATATAACTTCATCTCGCTGTCCACCAATACAACCTTACATTGAAACGGCTTATGACGCACCCCGCTGGGAGCCAAAACCAACAACTGTTTTTTGTTGCCGTTCACTTCTTCGTCGACAGAAACAAGGCTCTGAGTGATGCCAATCCGAATTCCTGAGCGCCCTTGCTCATTGGCTCGAAGTGACAGCCACAATTCGCCCACCAACTCAGAGAGTTTCATCTCCAGCATAAAATTATTCTGACCTTCGGTGCTGGGCCACCACAACATGGCAACGCGACGGTCGGGAGAGGCCTGAAGATTGAACGCGGGTGGGGTTTGCGACTCCGGGGAAACAGCCAGTCCCCGGACCTTCCCGTCAATCGTCTTGGCGAGCAGGGCCGACATCTCTTTGAGTGGAACCTCAACGTTTAACTGATCAACCAACTGAAGGGCCGTCAAGTTAAGACGCGTGTTCACCCGATGAAACGTCATGGCAGAAGACATCCGATTAAAAGCCAGATAAGCGCTGTCCTTAACCCACGAATACGGCAGTTCGATTTTCTTCGCGCCTTTGGAGTCGGAATCGAAATTTAAAAAACCAAAGGGGCCCTCTTTCTCTCGGAAAACAGCGACATCCCAAAGGCCGGATTTCTTCATTTGCTCGGCGACATGCAGGCTGACATAACGCAAATCGCTCTTTTTTAGACGCTCCTCCGAGGTCAACCACACGGCTGGGAAATGATGCTCTTTTAAAAGTGGGCCAAACTTTTCATACGTATACCGGTAAGCGGGATCAAAAACAAGAACCACGGCTTTATCAGGAAGCCCCAGCCCCCGCTTTTGCTGGTTCAAAATTTCCGACAGGAGCATCGGCTGAAAACCCGCGCGGGTCAGACTCGTCAACCATTGATCAAACAACGGAACGGCGGCATCAGCGGTTTTTCGATTGGGAGGGGCTTCCGGCATTCGAACGATCAAAAACCAATTGGACGATCCCGGGGCCGGCCGAACAATCGACTGCGGGTCAACGGGCGGGTTCAGCAGTTTGGGTAAAAAAGTAAGTCCCAGGGCAATCGGCGCGATCACCAGAATCCATTGCCAGAAATAGGACGGTTGCGGAGCTTCTCCAGGCTTTGAATCTGTCATCGAGTGCCCCAATGGTTTTTATTCATCGTCCCAATCGCGTAGAACGTTTGCCAGCAAAGAATGCCCATATAACACACGGCAAACAGAAGGCCGTAGTACCAATGCGAAGCCCCCGTGTTATGGAGATAAACGATACAAAGAAAAAGATAGACCATCAGAACGCCCAATAAATAAGGCAAAAACGATTGCCCCAACACGATCGGGTTATAGAGCATGGCGGTCAAAAACACAAAGGGAGACAACAGGGTGACCAAGACGCCGATGTAGTAGAAAAGAGCCGCCAGCGGATGCTTGTGAATCATGATCCGGGCCGCGATGGTCGTCTCACGCGCCCACGATTTCTTCCATCTCAACTGCTGCGTGAAAAATTTCTTCCACGTATCCGGGACATACGTCACGCAATTGGCCGAGGCATGATAAACAACGCGGTACGTCCGGAGAATGTGGTTTGTGAGGCTCCGGTCGTCTCCAAAAGTGGCTTTCGTTCCCATGAAGGTTTGATTGAGCCAGACGGGGAGAACTTTTAAAACGGCTTCGCGACGATACGCGGAAAAAGCGCCGGGGCAGCACGTCACGGTTCCGAAAACGCTCTCGGCGGTCTTAAACAATTGATGGGAAACGTAATAGCGGACCGCCTCCATCTTGGAGATGGAATTATTTTCTTCAACAATCACACGGGTGTGGCCGGCCACCGCTCCCACCTTCTCATCGTGAAACGGCTGAACGAGCCGGTAGATCCCTTCGGCTTCGATATAGCTGTCTGAATCCACGTACACCAAAATATCGCCCGACGCCTCACGAGCCCCCAGCGCCATCCCATGGCGCTTTCCCTGGTTCTTCGGAAACCGATAGAGCTTAAAATTTTGGTACAGATCCTTGATCTTTTGAAGGGCTCCCCACGTATTATCGGTGGATCCGTCATCAATAACAATAAGTTCCATCTTATTGGGCGGATAACGGACGTCAAACACGCGTTTCACCGTTTCCACGATATGGGCTTCCTCGTTTTTCACGGAAATGATCACGGACACCCGTGGCAAAAACCCGTTGTCTTTGGGCTCCCGATAAACGATGGACAGCAACACCCGGGAGAGAAAGAAGGCCCCCGCCAAAAGGCCATACATCCGATGAAACGGAGCATACCAGAACCATTTTAAATCGTTGATTTTAAGAACGCAGATGGCCGCGATCAAGAGCGACAGCATGATCATCGCCGTTATTCTCTTATAAGGAGGAATGACTTTCTCGGATCCGTCGGCGATCACGTTAGAAAGGCGAACCCCGTAAATCCACGACGAATCGTCATTAATGAGCGCCCGCGTCACCACGCCTTCGACGAGCTGAGGCTTTTCAAGCGTGATAGAGTGGATTTCGCTTGGGATCATCTTCAACAACAACGTTACTTTTGAGCCGACCTCGTAAAGCTGATCCCCGGGAATCTGGAGGCAAAGACCGGTAGAGCTGATATCGTAAGCAAACGCGTTGATATGCTGCTTATGGATCCATCCCCCCACAATAACCTGAACCGGCTCAAGATAAACAGTCCGCGGATATCGTCTTTGGTTCGCCCCTTCGGGAATCGGGGGATCGAAGGGAGGCTGGGAAGAGCCTTCGCTCTCATTCGAATCTGAAGGCTGTAGAACTGAAAAAGAGTTGTTCATGTTATCCTTTTTTACTCCTTAAACTTGTGCCTGGAGTGAGTTCGGCATGCGTTATTTTTTGCCTCAAAAAAACTGAATGATCACGGCCCGAGGTTTTATCACAGGAAGGATGAAGTGAATTATCCATCACGCTTCATGTACCATTGAAGGAGCGTATTGTACACGTTCGGCCCCAAATACACAAGAAAAAAGTTTTTTGTTTTCCGTCGACAAAACGTTTCCCTCTCAAAAAAAGCGGATGAGGAAAAGAATGAATTAATTTGAGAAATAAGCACGTTTTTTCGATCTCCTTTTCGCCATTTTGGCGAGAATTTGAGAATAAAATCTTATCTAAGATTTTATTTATATTAGAATTCGAACATTCACGGTGCGCCGCGCGCGCAAAAACACATAGGGAAACCCATGACAGTTAATACATCGAACGCCTCGACTCCACTTAAGTTCCTCGGATTGAGCCTGGCCCTCGCTTTGCTTCCCCTATGGGGGGTTGCCGCGGCAAAGGGAAACCCCGGCCAATCCAGCCCAACAGATTATTCCCTTCTATCTGATTTCTATAAATTTAAAAAAACAGATCCGCAACAGGCCCGCGCGACCCTTGAAGACATTCTTTCCAAATTCCCCAATAACACGCAGGCCCACACAGAAATGGGGTTCCTGCTTCTCTCAGAGAAAAATGACGATGGCGCCATTGAGCAATTTAAAGAAGCTCAGTCCCTCTCTCCCCGAGATCCCAAAATCAGCATGCAGCTGGGTTATCTGCTTGACAAAAAAAATCAAAAACGGGAAGCCTACGATCAATTCGCGATTGCGGCGGACTATGGAGACGCCCCGACAAAACAGGAAGCCAACCGCGCCATGGACTATCTACGGCCTTGGCACACAAAGCTTTTGCCGGCGCCTTATTTCGGAGAGGTGTTTCTTTCTCCTTATCATAGTTCCCGCTTTCACGATTGGATTATTCCCGTCAACGCGCGCGCGGGATGCGTTTTCGGAGACAAAGGCCAGTTCGAACTCTATTTCGGCTTGAGAGCCAACCGGGACACGAAATCCAAATCCGGCGCCATTCCGATCATCCTCTCTGATAACGTTGGGATTCTGTCCGCGGGAGCGCGGGTTCGCCCGCTCGCGGCGTTGCCACTATCCCTCTACGCGGAATACGGCGCGGCTTATGATCTTCTGGACCGGAATCGAAACCGATCCCGCAGCGACACGCGCGCCGGAATCCTTCTGTGGCAAGATTGGATCCAGCCATCGCCCCTCTACGGGCCGTCACTTCAATTCCCCTTTCGTCTTTTGGGCGACGTGTACGGCGACGCCAGCTATTACTCACGCTACGACGCCAATATCATCACCTATCTCCGGCTTCGGGAAGGCCTGCGAGTGGCCCAAAAAGGGCATGGCGCGTTGGATGTACTGGGGCAGGCTTGGGGCGTCGTCGATCGCAACAAGGATTTTTTCAACAACATCATCGAAGTGGGGCCGGTGGTTCAGTTCACGCCCGACGTCCGGTACGGCCTCGTCTTGCGTTTCATGTCGATGTATGGTACTTACATCCGTCGGGCCGTCGCATCTTTTAATCCATACAATGTTCATTACACCGACAACCGGTGCGAACTTGATTACTTCTGGCGGTTTTAATGTCAAAGCTTGAGATTTGTTTAATTATTGTTTTGGTGGGCTGCTTTGTCTTCGGCCTGGACGACCTCTTCCTGGACCTCACGTACTGGATCCGTCTTTCCCTGCGCAAATGGAAACTGCGCCAATACATTCCTTTCTCCGGCGATCAACTCGACGAAATTCCCCAGAAACGAATCGCCCTCATGATCCCCTGCTGGCAGGAAAACAAAGTGATCGGCGAGATGCTCATTAACACGCTTCGAACCATCACCTACAATAATTTCGATGTGTTCGTTGGGGTGTACCCCAACGATCCTGAAACGGCCGTTGCCATTGAAGCCATTCAGGCGGTACTTCCTCGCGTTCATAAGATTGTCTGCCCCAACCCCGGACCGACCAGCAAAGCCGACAATCTAAATGCCATCTTTCTTGGCATTTTGGATCACGAGCTCAAAACGCACGCGTCCTACCAAATCTTCGTTATGCACGACGCGGAGGATGTGGTGCATCCTCTGTCTTTTAAGCTGTACAACTTCCTCATCCCGCGCAAAGACATGGTTCAAATCCCCGTATTCCCCCTCGAGGTACCGCACTGGAACTTCACCCATTGGACCTATGCCGACGAGTTCGCGGAAAATCACACGAAGGATCTCTTGACCCGCGAGATGATTGGGGGGCTTGTTCCTTCTGCCGGCGTCGGAACCGCTTTTTCACGCTACGCCATCGACCACATCGCGGAGAAACTGGGGAACGGCAACCTCTTTAATATCCGGACTCTGACCGAAGATTATGGATTCTCTGTGATGCTCCACCGGCACAAATTAAAAGCCATTTTTGTTCATCGATGCATCCCTCGCATCCAAAGGAAACGCCGCTGGGGGTTTTTCGGGCCGATGGTTCCCAAAAAAGAACGGGAGCGGATTGCCACGCGGGCACTGTTCCCGACATGTTATTCCAACGCCGTCCGGCAAAAATCGAGATGGATACTGGGCATCTCATTTCAAGAATGGCAGGAAACGGGCTGGATGGGCAATGCCGCCACGCGGTACACGCTTCTAAGAGACCGCAAAGGGCCGGTGGGCAATTTTCTCTGTCTGGCGGGCTACTTCTACGTGGCCTACTTTGCGTACTACCATTTTGAGCGCTGGTTGAGCCTTTGGAATCCCCTTTTGCCCACCCTTCACGAAACGAGCCTCATGCTTCTTCTGTTTTACTTAAACGTTTTCTTTATGGCTGAGCGGATCCTGCAACGCATGGTCGCGGTCAACCGGATCTATGGACCCGTTGCCGCCGTTCTCAGCGTCCCCCGCATCATCTACGGAAATATTATTAACGCTCACGCCTTCTTCATTGCGCTGTCGACTTTTGTTAAATCGGCCCGGTCAGGACATCGCCCGGAATGGGCCAAAACCACCAACGCGTTCCCCACATTTAAGCAATTGACCCCATATCGCCGAATGCTGGGAGATCTCCTCCTGGAATCGTCCGCCATCACCTCCGAACAACTCTCCATCGCGTTGACAAAACAAGCGAGCCAGCACCGAAAGCTAGGCGCCATTCTTGTTGAAGAAGGTTTTATAACGGAACACGATCTCCTTCCATTTCTCTCGCGCTTATTCGGAATGTCCGTCGTGAATTTCAAAGAAATACCCCTACTTTTCACCGCGGACATAGAACGGCTAGCTCTGGAAAAACGGGAATGGATAGCCAAAAAAGGACTTACTCTAATTCAGATGCATGCAAATCTAATCACGCTGGCGGCAACGGACCAAGTGGATGAGGCATTGAGGGTGGAAGCGGAAACAATCCTAGGCGGGTTTCAAGTCAATTTCGCTTTGACAACTCAAAATCAGCTGAAAACATTCATCGATCGGCAAGCTATTCTCAACCAACCGGCAGCGTATTAAAAAGGATCAGTACGGAGAGGGTGGGATTCGAACCCACGAGAACCTTGCGGCCCTACACACTTTCCAGGCGTGCCGATTCAACCACTCTCGCACCTCTCCGGTTCGACTCACACTCCGCTTCGCTCCGTGTTCGCTCACCGCAAGCAGCGAGTCGAACCGTCCTGAGCGAACGAAGTGAGTCGAAGGACAACCTTATTATAATCCAACAGTTGAAGACCAAGGTTTCTAGCACTTTCCGAGCCGGTGGCCAATTCCTTTGACGCGCCAACGAGCCCGCTCCCGTATTCATGAATGGAATTTCATCATTAGCGCATCTCTTCTTTGAAATCATAGAAGCAGAGCGGCATCCGCGGAAAAACGTCTTGAACCGCTTTGCAATTCAAATCCCCCAGGACCACCCAGCGATGATCGTCCCGAAACATGTTCCGCTGAAAATCCGTCATATTAACGAACTTCGGAACCTTGGAATAATCCCAGATCCGGGGATCCAACACGACAATTGAATAATCGGCGCATGTCTGTTCAATATGGCGCTTTGTCCGTTCGACGAATTGGAACCGCCGGGCGTACTCATTTAAACGGCGCTTGTGATCGCTGAGCTGCGTGGCAACGACAAACACCAACAAAAACACCCCTCCATATCGGACCCAACGACGGCGCGAGAAATCCCCTCGAAAGCATCGATCCCTCAACGTTTGAATACCAAACGCCGCCAATGGAACGATATCCGCCAGGAGAGGATAGTAATACCGCGCTCCGTATTGCGGCCAACCGTATGAATGGTGAAAATTATAGAGTGCGATAATGAGCATCAAATGAGAAAGGAAAAAAATAGGCCAAAAAAAGGCTGATCGCCGAACAAACGCCAGAGCCGCCAAAGCGGGCAAAGCCATTCCCATATGTCCGATGAAGGCATACCGCAGGAGCGGCCAGGCGTGGTCTTTCAACGAGGACAGATAACTCTCAGCTAGCATACGCACATTGTCCGAGAGAGAAATCGCATCGGCATGGATCAACTTAAATTCAGAATCGAGGATGGGATAGGTGCTGATTGAAAATCGCCCTGACAGATATTGATTGTATGAGAAGAATAAAAACAACACGACAATTATCGGAACGCCCCACAAAGCCATCGTTTTGATCCGACGCCTCTTTTGCGCACACAACAGAGACACGCCAACGGGAACCAAAACGCAAAAACCATCCAAGGGACGGGTGATCATTCCATACGCCAGAGAAAACCCCAGGGCGACAAGAATCCAGTCCGCGCGGCGATTTCGCCAATGATAAAATAAGACATAGGATAAAGAGGTCATGAGCAGGGCGGCCGGCTGAGAAAAGTAAGAGGCCCCATACCCCAAGAAATAGGTATTGGTCGCGACCAGAAAAAGAGCGATCAACGCCTCAATCTCGCCCGTGAGCGACCGCGCCAGACGATAAAGGAAAAACAGCGTCAAGACGCTGAGAAGGGGATTCACGAGCCCCGGAAGCCGGGCCATCATGCCAAAACTGAGCAAAATCGAAAATCCAGGCGGATATTTTGAAAACCCCTTCCCTTCGTGCCAAATGAAGTAATAATCCTTTAGCGCATCGGGCAAGCCCGTTACGAGATAATGCGTCCACCCCTTTGAAAACAACACCGCTTGATAAAAATATCCATATTCGTCATCTGAAAAGGGATGGTTATTGAAAACCCGGTAAGCCATCCATGCCAGCATAACGAAAGCGCCCGTTAAAAGTGAGATCAGGCAAACGGACGAAAAAAAGCCGGAGGAAGGGGAGACGCTATCGGGGACGGCGCGAGAAGGCCGCTGGGAAAAGAAATCCGAAACGAGCTCTTGGAATTGCCCTCCCACGTCATCAGGACCGATCCGCGGGCGCGGGCGTCCAGAATCCGCGTCCCCCTCAAAACCGTCGGCCATCTTTTGAACCATGTCAGCCAACGCCGAGGGGGTGTCGGGCGGCACAAAATGAACTCCGTCCTGTTCTGAAAACAACTCGCGAACGGGTGGCGTGTCGGCGGTAATCACGGGGCGGCCGGCGGCAAGCCCCTGAAACACTTTGTTGGGAATGACGCGCATCGCTTTCCCCGACTTGCCAAAAATCCCCAGACAGACGTCGGCCTTTTGAAGCCATTCGTTCAACTGGCCATAGGGAATCCATGAAATCCTCTCAATACTCCGGATGCCGCTTTCCCCTATGAGGCGGTCGATCGCCTGCTCTTCTTGTCCGCGGCCCACGATGCGCCATCGAATTTCCTTTCCTTTGTCTTCAAGAATCTTGGCGGCGTGAACGATGGTTGACAAACCGTGGAGCGGAATAAATTGCCCATAGAACAAAACGGTGAACGGCTCCTCCCGGTTCGAACTGGGATTGTTCCCCTGCGCAGGCTTAAAGAGATCGGTTTCAGCCCCAACAAACACGCGCCCCACCGAATGATCGCGGAGGTGAAACCGCGATTCGACATAACGCGCATGGGACTCCGTGTCGAAAAAGACCTTCTCGGGAACCCGGTACGACACCCATTCAAACGCGTAAAGCAGGAACGAACCGGGGAAATATTTTGGCAGAAGGCGGCGGTCTTCGACGATTGTTTCATAAGGAGAAATGAAAGCATCGAACAACACGGGCGCCCGTCTCAATTTCGCGAACAACCAAAGGACAAGAACGTCCAAATTCCCTGGATAAGACACAACCACCGCATCGTGTTTGGGAAGAAACAGATACGTCGCTATCAACCGGGGGTAGGCGATAAAAAGGCGTAAACATCGGCGGGCCACAAGAAACCAGTTCTTGTGATACCCCTTATCCAGAATGCCTTCCCAGATATTGGCATGGCACTCGATGACCTCATTCCCTTGCGAACGGGCCCCCGCAAGCAAAATACGCACGCGCGGTTTGCCCGTGTCGTATGTTCCCCAAAAAACAATCCGGGCTTTATTCCCGGGAACCTCAGAATCCGTCATGCCCACCACACCTCCCGCGAGCCACGTCGTTAATACAAAACGAACATGAACGCGACACTGGAAAAAACAAATAACGCGCCTGAAATAAATCCGAAATATTCAGCGAAGAGCCAATTCCTCTCCTCGAAGGCGCCGATAGCGCGGACAAAAAAAAGGCAGGCCGGAATCAAGATGGGCATGACATACCTAAAATCCGAAACGGAACAATAGGGGTTCATATACCGCAAAAGAAGGCTCGGGACCAGAAGAGTGATGACCGTCGCCAGGAGAGCGATTTGAAGGATATCCCATTTCTTTTTTCTCTCCACCATAAGACCAACCAGGGAATAGGAGCACAGGACCAGGAGCAACAAACTCATGGCTTTGCCCAGGTGAATGGCCATAGGCCTTTCAAACTCGTAACTTTCGAATAGCGACGTCTTGAGAAAATAATTCCAATAATATTTTCGACCCGTGGAATCATTCCACGGCGTCATAAAGGGCTTACGAAGAAACGCGCCGAGGTCCAAGGTATAAAAATTCTTAAGATCGTTGTTCACCCGAAAAGGATAAATCCGACCGAATTCGTCTATGTTCCCGATGACATGGGGATTTTTATCTTTGCTCCAGCCGCAATAAAAATTATTACCGATGGCGAGGGGAACGCTGATAAGAACGACCAGCAAACCGGCGCGGCCTATTTTCTTCAGCGTTTCCCTCTCTCTCCAATATTTAATGAGGGCAACAACTCCAATCACCAGGAAAAGCGATACCCCGTTGAACTTGGTTAGGGTTGCCAACCCCGCGCAGACCATGGCCCAAAAAAAATGGCCTGGCTTGTCCTTCTTAACGGCGCTCACAAGAAAATACAATCCCCCCGAATACAAGCAGAAGAGGAGCGTATCGTTGTTAATAAGGGAGGAATGGATAATGGTGGAAGGCCAAAAAATAAACAAGGCGGCGCTCAAATACCGGTAGGAACGCCGTTCCTGAACCAATTCGATGGCCATGACTCCAAAAACGAGGAATCCAACGCTGTAAAACAAAGAGAGCACCCTCAGGAGAATTTCCTGCGGCTGAAGAATGCCGATAAACTTCCCCACGGCAAACAAAAGGGCAGCGGGGATGTAATACAAAGGCGGCTGGTAGGCCTCCCATCCGGCATTGGCGGGAGGCAAAGAAACATGGTTATAAATGTAATTAATGTATTCCATATGGCCTGCGAAATCATACGCCCGGACCGTCCAATCCGTGTTGGCCATATAAAAAAATCGTAACGCCACTCCCAACAAAAGCAGAATTTGATTGCCTCGACTGATCTCGAGGTCTTTAATCAACACATAGGTTAATGTCACAGAGAGGATCATCAACGGGAACCACCCTGCCCATGATGGCTCAATTGGGAAAAATCTCACGCCAAACAGGATAAGGATCGACAAGATAAAGCCAATCCCCGTCTTTTGGTTTATTATTTTCATTCCATCGGCGCCGCGCGCATCTATCTTACCAGGCGCCCGACCCTTCCAAAATAATCTCAACGCCGTCACGCAACAATCCCCATTCGGGACCGTTTAAGGCGCGGCGTTCAAAAAGCGGGGATCGCCCAAGCCCGCGCACGGTGAGACGCGACGCTTTCATGCGTTCTTCTTTCACGAGATAACTGTAAGCGCTCCAAGAATAAAGGCTGCTTAAATTCTTATCTTGGACAAAAGTCTTTTTAGACTTGGAGTAGCCGTCCAATCGAACGGGGGCGTCCGGATACGCGTTGATTAAAAGGGCCACCTCATGAAGCAAGGGAATGGCGGAACGGGCCAGTACCATTTTTTCATCTTCTACAACAAACAGGTCGCGGCACCCCAGCTGAACAATGAGACCCATGGACGTCTCGTGCACCGTGATGAGCTTGAGCTCCTGCTGCAACGCCTCCCGGGCGGTGATGTTCACCTCCACATCCACAAAAGAGGGATCGCTGACGTTGTCCGCTTGATCCCACACTTGGAACGCGCACCGGTATTTTCCCCTGGGAACTGTAATTCCACTGGAGGGGTCCCGGCCGTCCCAGATGAGATTCGAAGGGGCCCCCGTCGAGGTCCATACCGTGACGGTCTTCCCGCGTAAATCCATGAGCTGAAGCTGCCACCGGTCTATCGGCGATTTGTCATCGGCCCCCAAGAGAAATGTCAACGTGTTGCTGGACGCGTCCATTTTATCGAGAACCGGAGTTGAAACCGACACGTGGGCCACCGGAGGCGTGTTGTCCACCGTGATCACGCGGGTGGGCGAAACCGCCTTCATTCCCCGGCCCCATACCGTCAACGTCGCGTTATAAGAGCCTTCTTTCACGATCATCCCTTTCTTGTCTCGGCCGTCCCACTTGATCAGCGAGTCGAAACCGGACCCGGAAAGCCGCTGAACTCGGCGCCCCATCGGAGTCGTAATGTCCAAACGCCACCGGAACACCTCCGCTTCAACGCGAAGAACCGGATAGAAAAACGTGTGGTCATTCAAACCGTCGGTGTTCGGAGAGAAAAAGGCCGGCTCGGCCCGAAGCTCCAGAGCCCGCTCGGACTGAGCCAAGACCCAAGACGAGACAAACAAGGAAGCGCAAACGAACAAAGCCCCGGCGGCGAAAAAACCAAGCCGGGCCGTTCTAGTTAAGCGATGAGATGTATGGTATGGCTGCATGAGATAAGAAGAACACGTGAAACCGAGTTGAGGGAACGATCAAGATCGAATGAATCAAACTTTCGGCAATTCACCCAGTGATTTTTCAAGTTCATGGACGGGCAGCGGGTAGTCTTTCAGTTCCCCATGAAGATATTTCTCATAGGATCCCAAATCCAAGAACCCATGGCCGCTGAAGTTAAAAACAATGCACTTGGACTGCTTCTCGTCTTTTGCGATGTCGATGGCGGCTTTGATGGCGTGAGCCGTCTCGGGCGCCGGAACAATGCCTTCCGTCTGAGCAAACAGGAGCGCCGCATCAAACACGCCGGTTTGATGAAGAGACCGCGCTTCCACGATCTTTTTATCCAACAAAGCGCTCACAATCGGCGAGCATCCGTGATAACGAAGCCCTCCCGCGTGAATCCCCGGCGGCATAAAATTATGGCCCAACGTGAACATTTTGATGAGCGGCGTTAAGGCGGCGGTGTCGCCAAAATCGTACTGATACACGCCTTTTGTCATGCTGGGGCAGGCCGAAGGTTCCACCGCCACGATTCGAAGACTCGGTCGGTCTAATTTATCTTTGATAAAGGGAAAAACGAGTCCGCCAAAATTACTTCCGCCGCCCACGCATCCGACAAGAAAATCCGGCTTTTCGCCGATGATCTCCAACTGCTTTTTGGCTTCCAAACCGATTACGGTCTGGTGCAAAAGGACATGATTGAGGACGCTCCCCAATGAATAATTTGTCTTTGGATCGCCGGCGGCTTCCTCAACCGCTTCGGATATGGCCATTCCCAAACTGCCCTGGCAATGAGGATCCTGCTTTAACATGTGCCGGCCCGCCTTGGTTTGATCAGAAGGAGACGCCACCACCTCAGCTCCCCAAATATGCATAAGGCACCGGCGAAACGGTTTTTGGTTATAGCTCACCTTGACCATGTAGACCCGGCACTTCATTCCAAACACATTGCAGGCAAAGCTAAGCGCGGAGCCCCATTGACCGGCGCCCGTTTCCGTTGAAATCCGCTCGATCCCGGCTTTTTTGTTGTAATAGGCTTGAGCAATCGCCGTGTTCGTTTTATGGCTGCCCGTGGGAGAAACGCTTTCGTCTTTGTAATAGATCCGGCACTTCGTGTTAAGAGCTCTCTCCAACCGAGCGGCCCGCCTTAATGGCGTCGGCCGCCAGAGGCGGAGGATATCTCGAACCTCGGGTGGAATTTCGATCCAACGCTCCTGGCTGATTTCCTGATCCACCAGCGCCTTGGGGAAAATACCCAGCAGGGCGGACGGATCGAGAGGCGATTTGGTCGCGGGATTGAAGGGCGGCGGCAATTGAAAAGGAAGGTCCGCCGCGAGATTGTACCAGCGTTCCGGAATATCTTTTTCTGGCAGAAGTACTTTTAAATCGTCCATAGAAGTTGAGTGAAAATTAGCGAAACATCCCTCCAATGTCAAAGGGTTTTATGTTCGGCCCACCGCTGCGAAACGCGGTGGACCGTACTTCCTCAATAATTTTTAATTTAAGGATCAGTACGGAGAGGGTGGGATTCGAACCCACGAGGGCCGTTAAGCCCTACACGCTTTCGAGGCGAGCCCTTTCAACCGCTCAGGCACCTCTCCACCCTACGCTCCTCACAAAAGACACAACGTTCGGAGCTACGGGTGGCAAGCCGCCCACATGCTCCGATTCGAAGCGCCATCAATAAAGAGCGAAGGGTGTCCCCCGAAGCCTTGGCGTAGGGGGACGGTAAATTCTTCCAATTTCTATTTTATCCGATGCCGTCCCGCAAAATCACGCTGGATCTCGCGTTGAACCGTGCGCCGTTTTATATCTTCTCGCCGGTCGGGCCCCCGCTTCCCTTTCGCCAGCGCCAGTTTTATCTTCGCTCTCCCATGGTGGTTAAAGTAAATCTCCAGGGGAACAATCGTGAGGCCTTTGGCGACGGAGCGCCCCATCCAATTCATAATCTGTCTCTTGGACAAAAGGAGCCGCCGGGTCCGGAGCGGATTTTGCTCCACATGCAAAGACCCGTACGAATAAGGCGAAATATGCACGTTCCAAAGATCCGCCTGCCCGTTATCGCACCGGGCGAAGCCTTCCGAAAGGTTGGCCGCCCCCGCCCGAAGCGACTTCACCTCCGGTCCCGTTAAAACAAGACCGGCTTCCAGCGTTTCCAGTATTTCGTATTTGATCAGAGCCCGGCGGTTGGTCGCGACGACTTTTCGGTCGTCTTTTTCGTCTTTACTTTTCGATTTTTTCATTCAACCACGTCCCGGGGAATCCAAGAGGCGAATTTTTCTGCGCAGAGCGGGATTTGAACCCGCAAGGGCTTTCGCCCACTAGCTCCTGAGGCTAGCGTGTCTGCCGTTCCACCACCTGCGCAATAAATATTAACGATGAGCGCGTCCGTCGGACGAACGTCCGTCGGACGAATGTCCGCCGACGCCCAAATCCTCTTCGTTGACCCCGAGGCTGGAAGCCAACGCCGACAAAGACGCCTTTGCCTGCGCATGGTCCGGCTTCGAGAGGAGTGCCGCGCGATACTCGTTCACGGCCTCCATGGGCTTCCCAAGAGCTTCGAACGCCTTCCCTCTCCAATAATAGGCGTCGGCGAATTGGGGGTCGCGGGAAAGCGCTTTTTCACAATAGGACAAACATCGCTTGTACTGCTTACGTTCATAAGCCAGCGTTCCGGCCAACACGAACGGGACCGGCGATTTCGCGTCCTTTTTCATCCAAACTTTTAATTTTTTATCGGCTTCCGAATTTCTCTTCTGATGAGCCAGGTCGGCTATCTCCGACATTGTTTGTCGATCTCCCTCTCTTCCCTGGAGAGAAATAGTAGGAAGGCCCAGGCCGCCGGCGAGAGAGGCCGGGGCCTCGCCCTGATTCTCGGAACGGATCCACCCGGACACGCCGAACGCGAATAGCAACGTGATCATGAAAAAAGAGGTTCTATTTATTCTAATGAGCATGGGGGGCATTATAGCAATACGGCGGAATTTGTCTCTCAAGCGTTTAGAGATTAATGGAGGGGAGCGGCCTTTTTAGGATTTGGGAGTCGCCTGATCTCGGGAGGCGAGGACGTGGCGGCAGGCCGTCACGGTCCGCCGGGACACGTTCACCCCGGTGGTTTCCTGAATTTCCCTCGCCAAATCCGCGTCGGTCGACCGTTTTTCACGGCCGGCCAGCATTTTTTCGAGGATATGGAGAAGAACGCGGCGGCGCCCGGGCATTAAGTAGAGCAAGGGGACTTCTTTTTCCCACGGGAGGAGAATGCTCTTCGCCGAAAAGACCCGGCTGATGGTGCTGGGCGCGAATTGGATGTGCCGAGCCACCTGGCGAAGAGAAATGGGGGCCAACTGACTCAGGTCCTGCGTATCAAAATATTTCCGTTGCGCCAAAAGCAAATAATCCAGGACGCGCGTGAAAGCTCCCTGCTTTAAATTGGCCATTTCAAGCAGCCCCACGTATCGCCGCAGCCGCGACGCCTCGTTTCGATCCAACTTCTTTTCCCGTTGCCACGACCTGAGCGCCAAGTGATTAATCTCATACGTCCCACGGGCCAGATGAGGCGAAAAGAACGCGATCGAATAACTGGTGTCGTCGTTGCGGACAATCCGACCGACGAGCGTCGGCCTCATCAATTGCGTCGATTGGAGCTGCGACGGAAAGTAGAACTCGGACAACACGGACATGTTCAGAATGAAATCGTTGATTTGCTGCGCTTCGGAGACGGAAAGGCCGCACTGATTGGCGATGCTTTCAATGGACACCCCTTCTTCCCGATAGAGGAAATGTTTCTCGAACTTGTCTTGCCCCAATTTCCTGACGAGAGCCAACAACTGTTTTTTCTGATCAATCAAGGACTCCGGCGAAACGCCGCTTCCGCCGACGATATCGTTATCGGCCATCTCATAGAATTGGCTGGAAATGCCGTGGCGCCCGATCCGCTTATAACGAATGATCCGTTGTCCGCTTTTTTCAGCCCCCAACAATTCTTGAAAAAGAGGATCTCTCTCAACCTCCATCAATAGTTTGGCCCATTCGGACTCGGGCAACTTGACCGCCTGAGCCATCTTCACCCGTCCCAATAAAACGGTCCGTTGAGACACGGCGGGATTGAGCGTTTGATTCAGTTTGAGATTGAAATCAGCCATCGAAGTCGGTCCACCTTATAAGAAGGCCGGGGTTTTATCCCGGTCATCCCATTGCTTATAAGCAACAAGGCGTCCTTTCAAGGGGTTTTTGGAAAAACTCGGGTGGGTGAGGAAGAAAAAATTAATTTCGGCGACTGTGATTCTTTTTAATACGTTCAGCTAAAAGGCGGAAAACGCTTTTCATCTCAGGAAAATAATTTTTGATGTGTTTATAAATTTTCTTCGCAAGAGCTTCATCGTAAACGTGCGAGGTTTCGTTTCGGTCTCGTAACATTTGAAGCCAGAGAGTCTCATCCATCAGCCATCCGGCCTGTAACGCCCTTTGAAGCGCCTCGCGAGGAGTCGACGTTTCAATCCCTTCCGCAGATAAAAGCCGCTTCAACACCTTCCAATAGAGTTCAATCGCGAATTCAAATCGTTGAATAGTCCCATCTACGGCCAGTTTATTCTTCTTTGGTTCTTTGAGTGCCTCCTCCAACCGGTCTAACGCCCGAGAAAGGTTAACAATACTTTGCGTGAGTTTATTTTTTACCATAAAGGAGCTTCCCTTCATTTTGAATTCGTTTTTTTAACCGAGAAGAAGCCTCTTCCAGACGAACGACGTCAAATGACAGAAGGGAGTTCATTTCTTCCGTAAGAAAAAAAGCGATATCAAGCCATTGCCGTTGGTTAACCCGGGGAGCCGAAATGGCTATGTCAACGTCGGAATACGTGTCGGCATCGCCCCGCGACCGCGAACCAAATAATATGACGCTTTTGATTCCGGGAAACCGGGAAAAGAACCGAATCAATTGATGACGAACACTTTTAGGCAACATAAAACCTCGATTAAGGAGACCCCTCCTACGCTCCTTCGGAGCTTCGGAGGATTGGGTCTCCGAAGCTTTAGCGTAGGAGACCGTGCCCGGCAGGAATCGAACCTGCGACCCACAGCTTAGAAGGCTGTTGCTCTTCCAACTGAGCTACGGGCACAGAAACAACGGGTTCATACTAGCAAATCGATTTTGCCTTAATCTAAAGGGAAGGGAGGTCTTTTTAGGTGGAGCGAAGGGCGCGGCGGAGAAGGCCCGCGATCTTCGAGAAAGCCAAGGCGCGGTGGCTGATCTTGTTTTTGAGACGGGCGGGCATCTCGGCATACGTTTGTTTCCTAGAAGAGATGAAAAAAACCGGGTCATAACCGAAACCGTTCTTTCCCCGTTGATCGACGGTGATCTTCCCGGCAACGCTCCCTTTGGCCATGAACACCTTCCCCTTCGGCGTCGCCAAGGCGGCCACTGTTTGAAAAGAAGCGGAGCGTCGAGCAGACGGGACATTCTTCATCAACTTAAGCAACTTCCTGCAGTTGTCGGCGTAATTGCATTGGGGTCCGGCGAACCGGGCAGAGTAGACGCCGGGTTTCCCCTTGAGAGCCTTCACGAAGAGTCCAGTGTCATCGGCCAACGCCAAACACGCCGTTTTCTTCGCGACGGACAACGCTTTTTTAGCCGCATTTCCTTCCAGCGTGGGCTTATCTTCGACGACAGGCTTCATGGTGGGAAAATCATCCAAGGTCATCAGACGAACGCGCAGACGGGATTTTTTCAAAATAGACCGGATTTCCGACACTTTATGCCGGTTGTGTGTGGCTAAGACGAGGGAAGGACGTTTCGATGAAAGCATTTCGGAGGGATTCAGCTTTGCGGCAAGGGCCCGATGATCTTTTTCTGAGCTTGAATGATTCTCTTAATGGATTTCTGCGCCAGGCGAACCATTTGAAGCAATTCTTTTTGGGAGAACGGCGTTTTTTCCGCCGTTCCTTGCACTTCAATCATGTCTCCCGATTCGGTCATGACGACATTCAAATCCGTTTCGGCGTCTTTGTCCTCGGCGTAACAAATATCCACCACCGGCTTGCCTTTGATCACACCAACCGAGACGGCTCCAATGAAATTTTTGAGCGGCCATGCCTGGATCTCTCCTTTGGCCTTCATCTGTTTCAACGCCTGGACGAGCGCGATCAAGCCTCCGTTAATGGACGCGGTGCGCGTTCCGCCGTCGGCGCGAATCACGTCGCAATCGACGATGATGCTATAAGGGAAAAGTTTTTTTAAATCGACGGCGGCTCGGAGTGACCGGCCCACGAGACGTGAAATTTCCTGAACCCGTCCGCCCTGGGTTGTTTTTTTGCGCGGGCTCCGGGATTCACCTGAACGGGGGAGCATAGCGTACTCGGCGTGAATCCACCCGGTCCCTTTTTCCTCCGCATGAGGAGGGATCTTGTTTTCAACTGTTGCCACACAAAGCACCTTGGTATTTCCCATGGAAACAAGACACGACCCTTCCGCGTGGGGCAAATAGGACTTTTGAAATTTAAGAGGCCGAAGCGATGACGATGATTTTTTCATGGACGCAGTATACCACCTGCCTGACCGGCCCGGACCGGTTCCGGAAGCCGGACACGAATCGGGAGAATCACGGCCTCATATCCTTTAAACAACAATTTTCGCTGCAAAGAGTAGGAGGTTTGATTGTGAAGCAACCGGTTCCACAAGGTTTCTTGTTCGAACACCAACTGCCCCATAAAGAACACTTTTCTCGGCCACTCTTTGGCCACTTGATCGCAGAGCGTTTCCAATCCTTCCGTGACGTCCGTCTCCAGAATCATTCGATTCTCGGCATAAAACCCGGTCTTCTCCGCCAACTCAACGAATTTATTCAGATCATTTCCGACAGACGTCTTCAAATTGTCGATTTCCCCCACTCCTTTGAACCGATCGCTGTCGATCACGCCGACGGAAATAAAAACAAAGTTTTTGAAATGGCCGGGAAAGGACCGGTGAATGGCCAAATACGAATGGACGCCCATGCCGTTGTACCCATTGACCATCAGAACGGCGGTCGGCTGCTGAGCCAGTTTTTTCGGCTGGGACGCTGATTCCGACAGAGGGAGATCGGACAAAATTTCATCCAAATGCCGGAGGGCCCGGGACGTTTGAGCGTAGTGGCGGCGAACCCATAAACAAAAGAAAACCAGGAGCGTTGTGATCACAATGGTGACCCAGCCGCCTTCTTTGAATTTGACCGTCGCCGTGACGATCAAAATGCCCATCGTCACGAATAATCCCGTGATATTCACAGAAAGCTTCCGAAGCCATGTTCCTTTTCTCTCTTGAATCCAATGCTGAACCATCGCGAACTGGGACAGGGAAAACGTAATGAACACGTTGATGCTGTACATGACGACCAGGATTTTGATGGACGCCCGCGTGTACAAAACCACCGCCAAGGCCGCCAACCCAACGACGGCGATCCCATCTTTGATGACGAGCCGGTCGCTCAAGTTTTTAAACCGGCGCGGGAACCAGTTGTCGATGGCCATATTGGACATGACGCGAGGGCCGTCAATAAATCCCGCCTGAGCCCCCACCAAAAGAAGCGCCCCTTCCGAAATCAACGTGACCAAAAAGAAGACTTGGCCGAAGGGACAGCC
>PLLH01000054.1 GCA_003140895.1 Elusimicrobiota bacterium
TTTCCAGCTTCCACCTTGATGGTGAATTCCAATTCGGTGGCGGAATTACCCACCTCCCATTCGTCCAGTCCTCCGGATCCCGCTGGATTGGAGTCCGTTAGGTCGGTGTCAATTTTATCGATTCCGCGGAAATAAAACGACGGCTTGAGCGGACTGCGGCTATCTCCCTTAAAGGTAAGCTTTGTGTCATTTCCCACCTTGACGCTCTTGATAAGAAATTCGCCGTCCTGATTTGTCCGGGTGAAGATGTGTTTTCCACCGCCCGATTCCCCCTCCGCGATGATCCGGATGTTTTGAACCCCCTCGCTGGGGTTAAGCGCATTCACCACCCGGCCTTTGGCATCGCCCCCGATGCTGGATTCCCGCGGGTTGAACAACGAATACGTGCTATCCAATGAATAGCTTTGAATACCGACGGTCCACGTGGCCTTGAGAGTGACGGCGCGCGTCCGCTCGTAAGGGTCGATATCCGCAATGGTGGCAATCACCTTGATCCGGGACCCGGTGTATTCCCCTTGATAGGCCTCTCTTTTGGCGGGGTCGATTGTCGTATCGTCGGCATTGTAACCGGGAGGATAGTAATACGTTCCTTTAAAACTGGGATCCGTGAATTTATCCGATAAACCCGCCTTCTGAATAAGTGAGCTGACGGTATCGCTGATCGCCCGCTGCGCGCGTCCCCGCATAATGTTATTGGAATACGCCTTACTGATGGATTGAACGGCGACAACGCCGGAGGTAATCACAATAATAGAGACGAGGAGGCCCACAAGAACCTCAATAATCGTAAACCCAAGCGATAGTTTCCCTCGATGTCTCATTATTTCGATCTCCAGGTTGGCAGAAAAGGACTAGCAACAATCCATCCCCGTCAATAAATTATTGTAGCTCTATTGCATTGTTCTAAAAAGAAGTCTTTCAGAAAATAATTCCCTAACCATCGGGAATACGGGGAAAGCGGCCTTCGTTTTATTGCTAGAATCCGACCCAAATGAAACAAAAACTCATGACACGGCTGGTGTCTATTTTTCTCCTGATTCTCGCCGGATGCCTCCAGCGCCCGGCTGTCAAACCGGAGAAAGGACCGCCGCCCACCCCCTCCATCTCACGCCCCCAACTTCAAAAAACGTTCGGGACAATCTGGTACAGCGGAGCCGCCACGCTATGGATCCAATACAAAAACATGAATATTGTCGTCGATCCGCTCTTTGCCGATAAAGGCGCCGTCCTTCCACCCGGGTGGGATGAGAAACCGGGGACCTCCTCGACAGACGCTCTGGTTCGCCGCGATCCGCTCATCCTGCCGGCGGTTCTTCCGCCGATGGATTATTTGTTTTTAACGGATCTGGAACCGCGCCATTTCGGGGCCCCGCGGGAGCCGGCGATCCGGCTCAACATGAAAATTGTGGCGCCGCCCGCGGACATCACTTCTCTTCAGCGCATGGGATATATCAATGTCAAAGGATTGGAAAGCGGTCAGCGAATTCTCCTGAAAAAAGAGAACGCCTTCCTGTTCGCGAGCGCGCTCGGCTCCAAGAATCCGGGAACCCACGCCGCCGTGAACGCCTACCTCCTCGAGTTCGATAACGGCCGGAACATCTTTATCAGCGGCGAAACGGTGGACCAATCCGCGCTCCGCGAATTCCTCTACGGCCTTCGGGACGACGGGAAAGAAATCGACCTCGCGTTCATCTACGCCGGCGGGGAGCAGATGAGCGCCGACATTATTTCTCTCCTCAATCCCAAATGGGCGCTTCTCCTCCAACGCGACTCCTTCACGAACGCCCAATTCGACGAGAAACGCCTGGAGCAACTCTTAAAAGAACAGATATTCGACGGACAGCTCCTCTTTCCCAAACCGGGAGAGCAATTCCCCTTCTAAAGACGCCCCAATTCTTTGTAAATTACCTTAATGATAAGAAAGCGATTGAAACAATTATCCCTAAGCCTGATTCTGACCCCACTGCTTCTTTTCCCCGGCACAGGACGCGGCTGGGACGTCATCAGCAAACCGGCTCCGCCAACGTCACCCCTCACCGGAGTGACGCAAACCCTGCTCGCTCTTATCTCGCAGGAAGACAAAACAAAAATCAACGCCGATGACTATCAGTCAACGTCTCTAAAGCAACTCATCACGCTGGGGACGCCGGCCGGATACCGTCTCAAATTGCGCTATCTGGAATTCGGCATCTCACTTGTGGAAGGCCTTAAAATTTCACGCGATCCGGAGCTTCGCAAGCGCCTGATCGAACATGTCCAATGGGCCCGGCGACCCAAAGTGCGGGCGGAAGCCATCCTCAGCTTGGCCGGGTTTTCAGACCCCACGCACAAGAAATATATTAAGGAAGCCCTGCTGGACAGCGACATCGGAATCCGGTTCGCCGCGGTGGAAGCCCTCCAGATCTGGGGCCAACCGGAAGCCATCAATCTGCTTAAACTGGCTATGGGGCGAGATTGGTCTCCTCTCATGCAAATTGTCGCGGCCCAAGCGCTTCTCTCCTTGGGAGATAAAAGCGGCCTCCCTGCGCTTTACGCGGGACTCGACAACGACAGTTGGGTGATCAGAGCCATGGCAGCCCGTTATCTCGGCGACTACGGGAAGCCCGACGATTATGAAAATTTGATTTCGCATCTTCGCCGTGAGAACAGAAATGATTTTGTGATCGCCGAGATGTCCATCGCCGCCCTCAAACTCATTTCGAAAAAAGGAGAGAAAGTGTATTACTCTCCGACAGAGCCAGGCTGGCGGGACAACGAAGAAGTGTCCTTCACGCTTGGGAAAGACAATGTGGTCGAGATGGAGCCTCTTGTGATTGTGCCGCCGCGTTTACGTATCCCCGAATCTTTGCAACTGGCCGCGGAAATCAA
Source organism: Elusimicrobiota bacterium (assembly GCA_003140895.1). Taxonomy (GTDB): domain Bacteria; phylum Elusimicrobiota; class Elusimicrobia; order F11; family F11; genus PLLH01. The sequence continues at coordinate 2,869 of PLLH01000054.1, forward strand.
CAACCAATTGCTTAATCTCATTCGAAACCGGCTTTCAGAGAAGCTGGATCCCATTCAAGCGCAAGACCCCGTTGTGGCGGAACTTAATTCGATGGAAACCCCCGGCGGATTCGCGCTCAAGGTCCGGTATTCCGAACTCAGCTATTTGGTCATCGAAGGATTGGGAGGAACCCGGGATCTTTTGGTTCGCATTGAACTCGAAAAAATGGCCCAGGAAAACCCAAACCCTCTCGTGCGAGCCTCGGCCCTCATTACCCTGGCCTATAGTAAGGATGACAGGACCATCGGCCTCATCCAAGACGCCTTGACCCATCCAAACGCCATCGTCCGCTTTGGAGCCATGGAAGCGATTGAAGTGGGGCGTTTCACGGATGCGGTGCCCTCGCTTCTCTCGATCGCCAACATGGACGTGTCCCCGGCGCTGAGAGTTTACGCCATGCAGGTCATGGCCCGTTTCGGAAACCCGTCAGGCCGATACATGCTCATGGCGGCCACCGGAGATCAGGATTGGCCCGCCCGCGCCATGGCATTCTGGTATCTGGGGCGTTTTGGCTCGCCGGACGATTACAATTTGGTCCTGAATAAACTCCCGATGGAAACCAACCCGTTCGTTCAAGCGGAAATATGCCTTGGCATCCTGCGGCTGGCCCCGCTCGAGCAATGAAATCCGCCCGCGCGCTCCTTGTGGTTCTGTCGAGCCTCGTTGTCTCGCCGCTTCTTCACGCCGGGCTCACGCCGGGTCATTTCATTCTCCAGGATCTGGACGGTCAAGCGCGGGGCGAAAGCTGGATGTCCATTAGCACCGGGACCTTCAACGAAAAGCCGGTGACCGTCGTTGAGATTCTTCGGGAAAGAAAAATACCTCGTTTCTTTGGATCGGACAAAATATCCCAAAAAGATCTGGCCTATATCGACGATGCTGGGCTCGCGTATTTCAAACGAAACACGCTTGAGAAAGGAGAGGCCACGGTGATTGAAGGCCGGCGGGAAAACGGAATGATCACCATGTGGGTCACGAAAGGCGAAAAGCGGCTTTCCGCCGGGGTCCCGCTTTCAAGCATGGACATGAGCGAATTTGAAATGGAGCTTCCCCGATCCAAATTCAACGGGATGAAATTAAACGAGGGCCGGCGCGCCCAGGTTTTATTTGTTGATTCCCTCTCCGTCAAAACAGCGGTTCGTAACGTCAATGAACGAAAAACAGTTCCCTGGGGAGACGGGGAAGCGACTATCTTTGTCATCAACACGAATGTGGAAGGCAACGTCGCGACCTCCTGGTTTGATGCGAAAAACAAAAACCTTCTCCGCGAACAGGGACTTGAATCCGTCCTGATCCGAGAGGAAAGGAAGTGAGATTAAGGAAAATCGCGCGCGGGANNTTGCGGCGGGCCTTCTTCTCGCGCTCTCACTGTTTCCGTCGTCAATTCCCCTGCGCGCCGAAAACCGTCGTCAACCAACCGGATACGTGACCGATGAGGCTCGCCTTTTAAATCAACAAACGAGGGAATCACTGGAATCCGTTCTCGCGGATTTGGAACAAAAAACCTCGGCTCAAGTGGCGGTCGTCACGGTTCCATCGCTGGACGGCCGTGACGTGAGCGAGTTTGCCGCCGATCTTTTTAAACGATGGGGAATCGGAAAGAAAGGAAAGGACAACGGTGTCCTGTTTTTAATCGCCCCGAATGAACGGAAAATGCGCATTGAAGTGGGTTATGGGCTGGAAGGTCTTATCCCGGATAGCGTCGCCGGGCGAATCATGGATGAGCAGGTGCTTCCGTATTTTAAAGGGGGCGAGCCCAACAGCGGTGTTCTCATGGGAACCATCTCCATCGCCCAAACGATCGCGAGAGACGCCCATGTCACCTTGAGCGAACCCGCATTGCCGCAAGAAAGCCGTCCCCTGCGGGCGCGGGGCGGTTTCGCTCAAAATTTATTCTCCTTCATCATTTTTATTGTTTTTCTCATCGCCGTGATCCGGCATCCGTGGCTCCTGCTGCTCTTTTTGGGAGGCCGTGGCGGCGGATGGAGCGGGGGCGGGTTTGGGGGAGATGGATTCGGTGGATTTGGAGGAGGCTCCTCGGGCGGCGGCGGAGCCTCTCGAGGTTGGTAAAAGGGAGACACCTATTAATATGAAAACACCAGAACAGTTGACGGAACAACTCAAAGAATCTCTTGGAGGCAATCTTCTTTCGGTCGTCCTCTTTGGCTCCTCCGTCCGCGGAGACCGGAGCCGGCTCTATTCTGATCACAACATTCTCGTCGTTTTGAAACAGATCGGCGTATCGGATCTGCGGCGGCTGGCGCCATTGTCCAACGCGTGGATGAAACAGAAGAATCCGGCGCCGCTTTTGTTTACGGAACAACATCTCCGCGACGCGAGCGACGTTTTCCCCCTTGAATTCCTCGACATTCAAGAGTCTCATCGCATTTTGTTCGGCTCCAATCCGTTCGAACAGTTAACGGTGTCGACGGAGAACATGCGGCATCAATTGGAATATGAGCTCCGCTCCAAATTGATTCAACTCCGGCAACGCTTCATGGAAACGGAGGGGCGCGACAAACGCATTCATGAACTCCTGGCCCGATCCTTTTCCACGTTCATCGCCCTTTTTAAAGGAGTCTTGAGAATGGCCGGACAACCCGTTCCCAAAAACCGCCTGGATGTTCTTTCGGCTCTTGAGAAACTCGTCCCAATTGATCAAAATGCGTTCGAAGGGGCCCTGTTGATCCGTGATGGGGCCGCCCATCGGGCTGATGCCAACCTCATCTTCGAAAAATTTCTCACTTCCATTGAAGGCGTTGTCGATTTTGTAAACAACTATAAATAAACGGGATTCACCGTTAGGAGGACGTATGAAAAAAAGTCTCATTGTGGTTTTAATTCTCATCGGAGTGGTTCTATTGACCGGAGGGATGCTGGTGACCCAGCGAAACGCGCTGGTGGTGGGCGATGAAGGCATTAACGCGTCGTGGGCGCAGGTGGACAACGTGATGCAGCGCCGGGCGGACTTGATTCCCAACCTCGTGAATACCGTCAAAGGATACGCCAAGCACGAAAAGGATATTTTTATCCAGGTGGCCGAAGCCCGGGCCAAATTGAACGGCGCCAAATCCATCTCGGACAAAATCTCCGCCAACCAACAGATCGATGGGGCGTTGGCACGGCTCCTGGTCATCGTTGAACGGTATCCCGATCTAAAAGCGAACCAAAATTTCCTGGCCTTGCAAGATGAGCTGGCCGGGACGGAAAACCGGATCGCGGTTGAACGGATGCGATTCAACGAGGTGGTTCGTTCCTATAACGTGCTCGTCCGGCGATTCCCCACCAACATCGCCGCCGGATTGTTTCATTTCACGAAACGCGATGAATACTTCGAAGC
>PLLH01000080.1 GCA_003140895.1 Elusimicrobiota bacterium
GCGTTTGGTCGCATTCCAAGCCATGAGTGAGAGAGGAAAAAGCAAGTTGAGCAAAACGGCCAAGGGAAGCGGTTGTCCGACGGGGCCGGAGGCGAATCCATCTGAGGCGGTGAACTGCGACGCAAACCGGTCAAAGAGAAAATAGCGCCCGGTAAACAATTCAAAAAGAGAAGCGCACGAGATAAGCCCCCCCAAACCGATGAGAAAGTGAGACAGCGGCTTTTCACCATTGAAATGGGTGACGAGAACGTAAGCGGCAAATCCGGGAACAAGCCCCCGGACGAAGAACCCAAGGCACGTTTGAAACGCGTCTCGTTTATCTCCCAACGTGAAGGCGGCCGAAAGAAGCATGGAAGCCAAAAGAACAGCGGAAACAACGATAAATGACGGCAATTCCTTTTTCTTAATGAAAACGTTGGCTGTGATAGCCATCAAAAGGAGTCCGGACAAGGTGAATATCAGATGATGAAGGGGAAGCGAGTGTTGAAAGAGGGAGATGTGAAAATCAGGCCTGTAGTTAAATGGGACAAGACAGACGCCTATCTCGATGAGGATCAAAGAGACCAGAATGATCGTCCCCAAGAGAGGCATCGATTGATTGTGTTGGTTTTTAAATTCGGCCATGTTTTTTGATTTGGATCATCTTGATTGCCAGGGAGAGCGCCTCAAGAAGGCTGGTTTCAGACGCACTTCCTTTCCCGGCGATGTCATAGGCGGTTCCGTGCGCCACGGAAGTTCGGATGAGGGGCAATCCAAAGGTGACGTTGACGCCGTGAACCTCCATCGAGCGCGATTTATTTTGGAAACCGACTAGTTTTAACGGGATCTGGCCTTGGTCATGATACATGGCCACGCCGATATCATATCGTCGCTGAAGAACGTGGGGCCAAATGGTGTCCGCCGGGAGAGGTCCTTCAACATCGATTTTCTCTCGACGGCATTGTTGTATGGCGGGGGCAATCGCGCTCCGCTCTTCCGTCCCCAGGATTCCCCCTTCCCCGGCATGAGGATTTAACCCGCAAACGGCGATCCGGGGTTTCCTGATGCCCATGCGTTTGAGCCCTGCCTCCGCCAGGCGAATCGTGTCCCTGACGCGAGACCGGGTGATCCGAGCGGATACATGCTTCAACGGGATATGAGACGTGACGTGGATGGCGCGAAAATCCCCGCAACAGAGCGCCAGCGCAAATTTCCTTGTTTTTGTGAGCGCGGCCAGCATTTCCGTATGGCCCGGGTATTGGCGTCCCCATCCTCCCAATCGAAAGGCTTGTTTATTAATGGGACATGTCACGATGGCCCCAAATAGTCCTTCCTGTGTTTTCTGTATGGCGTACCGGATGCATTCTCCTGACAATCGCCCTCCCCACGCCGAAAGCCGGCCCACGTGATGTGTTCGGGGCACTGAGGAAGCCAGGTCAACAACCAGGAGAGCGTTTTTAGGATATGTTTTTAATTGAAGCGAGTCAGCGCTCACACTTTTAATGATAATTTTTCGAGCGGGATGATTTTTTAATCGAGATTGAGCCTTTGTCAGAATGGCCTGGCTCCCAATCACCACGGGGAGCGCCTGCTTAGAAAAGGAGGGATGCGCGGCCGCCTTTAGAATAATTTCGGGACCAATCCCGGCGGGATCCCCCATGGTCAGTGCGATGTATGGTTTCATAGAGAAGTTGTTATTGGATTGGTGTTTTACGTTTACGAAATCGATGAGGCAGGCTGGACCAACCCTTTGCTGATGAGGTCATGAAGGTGAATCATGCCAACGGATCGTTTGTGCCGATCGATGACAGGCAAAATCGTTAAGGGTTTTTTCCGTGATTCCATGATCTGAAGCGCTTTAATGGCCATTTCATCGGAATAGATCGTCATGGGACGCGAATTCATCACGTCTTTTATTTTCAGATTCGAAATAATTTTTTCCTCAGCAAACGCCTTTCGAATATCGTAATCCGTCACGATGCCGAGAAGTCGCCGCTTAGAATCAACGATCGAGGCGGCCCCGGTCCATTTCTGTGTGATTTCAACGAGAAGATGCTCCATCGATTCATTGATATGAACCACCGGGTTAAGCTTTCCGCTTCTCATCACGTCGGAGACTTTCAGAAGCAACCGTTTCCCGAGAAGCCCCCCGGGATGGAACAACGCGAAGGATTCCGGCCCAAAACCGCGCATTTTCATTAATACGATAGCGATGGCGTCACAAATGACAAGCGCCACCGTGGAACTCGTTGTCGGAGCCAGATTGAGCGGGCAGGCTTCCCGTTTCACCGGCATATGGAGAACGAGGGAGGATTCCCGCGCCAGGGAGGAGTCTTTGTTGGCCGTTAATGAAATGATGCTCGCTCCAATTTTTCTCACGGCCGGCAGGATATTCAGTATTTCCTCGCTCTCCCCCGATTTCCCGATGCAAAAAACAATATCGTTTTTACTGACAATCCCCAAGTTCCCATGCATGCCTTCGACAGGATGAAGGTAGATGGCGGGCGTTCCGGTCGAGGCCAGCGTGGAGGCGAATTTTTGGGCAATAAGCCCGGATTTGCCGATCCCGGTGACAACCACTTTCCCCCGGCAGCGAAAAAGAGAGCGAACCGCGTTTTCATACGACGCTCCAACAGCGGTTTTGGCGAAGTTGACGCTGTCCATCTGGACCGACATCACTCGTTTAATTTCAGATAGTATTTTCACGGTCACTCATTATCCATTTTTTTGCGGGCAATGACCTCATGAAATATGCGCCCCACGGCGGAGGCCATGGCTCCCGGTGAAAAACGTTCCACTTTCTTTAGATTGTTTTTCCCCATCCGATCCCGGCGCGCCGGATCATTCACCAACGCGAGAAGGGACGCCTTGAGCGACGGGACGTCCCCGGGTGGGACAAACAGACCATTTTCCCCTTCCGTGAGCACTTCCGGCAAAGCTCCGACGGGCGTCATGACGAGAGGAAGGCCGGCCGCCATGGCTTCCAATATCACCACGGGGAACGCTTCCGCATATGAAGGGAATACAAATAAATCCGATTCCTTAAAGAACCGGTCTTTTTCATGACCCGAGACAACTCCCACCAACCGGATCAACTCGGGATATCGTTTCATCAATTGATCCACTTTCGACCAATCGACCGGCCGTGACGATGCGGTCGACACATTTCGTTCGACGTCCAACCGCTCTCCCGCGAACATAAAGCGAATATCTTTTCTCTCCCGAAGAATCAGCTCGGCAGCCTCAAGAAGGTCATAAAATCCTTTGGCCTCTGAAAGGTGGCCCATATACGAAACCGTGAACAGATTCGAATTCAGATGTGAGGCTCCTTTTTGGAAGGATTCGCGAGTTTCCACCGCGTTGTAGACCACCTCGCACTTATCCTTCGGAACGGTGGAGGACAAACCCTCTTTGATTGAATTGGCGCAAACGATGATCTTGGATATTTTATTCAGGAACAGATGAAAAAAACGGCGCC
>PLLH01000067.1 GCA_003140895.1 Elusimicrobiota bacterium
TTCATGATGCCGATGCCGCCCACGAGAAGCGAGATCGCGGCGATGGCGGCCAGGAGCATGGACAAAATCTTGCTGGAGGACGAAAGCGCCGCTTGAATATCCGCCAAATTGCGGATTTCGAAACTGTCTTGAAGAGATGGCGGCAAATGATGTTTTCGAATTATCAAATCTTTAACGGCTTGCGTTGTGTCATCCATCGCCGTTGAGTCTAAGACTTCCATGTCAATGGAATCCACATATGTTTTCCCGAGCAACCGGTACATGGCCGTGTTGAGCGGAATCATGATGATATCGTCCTGGTCTCGCCAGCCCGTTTGTCCTTTCTCAGGAAGAATCCCGATGACCTGAAAGGGAACGCGGTTGATTTTGATGTATTCTCCGATGGGGTTTGTGTCACCGAATATATTTCGAACCACCGTCATTCCCACCACCGCCACCCGCGCCCTTTTGATCGTGTCTTCCTCTTCAAAAAAATGGCCGATCTTTGGAACAAAGGCGTGCATGGAGGCGTAATCCGGGGTTGTCCCCAAAATTTGCGTGTTCCAGTTCTTATCCAAGTAAACAACTTGGGCCCGGCCGTTCACGGAGGCCGAAACACTTTTAACCGTCGGAACGCTTTGCGCAATTTCTCTGGCGTCATCGCGCGTGAAGCGGGTGACAGCGCCCGCCCCCAAGGAAACACCCCCCGGGCCATGATGAGACCCCGGGGAAAGAACAAGGAGGTTCGATCCGAGAGAGGAGAGCTGCGCTTCAACGGCGAGCTTTGCGCCTCGCCCAATCGCCAACATGGCTATCACGGCGGCAACTCCGATTGTGATCCCCAACATGGAAAGCCCGGAACGGACCTTGTTGGCCAAGAGCGCGATCCAGGCTTGGCGGAAATAATTAATGAAGGCGCGGAAATGGAAGGTGGCTTTGGTGATGGATCCGACGGCGGAATCCGGTTCGATCTTGTGAGAGGTTTTTTCTCCCGAGGAGGCAGGCGTGCGGCGCTGGACCTCATCGGATTGAACCACGCCGTCTCGCATGCGGATGATTCGTTTGGCGTAGCTGGCGATTTCCTCTTCGTGCGTCACGAGAACAATGGTGATCCCCTGTTCGTTGAGTGTTTTCAAGAGTTCCATAATTTCGGTCTGACTGGCGGAGTCTAAGTTTCCGGTGGGCTCATCGGCGAACAACAGCTTGGGGGAATTTATAAGAGACCGGGCAATGGCCACGCGTTGCTGCTGGCCTCCGGAGAGCTCGTTGGGTTTATGAAATTTCCGGCTCCCTAGCCCCACCATCTCCAAGAGCTTCTCCGCCGTGGCTGTTTCAAATCCATTTCCCGTGTAGTACGTGGGGAGCGCCACGTTGTCCAAGGCGGTCGTGCGCGAGAGAAGATTGAACTGCTGGAACACAAATCCCACCACGCGGCCGCGCCACGCCGCCAATTCATCTTCAGACAGTTTTGAAATCTCTTTCCCTAATAAATTGTAGGAGCCGCTGGTGGGAACATCTAGAAGCCCCAGGATATGCATGAGCGTCGATTTGCCGGAACCGGAGGGCCCCATGATGGCGAGAAATTCGCCGTGTTCAACCGTGAGGGACACCCCCCGGAGCGCCTCCACGGTCACGTCTCCCATGAGGTAATTTTTCCGGACGTTTTTGATTTGAATCATCGACATGTCAGCTTTACCTTCCTCGCGGCCTCGATGGCATGAGCGGGTTGACTTGCTGCTCCCCGGACGACGCCGCGCCCTTCATCGAAAGCGAAGCGATGAGGACAGAATCTCCTTCTTGAAGACCCGATACGACTTCGTAACGCTTCCCGTCCGTTAGCCCGGTCTCGATTTCAACCGGTTTGCCCCGTGCCTTCTTCGACGGACCCGGGACCAGAACGCTCGAACTCCCTTTTTCGCGAGTCACCGCTTCAGCGGGGACTACCAGAACATCTTTTTTCTCGGCCACGATGAGCGTCACATTGGCGGTCATGCCGCTTTTCATCACGGGCGGCACCTGATCCGGCAAAATATCCACTTCGTACGTCGTCACGTTATTGACCGTCTGGGATTCAAGCGCGATCTTGACCACCTTGCCCTCAATGTTCATGTTGGGGTAGCTGTCCATATTGAATTGGGCTTCCATGCCGGGCTTCACTTGCCCGATGTCTGTCTCGTCCACATTGGCCTTAACCATGAGATGATCGGACAGAACATAAACGCTGTCGTTCTGCGTGACGGTTTGGCCGGCCTCGACATTCCGGACGATAATGACCCCGTCCAGCGGGGCCACGAGGGGCGTCGGCTTGAAAAACGTCTGCCAGTGTTCGAGTTCCGCCTGTCCCTGGGCCCGGGCCGCATCCAGTAAGGCGGCCCGCTCCGTTGAACTCAGCCACGCCAATACTTCGCCTTGTTTGACCCGTTTCCCCTGATCCACAATCCATTGTTCGACGCGGCCCGCGATCGGCGGTTTGATCTCGACGCGGTTCTCGGGCTGAATAACGCCGGTCGTTTGAATAGATACCTGCACATCTCCGCGTGCCACCGTTGCGGTCCGGTAGATGGGTCCCTTTGGTTTCGTGCTCTTCTTCCAAAGCAGCCAACCGCCCACGGCCACAATCAAAATGAGGATCAACCAAATCGCCTTCTTTTTCATTGTATCCACCCCTTTCCTTGCGCTTGATTCCAAGCATTTTCAGCAGAAAGCGCGCTCAAGTATGACTGTAGCGCCTGTTTTTGCTGAGAGATCAAATTGTTTTCGATGACGTCCCAATCTTGAAACGAGACGAGACCGTTCTGATATTGGCTTCGCGCGATCTCCGCCCGCACCTGATCCGCGTCGAGCGTTTGTTGCTGGACTTCTATGTTTTCGACGGCATTTTGAAATTGCCCGAAGGCCTGGTCCAACGAGGAAGCGGCGGAGAAGTTCGCGCTATCAACCAAATTTTTGGACCGACGACTCTGAGCGACGGCCCCTTTGTAGGAATGATAAGTGCTTCCTCCGGAAAATAAAGGATAGGAGAGGTTGAGCCCGGCGCTCCACAGTTCAGAATCAGGCGTCCAGCTGTCTCCTGTTTTGGATCCAGCCACGGAAGCATTGAGTTGAGGGAAAAAACCTGACCGGCTGATCGTGACGCTGGCTTCATCAGACCGAAGCTGGGCATCCGCTTGGCGAACCGCGGGGGTTTTCTGGGCGATGTCTTGAAAATTGGGCAAGCTAGACGGGAGATTCGTGACAAAAGTCCCCGTCACAACAAGAACTTCGAAAGTGGGGCGCCCCAATACGCTGGCCAAGCCGTGCCCGGAGACGCGCAGATTCCGCTCGGCCTGATTCACCTCAAATTGAGCCTGCCGATACGCCGCTTTGCTGACCAGATAGGATCCCTTATTTTCCTGACCGACGTTAAATTGAAGGTTCACCATCTGAAGGTTCTCTTTTCGGCGATCGGCGATGAGACGGGTGAGATTCAATGATTCCTGGGCGTAAAGGACGCTGGCGAAGGCGTTTCGCAAATCGAAACTAACTTGGGCTTTCGCCGCATCCAATTGGGCCACCGCGACTTCAAGAGCGGCACGGTCTTTCTTTACTTGGGCTGAGTCATGAAGCCCGTTGAATAAATTCTCTTGGGCGGACAACCCGGCACTGTATTGCTTCTGTATTGAATCTCCATTTGACGTCCCGGAAAGAACGTGGCTGGCCGGGGTTCCGCTTCGATTGGCGCCGAGCGAACCCGTCACTTGAGGGAAGAACACGCCGAGGTCGACATTCACCTGCTGATTGGCGCGGTTCACCGACTCTTGAGCGGCGGCCAAGTCCGGGTTGTGGCTGGCCGCTTCGCTGACACAATCTTCAAAAGTCAAAACCGGCGCCGACCCTTCAGCGAATAACGGGAAAAGTAAAAAGAGGACACATCCGGCCGCAACGCACGTCTTAAACAATAAGGATCTCATAGGTATGCGAGCATCCTATTATTTTTATAGATGCTTCTTTTGAAAAACGCCTCGGAATTCATTGTGGATTTTTCTCCCTTAAGATTGGCCTCACATGGGTTAGACGGGGATCCGGGGGAAAAAGTGTCGGTATTTTTCTAACACTTTTGTTCAGCGGCAATCGTCTAACGTGGAAAGCGGTAATCGAGTGAAATCCATATTAAGAGGGGAACCTATGAATTCAAAAATGGTTGTTGCGGCAGTTCTTTTGACCGTTGGGGCAATGCCCGTCACGCTCAAAGCGGAAGAGCATGAAGCCATCATGGAAAAAATGGAACAAAAGAGAAACGAGAAGAGACTGGATGTATTGACTGAAAAATTGAATCTCACGCCCGAGCAGAAAACCGGTGTTAAAACCGTTTTGGACGATAAAACCAAGAAGATGAAAGACCTTCAAAAAGAAATGGTTGAAAAGAGAAAGGGCATTCAAGATGAAGCCGATAAACAAATCCTTTCCTCGCTAACGGATGAACAAAAGGCCAAATACGAAGACGTTAAAAAAGAAATGGCGAAAGAAGAAGCTGAACAAGCGGTCCCTCGTGACAAATTTGGCGGGAGAGGGCCTTCGGAACAAAACGGGGAGGGCCCGGGAGGCATGAGACCGCAGGGGGGCGGACGGCGCGGCGGGGGAGGCTACGGAATGCCGGGCGGCCGGGATTTCTAGAAACCCAATGGGACCGCTTCATGTTGTGTCGGGTCTCCGTAGCCTTGGCGAAGGAGACCTGTGCGAATCAATCAACATAAGGCAAAATACGAGGATGGACGCGTCCGACGAAGGAAAAATCGTTCAATCCGTTCTCTCCGGGGACAAGGAGTCCTATGCGGACCTGGTTCGGGAGCATCAGGAGAAGATCAGACGGGTTTGCCTGCTGATTCTCCGGAACCCGGCGGAGGCCGACGACGCCGCGCAAGACGTGTTTGTGAAAGCGTATGAATCGCTCTCTCGTTTTCGGGGACAATCCTCCTTCGCGACGTGGCTTTACCGCATCGCCCACAACCATTGCATGGACATGCTTCGCCAAAAAACCCGTCGAAAAACCGACTCGTGGGACGCCCTATTAGAGAATCATCCGGAGGGATCCCCCGCTTTACCCTCCACGTCCGAAAAAAATCCCGTGAGTGAAGAAGACCGGGAACTGGTCTCCAATGTTTTGTCCTCTTTGCGCCGTGAACACAGGGAGATTTTGATGCTTCGAGAAGTCGGCGGGTTCACTTATGACGAAATCGCATCGTCGCTGGAGTGTTCGCTGGACGCCGTTAAAGCTCGCCTGCGGCGAGCGCGGCTCGAAATGATGGAGAAAGCCAGACACTTTTTGGGGTCCAAGATCGTCTAAGTGAGTGCAGGAGAACTTATATGAACCATGATGAACTACAAGAACAACAGGAATGGGAAAAAATCGCCGCGCGTTTTTTTAAAACGCCACGTGTTCCCGATTCAGAATCCTTTGTTCACCAGGTGATGTCTCGCCTCGACCGCCTGGAATCAGCTCGTGTGGCCGCTCCGCTCCCATGGTTCCTGCGGTTTAAATGGATGGTTCCCGCCATGGCGGGGTCCTTTGCCGCGGCGGCGTTCGCCGGATTTCTTCTCGTCATGTCCGCGCCGGTGTCGGAGCAACGAATATCGACGGAAGCTCTGCTTCTTATTAATAAAACAGAAAACATCCCCTCGGAATGGTTTGCTTCCTCTGAAGTTCCAAAAGAAGACCAAATCCTTGGGACTATTGTGGAGGGATTATGAAATCCTATTTGAAATATATGATCGCGCCTTTTTTGATTGGACTTCTCGTTGGAAGTCTTTTGGGCCGCTTTGCGTCGCCGTGGCATTTCCTCAGACGAATGTCGCCGGAAAAACATGAAGAGAAAATGCTGAAACACTTCGGCTCCTTGCTGAAATTGAGCCCTCAACAGAAAGAAGAAATCGGCGCTGTTCTTCGGTCCAGCCGCGATGACATGGACAAATTGATGTCCGAATTCCGGCCGAAATTTGAGGCCATCCGCACCGCGACAGGGACGGAGATCCGGAAGAAGCTAACGCCCGAGCAACAGGTCAAATTCGATAAAATGCATGAACGGCACGAGCGCCAGTTTCAAAAAGAGAAAGGATTTCCCTTTCCGCCGCCTCCTCCGGATGATATGAAGGCTGGCCCTCAATAAGGAGATTTCACACCCCTCCTCGCCTCCCCTCTGTACGACGAGGGGAGGAATGTTCTATCGTCCTGCGCCAATGATCACTCTTCGAAGCATTTCCAAATCCTACGGCGCTCAGACGTTATTTGACGGCATCAACCTCCAAATCAACGACGGCGACCGATTTGCCCTGGTGGGTCCCAACGGCGCCGGAAAATCAACGCTCTTCAAACTCATCATTGAATCTGAAACGCCGGATGACGGGGAGGTCGACCTTTCGCGGGGCATGAGCGTTGGGTATTTGCCGCAAGAAACGCCCGCTTTAAGCGGCAAACCCGCCCTCCAGGAAGTCTTGGAGGATGACACGGAAGACAATCGCCTGGAGGCTCAGGCCAAAAAAATCCTCATGGGCCTCGGCTTTAAAATCACGGACTTCACGAGGCCCGTTTCGGAATTCTCCGGCGGATGGCAGATGCGGATCATGATCGCCAAGCTCCTCTTGAAAAATCCGGATCTGCTCATGCTGGACGAACCGACCAACCATTTGGATCTGGAATCCCTGCTGTGGTTTCAAAATGTTCTGCAATCGTACCGGGGAGCGCTTCTTCTCATTTCGCACGACCGGGAATTCATCAATTCCACCACCAACCGGATTATCGAGTTGAAAAGCGCCCGGCTTCAAATCTACACGGGAACCTTCGAAGACTACCTGGAGCAAAAGAAACAGGAAGAGGAACGGCTCGTCTCCGCCTACAAGCGTCAGAAAAAAGAGATCGAAGACCTGGAAATTTTTATCAGCCGTTTCCGGGCGAAAGCGAGCCTGGCCGCCAGCGTCCAAAGTAAAATTAAATATCTGGAGAAAATGGACAAGATCGAACTCCCGGCGGAACAGAAAACAGTGGGATTCGCGTTCCCTCAACCGGAACGCAGCGGGCAAAACGTGTTAACCTTGAACAACGTTCGGCAGTCCTACGACGGAAAAAATGACGTCTACAACGGGCTTGACTTGGTATTGGAACGCGGCCAAAAAATCGCCCTGGTGGGTCCCAACGGCGCCGGAAAATCAACGCTCATCAAACTCCTGGCCGGCGTCCTCCCGTTTCAAGCGGGGGAACGGAAATTGGGGCACAACGTCGAGGCCGGCTACTTCGCTCAGCACCGGGCCGATATGTTTAAACCAGAACGCACCGTTTTTGATGAAGCCAAAGACACCCGGCGGGCGCACTCCGAAACGAACATCCGAACTTTGCTGGGGTCCTTTTTGTTCAGCGGCGACTCCGTGTATAAAAAAGTCCACGTGTTGAGCGGCGGAGAAAAAAGTCGGCTTGGGCTCGTCAAAATTCTCCTGGACCCGCCCAACCTGCTTTTAATGGACGAACCGACCACCCATTTGGATATCGCCAGCGTGGACATCCTGGTGGAGGCGCTCAAAAACTTCACGGGAACGTTTTGCTTCATCAGCCATGACGTGTATTTCATCCGGCAGCTCGCCAACAATATCCTCCATGTAAACCAAGGCAAAGTGACTTGGGTTCCGGGCGATTACGACTACTTCCTCCACCGGAAAGCCGCCGAGGAGGGGGAGGAGGCGGACCTCTTCCGCTCCGAAGAACAAATTGAAGCGGCGTCCCATCACAAGCCCCTGCCTCCCGCCAAAGGGACTCCAACTCCAGAGAAAACGTCCCACGTGGAAAAGCCAAAATCGGCCGGATATAAAACGAAGGAACAGAAACGAAAAGAGGCCGAGGAGAGGAACGTTCGCTATCGACAAGCGCAACTCGACAAAACCCGGCTGGAAAAACAGGCAGAGATGAAAAAAGAAGAGGAAGCCATTGTTCAGGAACTGGCCAAGCCCGAAACGCACCAACACCCACAACGGGTCAAAGAGCTCTCACGGCGGCTCGGCGAAATCAAAAAGTTAATGACCCGGCATCCTGGCGAAAGCCAATAAATGTGATAATTGTCTTCGCTTATGTATGAACATCGAAGCAAACCATTACTATCTCAACGGGCCTTTTTCGGCCGCTTGGCGATTCATGGCGCCTTGGCCTTCTCTCTCATTTTTTCTTCTCTTCTGGTCGGCATGGCCGGCTATCACTCGTTCGCCGATTTAAACTGGGTTGATTCATTCCTAAACGCGTCGATGATTCTTGGGGGGATGGGGCCGGTCAACCCCCTTTCAACCAACGCCGCGAAAGTTTTTGCCGGACTTTACGCCCTTTACTCTGGCTTGGTCTTGATTGCCGCCATCGGCATTTTGGCCGCCCCCATCGCTCATCGGATTCTCCACCGGTTTCATCTGGAAGACGCCTCCGCAAATAGAAAATAAAGGAAAATAAAAATATGAAGAAATCCCTCGGCGCTAAAACTTTAATTGTCCCATCTCCCGTTTGGTGCATTGGAACGTACAATGAAAACGGCACGCCGAACGTCATGACCGCCTCTTGGGCCGGGATCTGCTGCGGGGAACCTCCGTGCGTGGCGGTATCCCTTCGCAAAGCGACTCACACTTACGGCAACATCATGCGCACAAAAGCTTTCACCGTGAGCGTCCCTTCAAAAAAATATGCGAAGCAGGCCGATTATGTGGGCGGCGCCTCTGGGAAGACCGTCAACAAATTTGAAAAAATGGGCCTGACGCCCGTGAAGGCGGAGCTGGTTAACGCTCCGTACGTCGGCGAATTCCCGTTGATCTTGGAATGCCGCGTGATCCACGTCTTCGAACTTGGCCTGCACACGCAATTTGTCGGCCAGATCATGGATGTGAAAGCGGACGAATCTGTTCTGTCAAAGACGGGCTCCCCCGATTTCAAGGCCATCGATCCTTTTCTATTCTCCGCCGCGGATCGAACCTATTACGGGGTCGGCGAAAAAATCGCCGATGCCTTTGAAAACAGATGAGGAACGACAGGCGATGAAATCTCTCTTTCGAAGCCGATACGTTGCTCTTTTCTACGGGATGGGGCTTTATCTCCTATCCTCTCTGGGTCTCAGAATCTATCTTTATACGACAGCCGGGCTTCACCATGTCTCCGCCCCGGTTCTTTTCACCACCTTTTTGACGGGGACGGGGATGGACCTGGCCGGAGCCATTCTTCTTTTTCTCCCGCTTGCCGTCCTGCTCACGGCTCTATCAGAAAAAATATACGCGTCGAAACTGGCCCGATTCTCCCTTGCTCCATTTCTCGTTCTCTTGGGAGCGGCTCTTTTCTTCTTATTGAAAACAGAGGCGGCCTTTTTTGACGAATTCAACGCCCGGTTCAACACGGTGGCGGTGGATTACCTCATTTACCCGCAAGAAGTGGCCGTCAATATTTGGGAGAGTTATCCCGTTGTTTGGGTTGTGGGAAGCTGTCTCCTGGGCGGTTTGGTTGTCGCGTTCTTGGCCCGTTCCTGGATAAAAAAATCCTGGGACAACCCCCTTCCGCTGAAACGACGGGCGGCCCTCCTGGGGATGTATTTCGTATTGTCCATCGGGGCGGGACTGTGCGTCAAAATTGGCCATGTGCGTAACGACAATGACCGCGTCATCGGGGAGATTTCTTCCAATGGGGCCCTGTCTTTCCTTTATGCCGCTTGGAGCCGCAACCTGGATTACGCGGCTTATTACAAAACGATTCCGAAAGAAGAAGCGTACGCCCGAGCTCGGGCTCTGGTCAGCGAGCCGGGAGTGAAATTCGTCAACGACCCGTTGTCCCTTGAACGCTGGATCCCCGGAAAAAACTCAGGCGGGCCAACTAACCTCGTGATCATCCTCGTTGAAAGTTTTGGGTCGGAATTTTGGGGGTCTCTGGAATCGAACGGCGTGTCCTTCACGCCAGAGATGGACGCCCTCTCGAAAGAAGGCCTCCTTTTCACCAACTTGTATGCCATCGGAAACCGAACGGTCCGAGGCCTTGAAGGCGTTTTGGCTTCCTTCCCGCCGCTCCCCGGAGATTCCATCGTGAAACGACATCTCTCTCAAAACGTGTTCACGATCGCCCGTCTTTTGAAAGATCAACGCTACGAAACCCTCTTTTTATACGGCGGCCGCGGAGTTTTTGACGGCATGCGGTCCTTCGCGATAAACAACGGATACGATCGGTTCATTGAAAGAAAAGATTTTCCGAACCCCACCTTCACCACCATTTGGGGTGTGGCGGATGAAGACCTCATGAATAAAACCATTGAAGAGCTGCGTCTTCTTGACGCGCAGAAGAAGCCGTTTTTCGCCACACTTCTGACCGTTTCAAATCATAAACCCTACACGTACCCGAAGGGACGGATTTCGGAAGATCCTGAGGAACATAGGAGAACTTACGCCGTCAAATACACCGATTGGGCCATCGGCGATTTCATTCGCAAAGCCAAAAAAGAACCTTTTTATAAAAACACCCTCTTCGCCGTCGTGGCGGATCACGGAGCGCGTATTTACGGCAGCCAAACGTTGCCGATTGACTCTTATAAAATCCCGCTTCTCGTTGTGGGGGCTCAGGTTCCCACACCCAAGCGCATTTCCATCCTTGGATCCCAACTGGACGTGTCTCCCACGCTTCTCGGCCTCATGGGAATCTCCTATGAGAGCGTTTTCTTCGGGCGGAATCTTCTCTCTATGGCGGGTGATGAAAGCTGGGTGGTCTTGAACCACAACCGGGATATCGGATTTCTACAAAAGGGGCGGCTGGTCGCCCTGGGGCTTAACAAGACCGTTGATTTTTTTGACGTGACGAATACCAGCGTCAAGAGGTCCAGCGCCGCACTTCCCAGCGACGTCGACACCGCTAAAAATGCCATGGCGCTTTTCCAAGTGGCCGACGATCTTTACATGAATCAGCGGTACCGCGTTCTAAATTCCTCGGTCCCTGCGCGCGCGCAATGGAGCCCAGCGGACTAACGTCCGCGGACCTATTTATGGCCCGTCTTCGCCTGCGGCTTCGACGCGGCATCCGCCGGGGAATCGGCAAAGGGCGACATCTCGCCGAAACCAAGGACACGTCCCTACCTGGTTATACATACGGCATCTCCGGTGAAGGCGGATGAAGAAAAAATACCTGCGAATGATTCGTGGGATAAAGAAAAAAGGGAAACGCGACTGGAATGTGTATCTGCTTCGCTGCGGGGACGGGTCTCTCTACACCGGCGTGGCGAAAGACGTCTTAGCGCGGCTGGCTCAGCATCAAAAGGGGAAAGGGGCCGCCTACACGCGCACCCACCTTCCGGTGGAACTCGTTCACGAAGAGAAAAAACTGACGAGGTCTCAAGCCCTCATTCGGGAAGCGGCCATCAAACGGTTGCCGCGGCCGCTCAAGGAAAAACTGATACGCCCTATTTGATTTTCTTCGAAAGGGCGTCGCCCTTTTTCTGCATCATAACCAGGTCGGGAAGCATTGATACGGGAGCGGTCAGTTCTCGTAATTGTTTTAAATATTCCCTTTCTTTATCCACTTTCCCCACGATAGAGTAATACTCCGCCAGATAATAAACATTGAACGGATTTCGCGGGTCGAGGGCGAAAGCCGTGTCGAGTCGCTCCAGAGCCCGTTTCTTATCTCCTCCGGCAAACCCCGGCACTTTATAATCCACGACTCCCAAGACCCGAGATGCCGCGCCGCCGTCATACGATGGATTCAATTTCAAAACAGTTTCCATCTCCCGGCGGATCGGTTTCACGAGAAAAAGACTTTTCAAAACACCTCTCACTTCTCCATAGGATCCCTGCAGTGTGCCCAGCCAGAAATGGGCCTCAGCAGAATTGGGATCCAAAGCGATGGCTTCGTTGGCGAGTTTCATTCCAGCCTCATAAATCGAAATTTTCTCTTTGGATGATTCGGTTTGTTCCGCCACCCACCAGGCCGCCTGGGCAGTTTTCCAACGGGCTTCAACGGATGCGGAATTGTCGAGACAGGCCTTCTCGTAGAGTTCCAGCGCGAGCCGCGCCCGGGAAGAGTCTGAGCGATTTGAGTAGGCGTCATCGGCTTGAGTTAAAATTGTTTGGACCGCGGGATTCAGTGTAGCGGGAGACGAAACCGGCCCGTCGGCCCTGGCCCAGAAAAAGAGGGAGGCGGTAAGAATAAAAACAATGAGAGCCTGCCGTGCCGCAAAAAACATAAGACACAGACTATATTAAATTGGCTGTTTTTGTGGATGGCGCATTATGAAGAGATGGTTAGTTCTCTTAAACATCCTATCGGAGTCATCCATTCTCGGCCCGGTTTTAATTCTACGTTTGTGTTCCTTCCATGATTCTTCTTAGTCAATCTGTCAACGTCGCCTTCATAACACAAAATCACTTTGGGATTAAACCGCACAATCTCCGATAACGGGTCGTATCCTGGCCAGTACCTTTGAGCTATAAACATCGGTTCGATTCCTTGAAAATTGGACGATCGCAGGTTAAACCATAATGGATCTGGGGCCACAATTCGTTCATCGCTGCCAACATTCGACAGAAACGCTAGAAACTCATTTGAATAATCTTCGTTTATCACAACGTTTTTTATGGCGTAAATATCGGAGACGGATTTCCCCGCAAAGACAAAAATAAAATAGCTAGAAAAAATAACGTTGAGCCATCGCTTCCCCCAGCCAATCGGTTTCATCGTTATTCTCCCAGCAACAAATGCGAGTGCCATACAGCCGATAAGAAGCGCCACCATATCTGGATATTTAGGAAGCATGTTAAAGAACATGTGACAACGGAACGGGATATCGTCTAAATAGATATCACCGAGTCCAAAAATTAAACCGATGAAGACCAAAATAAATGACCGAGAACAGCGGCCCAGGAAATAAATCAATGGGGTGACGACTAGAAATATGCGGAACCAACGCAAATCCGAAATAAACACGCAGTAAAGATTGATCAATATAAATAAAACGATATCCACCCAATCAATAATTGTTTTACGAGACGCGATCTGATTAACGACGAGGAATAAATTTATGAGAAGCCATGGGATCAAGTAGAGTTGATAATTAGTCGTAACCGAGGCGGTTAAAAGAGAATAAGAAAGATAATAAAACAATGAGATGGTCAAAATTGACTGCTCGCCCTTCGACAAACTTCGAAAACGACGAGCCTGCCAAACGAGAGCTGTCAATAAACTCCCCAAGAAAAACTTCGACCAACGAGGAAACACATATGTCTTGACTAGCAGTTGAGTCGAGTTTTCAAAAATCGAAAGTAAATTCAACCCCCATTTAAAGATCGGGGGTATCTCTAAATGATGGCCTTGCTCGAGTCGGATATATAACACCATATTGTCTGTGTCCAAAAGTGGGATCACGATTAAAGCACCCAAAAGGATCCCAACCATCCACCAGTAATATCGACGGGATCGAAGGAACCCCCATCCTTCTTTAAAAAAGATAGCGATNNCACTGTGAATCCCCCATCCAATAAAAGCAGATAAGCCGCATAAAATTGAAAAAAACCGACTCTCTCCGTTATAAAGCCAAAAGAAATTGAGCATCGTAATCAGTAGAATTAAACCTTCGTACCGGCCGACGTGTGTCGCCCAAAAAAATAATTGGCTCAACATAAAGAAGAGAACCACCATAGGGGCGGCTTCGGGAAGTTGCAGTTTCTTTAAAAGTAGAATGAATAGCACAAGGGAAGCGAGGCCAGGTATAAATGACAATAGGCGTAATTGCCATATGCCGACATGGAAAATGGAAAAAATATATTTTGTTAGTTTCATATAGATGGGGGAAAAACCAAACGTGGAAAAATTCTCGACCATCCTAAAGACGGGCAAAATAGCCGGGCGCCAATGTGAGATAAAACCATTGGCGGCGTAATCCGCGATCATGGCCTCATCTGGACTTGCGGGTGGCTGTCGAAGAGTGAATGCATGGAAGAAGATAATCGGCACAATTAAAAACGCCCACCAAACTCTTCTGGCTTTTGAGGCAAAGTTCACTAAATTCTCCTCTGCTTAATGGGGAATGACTTATAGGAACCTATCACCCTTAGGAAGTATGTCACAATACCAAAACGAATGGCCTGCCGACTCTCTCCGAACGCGCTCCCCGATTTGGATTGGAATTTCTTCTTTGAACAACGGCCCACCGAAAACGAAGGAATGAAATTCCCCGTTTTCGCCGCAGGGGTCCACGCCCCCTGGTAGGTCACGCAGTAAATCGCGGTCGAATGACCGGCCGGCAAAAGACGGATCCAGCACTTTTGGGTTCACGCAGGTGAGCACCGCCTTGAATCCCCGGTCGATAAACGAATGAGCGAGATCCATTGTGTCTCGCTTCCAGAGGGGGAACAACCCCTTCATGCCGATCGAGGCGAGCTTGTCTTCCCTGTATTTCCGCAGGTCCTCCAGAAAAATATCGCCGAAGGCCACGGTTTCGACCCCCTGTACTTTGTAACGGGACAAAAGTTGCCCCATTTTCTTTTCATATTCCTCATTAGAGGAGGTTGAAACAGAAACAACTTCGAGCTTGCCTCGCCAGTTGGCGGGAGGGATCCCGAGACGGCGCACTTGTTCATCCAACAAGGAGCGGCGGACGCCGTGCATGCTGATCCGGTCATACGGCGCCGAAAGCGTGGTGAGCAGCGCGACGACGTCATACGAGCCTGCTTGTAGAATCTCGTACAACGCCATCGCGCTGTCTTTGCCACCGCTCCAACAAAAGAGGATCTTTTCTTTCTTCATTATCTCCCGGCGAATTTAACGCTCACGCCGCCCCAATAGGTCCGGGTCGGCTGAGGATCAAAGGTCGTCGCGAACGTAGTGGGATCGTAATCGAACGCCTCGGCGTAGCGGCGGTTCAGGATATTATCGACGGACAAAGAAAACTCGGCCACGCCGAGCGTTTTCCTGAGGTGCGCGTTCCACACCGCATAGGGGGGAAGGCGGCCGCCGACGTAGTTGTCGAACTGGAACTGATCGCTGACATAGTGAACCGCGTTGGACAAACTCCATCCGCTTTTGGTCCAGGTCAGTTCCGCCGTCCCTTTGTGCCGCGGCGTGAGCCGGAGTGGAACGAATTTCGATGAGGCCATCGAGTTCGCCAGGGAACGCTGAATTGTGTAGGACATTCGTTCGCCGAAGCGGCCGAGACGTCCGGCGTCCATAGATCCGCTCAGCTCCACTTCCGCCCCGCTCGTTTCCACCTGCGACACGTTTTCGTAGGTCGTCATCGTGGCGGCAATGCGGTTTTTGATGCGGGTGAAGGTGCCCGTCACGCGAAGGGTTTGGTCCGCTCCCAATTTGAATTGGTTTCCCAGATCGTAGGTCCACGCCGTTTCCGGTTTCAGATTCGGATTCCCATTAAAAAAGGAGCTCTGGTAATACAATTCCAGGAACGACGGCGCGCGAAACGAACGGGCAATGTTGCTGGACACCGACCACCAGTCCGTGAGAGCCAAGACCCCCGTNNTCAAACGCGGGTTGAGCACGGAACCAAACGCGCTGTGATGATCAGCACGGACGGCCGGGATGAACTTGAATTTGTCGCGTCCCCATTCTTTTTGAAGGTATCCGCCGACATTCACGACATGATGCGGGTTGTCTCCTTCATTGCGCCGCTCATCACGTTCATAAGAAGCGCCGATCGTCCATTGGTGCGGCAGCAAACATCGCGTGTCATTTCCGATGATTTTATTGAGCTGCTGGAAACCGGGGGCGGCGCCCACGCGGGTCCGCGTCAGATAATTCTGCCGGGATCCAAACAAGGTTGACTGTAGAAGTCCACCGGCCAGAAGCGGCGCGTCCCACCGGAGGCGGCCGTCGGTTTTTCTCTGCTCGGATCGTCCCGTCGTGTTGGCGGCCGTCCGCTCTTTGGTTCCGTCCCACTCTCCGATGGGAATGGAGGTGCCCTGGGCCGTCCCCACCTTATGATCCACGTGAGACACGTCCGCCGTCAAACGCGAGACCTTGCCCAAATCAACGCCGGAGGTGGCCGTAAACGCCTTTTGATCGGCATCGGAATTTTGCATAAACCCATCCGTTTGGAACCGATGGAAGGTCGCAAACCCGTTCCAACGCCCAGCGGAAGTACCGGCTTGAGCCGTGGCTCTTTTGGATTTAAAGGACCCGGCTTCAAAGCCGGCGGAGACTGTCGGCGTTTTCCCGATCTGTTTTTTGGTGATGATATGAACCACGCCGCCGATGGTGTTGGCGCCGTAGAGAACGGAGGAGCCGCCCCGAACCACTTCGATGCGCTCAATATTGTCGATCGGGATTTGGGTGAGGTCCAGGAACTGCTGAGAGACGCCGTTCAGCGGCTGGTCGTCCACCAGCACTTGAACCTGCGCCGCGGAGGTGACGCCCCGCATGCGAAGGGACGTGAACGTTCCGATGGATCCCGTCCGGGCAATCGTAACCGCGGGAATGAGCTCTAACGCGTCAGCCAGCGTTTGGGCGCCGGACGTTTGTATCTGATCTTCGGTGATAATGGAAACGTTGGACGGCAATTGGCTTGGGCGTGACGGGCTGCGGGTGAGAGAGACAAAGAATGGGTCATTTTCACTCTCGTCGGCATGAAGAAGGAAGGGTGCGGTGAACCAAACGGCTAGAAGTGCGGCAACGGCAAGGGATCGTTTAAACATAAGTTACTCTCCTGAAGTTAAATTTCAGGTGGAGAGAGAATAAAAAAACCTCAGACTCCAACGAGAGCCTGAGGGTCACAGTGAATCCACTTCATACCCTAACGTTTATTATCCGCGAATAAACATCCGCCCTCTCCCAAGGCAGGTCTCCTGGCTTGTGGATCGCACGAACCTTCGCTTCTTCCCGCGGACAACAAACTCAAACCGCAGTGACATCTTGAAGGCCGTCCCCACTTACAGTGGCGGGACCGCTCCCGAATTGGATTGCTCCTCACGGGATTCCCTATTCTCCTGAACAGACGATTGTCTGGGCAGGCACCCTGGAACTGATGATGTGATATCGATACCAAAAATAATCGGTCAAGAGCAAACACTAATTTCAGGACTGTCACAAAACCGCCACAAACCATTTACATTCCCACAATGGACTTGTTGGCGCTGATCGACGACAATGAAAGGGAAAGAAGGCAAAGGAGATCACGTATGAATCAATTATCATTCTCGTGCATTGAAGAAGACATGCTGGCGGCCACCCTCCGCCGGTACGAAAAACTCTGCGGAGAATTGGCTCAAGAAATGAATGAGGAATTAATATCGCCCCGCGGCGCCACTGAAATGATCAAATTAATCGAGAGGGGCTTGAGGGATGCGTACCGCTGGAATTAATGGTCACTGGAAGACGGAAGCAGATCTGATCAGAATGACCATGGATAGAAAGCCTCTTCGGAGATATGTCTCTTCTCTTCGCGAGCAGCAGCAGACGCTTCGAGAAACCCTGGAAGCGATTGAAAAGAGAGACATCTCTTTTGTAGAAGTGAAAGAGCTTCTTGAAGACGTTAAGAAAAAACTGAGGCAGATCCGCGCGCAAATGGCCGGGAGCGGATCAAAATTGGTGTGACCTCCACCACGAGGCACTATGTCCCGCGAAAAAATCCTCATCATTGAAGATGAAAAAGACCTCGTCAAACTCCTGAAATACAACCTCGAGAAGGCTGGTTTTGACGTGGTCGCGGCCCATGATGGCGAAAGCGGCCTGGCCCTCCTTCGGAAAGAAAAACCCTCTCTGGTTGTCCTCGATATCATGCTCCCCAAAATGGATGGCTTTGAGGTGTGCAAGGCCATCCGGCAGGACGCCAAAGTTCCCATTTTAATGCTGACCGCCAAACGGGAAGAACTGGATAAAATAATTGGGCTTGAACTCGGCGCCGATGATTACGTCACGAAACCCTTCAGCGTGCGGGAGGTGATCGCGCGAATTAAAGCCATCACCCGGCGCGCCTCGGAGAGTCAAACGGAACGGTCTCTGATCCGCGTCGGTCACCTCACCATTGATTTGGAAGGGCACGATATCCTCATCCAAGGAAAATCCATTCGCTTGAGCCCGAAAGAATTTGAATTGCTGAAAACGCTGGTGAAAGCGAAAGGCCGCGCCCTCTCGCGTGAAAAATTGCTTGATGAGGTGTGGGGGATTGAAGACTCCATGAACATCGACACGCGAACCGTGGATCAGCACGTCGCGCGCATGAGGGAAAAATTGGGTCCCGAAGGAACCCGAATCATGACGGTTCAAAATCTCGGCTACCGGTTTAAAGCGGATTAAGTTTCCATGCGCTCTTTTTTTAATCGATTTTCGGTTCAGCTAACGCTCGGGTTTTGCCTGACGTTGGCCGCCGCCATGACACTGGCCGGATTCTCATTGACCCGAACGCTCAAGGCGCAATGGGTCTCCGATTTGGCCGCCGATCTCTACGCCGGCGCCGAGCCCATCGTGACGGAAATGAGCGGCCTCCCTATCGAAAATAACACGCAAGCGCTCCAGAGGCTAACCAAGCAATTCAGTCATTCCGGCGCGCGGCGCATCACCCTTGTTCGGCCGGACGGAACAGTGGTGGCAGATTCGGATATCTCACCCGTGAATTTGTCTCATCTCGAAAATCACAGTGATCGACCCGAGGTCCAGTCGGCGCTCAAAGGTCAAAACAGCTTTTCTCTTCGCTTCAGTCATACGATCAAGCAGGATCTCCTCTACGCGGCGGTCCCTCTTCGGGACGGAGATCGCATTAAAGGCGTGGTCCGGGTGGCCGTTCCACTGACACTGGTGAATCATCGTCTCGGACATATTCGTTGGACTATCTTCTGGATTACGCTGGTATTGATGAGCTCGGCCCTTGTCGTCACGCTGTGGTTCTCTCACGTCAAAATGAACCCCTTGAGACAAATGGCGCGCGTGGCGGAGGAGCTCGCGAACGGCAACTTCAGCGTTCGGATGAAACACATCTCCACCGAAGAATTGGACAGGCTCGGGCAAACGTTGAATTACCTGGCTGAGCGCGTTCAAACCACCATCCGGGACCTTTCCCACGACCGGTCGGAACTCTCGGCGATTCTGAACAATTTGGTTGAAGCCGTCGTGGCCGTCGACGCCGGCGGACGCATCTTGTTCATCAACCCGGCCCTCAAAGAACTTTTCAACATAAAAGCAGGCGACCTGGAACTGGAGGGCCGCCTGTTCTTGGAAGTGATCCGCCACAACCAGATCAATGAAACGCTGAACGCGGTTTTAAAAGACGGCCAGAAACGCGCGAGCGAAATCAAAGCCCTCTCCCCCGATGAACAGATTTTTGACGCTCACGCGGTTCCGC
Source organism: Elusimicrobiota bacterium (assembly GCA_003140895.1). Taxonomy (GTDB): domain Bacteria; phylum Elusimicrobiota; class Elusimicrobia; order F11; family F11; genus PLLH01. Next base: position 19,281 of record PLLH01000067.1, read on the forward strand.
TGTTGGGCGGCGCCTCCCGCATCGGAGCTCTTCTCATCCTTCACAACATCACGAAGATCAGGAAACTGGAGCAGATCCGACGGGATTTCGTGGCCAACGTGTCCCACGAACTTAAAACACCGTTGGCGGCCATCAAAGGTTTTGCCGAGACGCTCCGCATTGGCGGCTTGGACGATAAAGCCAACCGGCTTGAATTTGTCGAATCCATTGAAAACCACGCGGACCGAATGTCGCGCCTCGTTGACGACCTCCTGGATCTCGCGGCCATTGAATCAGGAAAGCAAACCCTGTCACGAGAACCCGTCTCATTGTTGGAGGTGGTGAACGAGGTGGTTGATGACCTAAAAACTCTCGCCTCGAACAAAAAGACACGCGTGTCTGTCGAGCCGACAGGGGGCGTCCCTCCCATCCGCGGAGATAAAGCCAAATTAAAACAAGTCGTCACCAATCTGATCGACAACGCCATCAAATTCAATAAGGAGGGGGGCGTTGTGACCATTACTCTTTCCAGCAACAGCGCCGGACTCAAAATGGATGTTCGCGACAACGGCATCGGAATCCCCAGTCAAGACATCCCTCGGATCTTTGAGCGGTTCTACCGGGTTGATAAAGCCCGGTCCCGCGAGATGGGAGGAACCGGCTTGGGACTCGCCATCGTAAAACATATTGTTGAAGTTCACGGCGGCTCCGTCCAAGTCGAGAGCTCCGTCGGAAAAGGATCCACGTTTCACGTTCACTTCCCAACCATCTCATCCAACCCTTCTTAACCGTCACACAACCGTCATAAACCTTTTACATCCCCACAATCGGCATTTCACCCTCCTTCCTCTACAATGAGCTCATCTTAAATTAACGAAGGAGGACAACTGACATGTTATTGAATAGAAAAAAATGGGGGACCATCCTGTGCGCCGCTTTAATCACAGGAATGGGATTGTTTCAAGGACGCGCCTACGCGGAGCCGGAAATCCAACTGGCCAAATATTTACAATCGGTGAAAATAGGAGGAGATTATCGCCTCCGTTTTGACAACGAGCATTATAAAAAGACCACCACAGCCGACCGGGCGCGGTTTCGGATGCGGCTTCGCCTCAATACTGATTTTTATCTGCCAAACGATGTGGCTGTTAAAACCACGTTTGCTTCTGGAACAGGAGAAGCCACCTCAACCAACCAGACCTTTGGAAACCTCAACAGCCAAAAAGCCTTGTGGGTGGATAAAGCCTATCTGGAATGGGGAGCGCTCAGTTTCCTCAAACTTCAAGGCGGCCGCATGGCCAACCCTCTCTGGACGCTGTACAGCACGGATGCCGTTTGGGACGCCGACGTGAACCCGGAAGGGTTCAGCCAAAGCCTGAATTATCTTTTGGGCGGAAAAGCCAACTTGTTTGTAAACGGGCTTCAGATGGTGTCGGCGGAACGCTCCGGCGATATTCACGACGGCTATCTATTCACCGAACAAATCGGAGCGGAGGTTCAATTGCCTATGGAAAGCCGCCTCAAAGTGGCTTACTCCTATAATGACTGGAAGAACACCTCTCAATCCAACTTCGCTCAAACAAAAGTTCAAGAAGGAAACCGCCGCGTGACGGTGAATGGTAGCGCCAACACGTTGGCGAGCAAATTCGGCGTAAGTGAAATAAACGCGGAATTGTCCAGCTGGGTTGGACGGCTCCCGCTCTCGCTTCAAGGAACCTTCGTTCAAAACAACCGCGTGAGCAGTTCCTTTGTCGAGAAAGAGAACAAAGGCTACCAGACAGGCGCCATTCTCGGGAAAGCGAAAGACGCCCACACGTGGGAACTGGCTTACTTCTATAAGTATCTCCAGTCCGACGCGACAGTCGCCGACGTCTCGGACTCCGACTTCGGAGCGGGGGGAACCAACCGGGTTGGACACATCATGTGGGCCGCCTACAGTCCCACTGAATGGCTCAACTTAAAAACCAAATACTTTATCACCAAGAACATCGACAAGACTTTCCCCGGCGCCACCGGAGACATCAACCGAATCCAAGTGGACGCCCAGGTTAAGTTCTAATGTTTTTAAAGGAGGACCGTATGTATAACAACCAAAACACATCCCTCGCCCTGGCCTTGGCCGCCCTGTTTCTCATGGCGCCCTTCTTCAGCGCGGGGGCTGAGACGACTTTGAATGGAGCGGGGGCCACGTTCCCGTATCCGATCTACAGCAAATGGTTTGACGAGTACAACAAAATTCACCCGGACATTAAGATCAATTACCAATCGATCGGTTCGGGCGGCGGCATCAAACAATTCACGGCGAAAACCGTGGATTTCGGCGCCACCGACGGCCCGATGAGCGATAAAGAAATATTCGCCGTCGACGGGAAACCCGTGCATATCCCAACGGTCCTGGGAGCCGTTGTTCCCACCTTCAATGTTCCCGGAGTCGCAAATCTGGTCTTTGATGGAAACATCCTGGCCGGGATTTTCCTCGGAACGATTAAAAGCTGGGACGACCCGGCTATTAAAGGCCTCAATCCAGAAGCCGCGCTGCCACCCAGCCCCATTACCGTTGTGCACCGCGCGGATGGGTCCGGCACCACGTATTGTTTCACGGATTACTTGAGCGCCGTGAGCCCGGAATGGAAGAAAACAGTTGGGACAGGGAAAGCCGTCAACTGGCCCGTGGGTCTGGGCGGAAAAGGAAACGAGGGCGTGGCGGGACTCGTCAAGCAAACGTCCGGCGCCATTGGTTATGTCGAGCTCATTTACGCCAAATCAAACAATTTGGCCTATGGAGCCGTTAAAAACCGGGCCGGGAAAGCCGTCCTCGCCAGCGTCGAAGCGGTGAGCGCCGCCGCGGCCAGCGCGAAAATTCCCGCGGACTTCCGAGTTTCCATCGTGAACGCCTCGGGTGATACGTCGTATCCCATCTCCACCTTCACATGGCTCCTCGTGTATGAAAAGAATTCAGGAAAAACAGGAGCTGTTCTCAAAGAGTTTCTGGTTTGGATGTTGGAAGACGGGCAGAAGCTGGCTCCCAATTTGGGATACGCTCCGCTGCCCGCGAACGTCAACGACATGGTCAAAGCAAGGATCCAATCCATCAAATGAAAAAAATTATTTCCTCCCCGGCCGCTCCGCTTCCTGTCCCCCTTAGGATGAGAAGGCTTCGTGAGCGCGCCGGGGATCGTCTTTTCCGTTTGTTCGTGATGGGATTTGGCGGAAGCGTTATTGTTTTGGCCGGGGCCATTTTTTGGCAGTTGATAAAAACCTCGCATCTCGCCTGGCAAAAGTTCGGTCTTCCATTTATTTGGACGAGCGTGTGGGATCCGGTAAATGACGTTTACGGCGCGTTACCATTTATTTATGGAACGGTTGTGTCAAGCGCCATCGCTCTGGCCATCGCGGTTCCGCTGGGGCTTGGGTCGGCGCTCTTTCTGGCGGAGATGGCCCCTAAACGATTGTCGAGCGCGTTGACGTTTTTAATCGAGCTCCTGGCGGCGATTCCCAGCGTCATCTTAGGGCTCATGGGTATTTTCATTCTTGTTCCAGCGGTCAAGGCGGCTGAACCTTTTTTAATCAAAACCCTGGGGTTTCTTCCCTTTTTTCGGGGAACTCCGTATGGGGTCGGAATGCTAACGGCCGGACTCATCCTTTCCATTATGATCTTGCCTTACATCACGACCATCTCAAGGGACGTTATTCTGTCTGTTCCCCGTTCCCTCAAGGAAGGCGCGCTCGCGTTGGGCGCCACGCATTGGGAAACGGTCCGCCTCGTGATTCTTCCTTTTTCGAGATCCGCTATTTTCGGGGCCATTTTTCTGGCGCTGGGGCGCGCGCTGGGGGAAACCATGGCTGTCACGATGGTGATTGGGAACACGCCAAAAATTTCTCTTTCTCTGCTCGACCCCGCCTATACGATGTCGGCGGTTCTGGCCAATGAATTCGCGGAGGCGACGTCGGACCTTCATGTCCATTCGCTGATCAGTATCGCGCTCATCCTTTTTTGCATGACGATCGTGGTGAACGGCCTCGCCCGCCTCCTGATTTATCAAGTGAATTTAAAAGGAGCCAAGCAATGAGCGCCGGGTTTCGCCGTCGACAAAGAATCAACACGTTTATGTTTTTTCTCACAGGGGTCTTCACGTTCATCGCTCTGTCGACGTTGTTTTTCATCCTGGGATACATCGCCTATCACGGCATTTCGTCCCTTTCCTGGGATTTCGTCACCAAACTGCCGAAGCCGGTGGGAGAAACGGGAGGGGGAATCGCCAACGCCATCGTCGGTTCCCTGAAAATCGTCGGGCTGGCGAGCCTGATCGGGATTCCCGTCGGCGTTTTGGGAGCGGTGTACCTAGCTGAGTTTGGAGGAAATCGAATCGGTTTTCTTATCCGCTACGCCGCCGATGTCATCAATGGGGTCCCATCCATCGTGATCGGTATTTTCGCCTACGCGCTGGTGGTGCTCCCCATGAAACAGTTCAGCGCCCTCTCCGGCGGCGTCGCTCTTTCCATCATCATGATCCCGCTCGTGATTCGAACCACGGAAGAATTTTTGCGGCTGGTGCCGGGCAGCATCCGGGAAGCGGCGCTGGCGCTGGGACTCCCTCAATGGAAAGTGATTCTTCGGGTTGTGCTTCCGACCGCCGCGCGAGGGATTTTGACCGGAGCCATCTTGTCGGTGTCCCGCATCGCGGGAGAAACCGCCCCGCTTCTCTTCACGGCCTTCGGAAACCGCTATTGGGACGACGGGCTTTTGCACCCCATCGCGGCGCTTCCGCTCACCATCTTTACGTACGCCATTTCTCCGTATGACGACTGGCACAAACAGGCGTGGGCGGCGGCGTTGATATTAATCCTCATCGTTTTGATAGGAAATATTCTGGCGCGGCTTCTCATGAAACAGCCGAGCCCGCAATCACACTAATGGAACTCATTATGGAAACTGAAAATAAAACTGACGTCGCACCAAAAACAAACATCACATCGGTCGCGCCCGCCGCTCCGGCCCCGATGAAACACGCCCTTCAAGTGTCTTCTTTAAGCGCCGGTTACGGCCAAGGAATGATCCTTAAAAAAATCAACATGAACGTTTATGACAAAAACATCACGGCCATTATCGGCCCATCGGGGTGCGGTAAATCGACTTTGATCCGGTGCATGAACCGGATGCACGAGGTTTACCCGGGGGCGACCTATGAAGGGGCCATCTATCTCGACGGGAAAAATGTTTTTGATATGGACCCGGTCTTGCTCCGCCAGGAAGTGGGGATGGTGTTCCAGCGCCCCAACCCGTTCCC
>PLLH01000098.1 GCA_003140895.1 Elusimicrobiota bacterium
GCGCCGAGGGCGGCTTTGTTCGGCGTGCCGTCGAGATTAATGAGAAGTTCGTCAATTTCAATTTGGCGAGAGGCGTCTTGGCCTTTGAGCGCGTGGGCGATCTTGGTGTCGACGTTTTGAACGACTTTGAGGGTTCCTTTGCCTCCGTAACGATGGCTGTCGTTGTCGCGCATTTCCAGGGCCTCATGGGCTCCGGTGGAGGCGCCGGAGGGAACGGCCGCGCGGCCGATGGTGCCGTCGGAGAGAACCACGTCCACTTCGATAGTGGGGTTTCCTCTTGAATCTAAAATTTCGCGGGCTTTCACCATGACAATCCGTCCGCGCCGCATTCCTTTTTTCTTCGCCGTTTTCCGTCCACTTCTTTTCTTAGCCATACAGACTCCTTTTATAAATGATGAAAAAAATAAAACGGTGTTAGCATCCCGCTGTTAGCGCTTCGCTTCGATGGTTGGAACCAGTGTCTGAAAAACAGAATCCAAAATCTTCATCGCTGACTCAATCTCCTTGCGAGAGATGAAATAAGAAGGAAGAAATCGAAGGACTTTTTCCTTTGTGCAGTTGATCAAGAGACCCTTCTTTCGAGCGAGGTCAACAAACGGAGCGCCGGGACACGTGAGCTCCATTCCCAACATCAGTCCTTCGCCGCGAATTTCCTTCACCACGGGATAACGCTGAAACCCTGTCAATGTGTCTTTGAGGATGCGGCCGGTGGTGCGAATGGACTTAAGTTGACTCGCGGTGAGCAGTTTTAATACTTCCAGAGAAGCGGCGCAAGAGACCGGATTTCCCCCGAAAGTGGACCCGTGAAGCCCCGGCTTCATATGGCGAGCGACGCGGTCCAGCGCCAAGGTGGCTCCCAGCGGAAGCCCCCCCGCCAACCCTTTGGCCATCGTCACGATGTCTGGTTTGACGCCAGCCTGTTCAAAAGAGAAAAACGTTCCGGTTCGTCCAAGGCCGCATTGCACTTCATCGGCGATGAACAGAAGGCGATGTTTTTTGCACGCGCGAGCAATTCCTTTGAGGAACTCGCCAGAGGCGACATTCACGCCACCCTCTCCCTGGATGGGTTCAATCAGGATGGCGATGGTTTTGCTGGAAATGGCGGCCTTGAGTTTCGTCAGGTCGTTAAAGGGGAGAGCCTTGAACCCTTTAGGGAGCGGTTCATATATGGAGTTGTTCCTGTTTTTTCCATCGCTCGCCGCGGCGGTGGCCAAGGTTCGTCCATGAAAGGCGTTATGGAAGGTGAGAATGTCCCGGCCCCGTTTGCCGTTTTTTGTGGCCCATAAACGAGCCAGTTTGATGGCCAGTTCGTTGGCTTCAGCGCCGGAATTGCTGAAGAACACGCGGGACCCCATGTATCGGCCAGTGAGGGCTTTGGCCAGATCCATTTGCGGGGCGGTATAATAGTAGTTTGAGACATGCAGGTATTTGGACGCCTGTTTTTGAATGGCGCGAACCACTCGATCATGAGTATGCCCCACTCCGCAAACCGCCAACCCCGAAAACAGGTCTAAGTACCGCTTTCCCTGATCATCCCAAACAACGCTGCCTTTGGCTTTGGTAATAAGGATCGGATACCGTTTAAAGGTGTACAGAAAATGTTTTAACTCAAATGATTTGTATTTGTTTTTTTCCATAGGGTGTTAAATAATTTTTGTCCCGCTTTCGAGGCGAATTCCTTTTGTTCCATTGACGATTTGAATTTGACCGACTCCTTTGTCCAAGGCGGCTTTGGCTGATTGGACTTTGGGAATCATTCCACCTGTAATGGCCCCCGCTTTGATCAGGCTGGATATCTGGGAGCGTTTCAGAACGGGGATCCTCTTTTTTTGCGCGTTCAGAACCCCGTTGATATCCGTCAGAAAAATCAGATTTTTCGCTTTAAGCGCGATGGCCAGCGCGCTGGCCGCGTCATCCGCGTTGACGTTCACCGGCATCCCCATTTTATCCGATGCGACGGAACAAAGAACAGGGAGAAATTTCCCCTTTAACAGATGATTGATTAACCGGGTGTTCGTTTTTATCGGCGCAGCGGCCCTTCCTAAATGAGGGATCAGTTGCCCCGTCAAAATTTGGCCGTCCCGGCACGATAATCCCACGGCGGCCGTTCCCCGGTTTGATAGCGCGGCGGCCACCCCTTTGTTGATGATCCCGCTCAAGACTTTTTCCACGACGGCCATCGTTTCGGGAGAGGTCACGCGCCGGCCTTTGGCGTAACGGATTTTAATCCGATGTTTCTTCAGTTCCGCTTCAATCTGGGGTCCTCCGCCATGCACAAAGACAATGGGATGACGCCGGGCCAGGGCGATGAGATCCCGGATGATCCGGTTGGTGGAAGAGCGGGTTGCGAGCAATTCCCCTCCTGCTTTAATGATCCATGGGTTCATTGTGACGTCCTTGTTTTAGGTGCGTCGGGACGCAGGCGCTGCTCCAGCAGGCGCTGTTCCACCGGACTTTTGGCACCGCGTTCCAAATTCACACCGAATGCAATACTCGTTATTGGGGTCAAATTCCTTCCGCCGAAGACGCCGGGCGATGTCATAAAGAAGCTCCCGCGCCGCGGTTGTTTGCTCAGCCGTCCTATGCGTTTCAACCGTTTCGCCGCTGGATAAAAACATATATTTCAATTTGAGCGGCTGAAGATGAAGACCCTCTTTGACTCCCAACGCGTAGAAGGTCATTTGGAGGTCGTTGGCGATTCGCGATTCTGACCAGCAATCGCCATGGGTCTTATATTCGATCACCTCAAAACTCCCGTCCGGGCACCGATCAATCCGGTCAACCGTTCCCCGGAAATGGAGCCCCTCCATATTCATCCCGAATTCTTTTTCTGTCGCGACAACCTCCGTTGTTCGTTTTTGATCCCGTTCAAAAAAACGTCCCAGCATTTTCCGCCCGCCGTCATAGGTGTCGAGGAGTTCTTGGGTGTTTTTATACCCTTCGTTCACCCAGACGTGGTCATAAATATCATTCAATTGATCCAGCGTTCTTGACTTGTTCTCTTCGGAAAAATAAGCGGCCAGCGCCCGGTGGAGCGAGAGCCCCAGCGCCATGGACCCGTTGGGGCCCGATCGCCATCCGCGGTTGTACACCAGGTTGTACATGAGCGGGCACCGAGAATACGCTTGAACCCGTGAGAACGATAATTCAATGATCTGGTTTCGATTTTTAAAGGAGGTCCAGCCGTCCTTGATGTCTTTCAAGAACCCGCTGAGAAAAGCCATATTAAACGGATTCCCCGATAAATGTCAAAACGCTATCCCCATAGGTTTCCTGACGTTTAACGGCCCATGTCTCGCCGGGAAGCTCAATAAGTTCCTTTTTGTGATGTTGCGCGATGATCAACCCTCCGGGCGCGAATAAGTGATGACGATGGATATTCGCCAGCGTCGGACCCACCAGCGCCAACGGCTTTTTCTCATCATCCTTATACGGTGGTCCCATGAAAATGAGATCAAAGGGGCCGGTTATCATCGAGTGCGTGTCGGTGGCGTCCAGCATGTGAATCGACGCGCGTTCTGAAAATTTCAGCGTTTCCAGGTTTTCCCTTAGAAGCCGCACACACTGGGGATCTCGTTCAATAAAGGTGGCGGATCGGGCGCCGCGGGACAAGGCCTCAGTTCCCACGGGACCGGTTCCACAATACAAATCCAAAAAACGCGAATCCGGAACTCTCAGGCGGATAATATCGAACAGGGATTTTTTAATGCGGGCCATAATCGGGCGGACGTGTTTCGCGGGCAATGTCTGGAGAACCCTCCCTCGAGCTTCGCCAGCAATAACTTTTAACACAAGAGAATCCTCGCAGATGGAACATTGTGGAGCCCTCCTACGCTAAAACTACGGAGGGTCTGACCATACAAACCATCCGAAGCCTTGGCGAAGGATGGTGGAGCTGATCGGGATCGAACCGACGACCTCCTGCATGCCATGCAGGNNCGGGATCGAACCGACGACCTCTTGAATGCAAATCAAGCGCTCTCCCAGCTGAGCTACAGCCCCGTAAATTCAAAAACGAAGACGGAAGAATACCAAAATGTGAGGACATTTCGAAATCTCTTCTTCTGGATTCAGAAGAAAAATCTATTAGTGCCGCCGACACCGATATGATATTTTAAACTTCTGGACCGATGTCACGATGTGATTTTTATCGGAGTTTAAGTGGATAACACGGCAACGCTGAGAGAACAGGCGCTCAAAAAAATAAATCATGCGTATAAAGCGTATGAGAGTGCCGTTTTGCTCTACGAAATTGACCATTTGGCTTCCACCGGAGTCGTTGCCCATTATGCCTTTACCCTCTTGTCTCAGTTGATTCGTTCCCTCCGGGAGGCGGACTCCGAGATGAAATCCTTGTTTGAAACGGATCTCAAGAGCTGTTTGATCCATTGGGAATTGGATCAGTCTTTCCTGGATCAGGTGTTGGTTCAGTCCCAATCTCCGGATGGCGTGGTTGATTCCCTGCGGTTGAGAGAAGTTCTGGATCATATGGAGCATGCGCTCATTGTTGTCCGCCGCGCATTGGAGAAGCGGACCGGCGTTTCCTTCTTTAAACGGGTTGCTTCCTTAAGCCGTCTCAGCAAAATCAGCGTGGTTGTGAGCCTATTGATTGTATTGGCCATCGGCCTCTTCTCGTGGAGTTTCTTAGGCGATCGTCGCCAAGGTTTGACGGGCACGTATTTCAAGGGTGAAAATTTTGATCGAATCGGTTTTGTTCGAATTGATCCAACAATTGATTTTTCCTGGGGTGCTAAGCCGCCCCTCCCCAATTTCCCCAGAGACCATTACTCGGTTCGCTGGATCGGATATATTTATATGAAGAGGGCGGAAAAAGTTGAATTCACGGCTGCATCGGATGACGGGGTTCGGTTGTGGGTCGATACGTATAATGTGATTGATAACTGGAAACAACAAAACGAGGCGACAACAAGCGGCGTCATCGCTCTTGGAGCCGGGTATCATATGGTCAAACTGGAGTATTTTGAGTCATCCGGAGTCTCCTCCCTTCATCTCTTTTGGAAACGCGAGTCGGATGCAAAAAGAAAAATCATCCCCAGAAAGTACCTTTATCCGATCAATAAATTCAGTTCTGAAATTAAGTGATGATCCTCCGGTTTCTTAAAAGAAAATACCCCGCCTTTTCTTTTCCTGTCTTTCTTTTCTTCTCTTCTTGGTTCCTTTATTTCACGGTTCTTTGGGCGCGCGTCTTTTTTTATGACAAGGATGGGAATCTTTGTTTTTCGGCCGTCAATTTATGGCGGGATTGGAATGTCCACTTCGCGATGGGATCCGCCATGGCCTTTCGAAAATTATTCCTTTTGAGCAATCCGCTGGTGTATGGGGTCCCTTTCAATTATCCCTTTTTGTGTAATTTTCTTTCCGCCGTATTGATTCGCGCCGGCGTTCCTTTTCTAACCGCTTTTATCGTTCCAAGTTATTTCTTTTCTCTCTTGTTGGTGTTTGCCCTTTTCACGTTCTATAAGGCCTTGTTTCGATCCCATTCCATTGGCATGACCGCTTCCATGATCTTTCTTTTCAATGGCGGGATGGGATTCCTCTATTTTTTTCAGGATATTTTTGCTTCTTCTTCCCCGTTTTCAACGCTCTTGTCTCCTCCCCAAAGATATACCTGTTTGGATCAGTGCGGCATCGCATGGGTGTCCGTGATTGACAGCATGGTGTTGCCCCAGCGCGCTTTTAATCATGGATTCCCGCTGGCGCTTTTAGCGCTGGCATGGGTCTGGACGTATTTCCGGTCTCCCGTTAAGCGGAACAATCAGGCGAAGGGTTTCTTCAACGGGAAACGCCGTCTCCTATGGGCGGGGGTCCTGCTTGGCGTGATGCCTTTTATTCATACGCATTCGTTCTTGGCATCCTGTGTTATTTTGGCTTGCTGGTTGGGAGCGGATTTGGTTTCTCCGATTGAGATGACGTTTAAGAAACAATGGGTGGATTGGGGGTCTTTTTTCTTGATCCTGTCGATTATCGGACTCCCCTTGGTATGGATCCTGACGGCGACCCATGTAACGCAGCATCATTTCATTCGGTGGTTCCCGGGATGGTTGGCCGCTGAAAACGGAATCAATTGGTTTGTCTTTTGGTGGAGGAATTGGGGCCTTGTTCCCCTGTCGGCGATTCTGGGCTTCCTCCTTCTCCTTTCATCAGCCGATGGTAGAAAACAGCGCCTGACGTATTTTCTCACTTTCTTGCCTTTTTTTATTCTCTTTACCGCGATCAACCTTTTTATTTTTCAGCCGTGGAGTTGGGACAATACCAAGTTGTTGGTGTGGGCTTCACTCGGTTTCTCTGGATTGGCGGCCTATGCCATCCATTGGCTTTTGAATGCGATCCGGGTCAGTTCCTTCCGACGGCTCCGGCCGTTTCTTCTGCCCGTTCCCATGGCTCTTTTCGTGTTGATGGTTTTATCCGGGTTCATTGACGATTATCGACTGCTTCAAAGACGATTGTCCATCTATGTCATGTTTTCCAAAGAAGAATTCTCACTGGCGGCATGGGTTCGGAACCACACGGATCCGGATTCAACCTGGCTTTCCCGGCCCACAACCGATCAATGGTTGTTTTCTCTGACAGGCCGGAAAGTTCTTTTGACGTTTCCAGCCACGGCCTGGACCCACGGATACTCAAGCGCTCAACTCGAGAAGGACATTGACGCGATGTACGTTTCGCCTGCGTCTCCGTTGTTTGATTCTTATGGCATTGAATACATTGTGGTGGATAAAAACGATAAAAAACAAAATGACTTATTTGCGGCGTACTACCCTGAGATTCATAAGGCGGGTGGGGTTGTTATCTACAAACGACCTCTTCGGCGGGCCGGAAATTCTTAAGGGACTTCCACAAAGGGCAGTGTGACGGGATTGCCGAAAAGATACGCCCCCAAAACGGTTTTTTGCCCCTCGATTGTTTCAGCCAAGATGTCGATAAAAGGCGGCGCCTGCCGGCCCGGTTGCGCCCCACCGAAACTCTTTGAATTGGGTTGATTATTGACCGCCACGGGAGTGAGTTCCGTTCCTTCTCTTCGAGTGTCTGATCCCATGACAACAACGGTGAGCCTCCATTGAGCGGGGTCGCCGCGGAGCGCCTGGCGAGGAAGGGTGACTTCAATGGTTTTGCTGGACGAGTTCACGACGGGCGTGATCGTGAGGACTTTCCGGGGTGGATTGCTCGGAATCGATTGAAACAGATGGCCTGTGATTGGATTGAACGAGACCGCGTACTCCCACGCCGCCTCCCGATTGAGCGTCGCTCCTCCGCGCTGTTTGAGAAGGGTGATGCTTCCCGCGTCCGGAATGCGATTGACGTCCACATAAATATCCGTCAAGGGCATAACGATGTTTTGATTGTCCGGAGACATTCCCTCGAAACCCACTTTGAAAAGGACTTTGGTTTCATCCCAGCTCATCTGAACGAGATTTAAGTCAAATGTCCCCTTTTCGTAGCGTCCCGTCGGATAAACAATTTCGCCGCCCCCGACATCATCTCCCACCGGATCCATCCACGTCATCGATTGTTCGCCCGGGATAAAAAAAGGACGATCGGTTGGAGATTTTTCCGGTTTGATGATTTTCCATTTTCGACTTGAGAACCACTGGGTTAAGTTGTGCGGCACTTCGACTCCGCTTAGGCGGTACACGTTGGCCAGCGTGGCCAGGAAATTACGTTCGTTCGAGGTGAGCGACCCTTCGGCTTCTCCCAGCGCCAGGAGAAACTCGCCGCTCTCGGCCGTGTAAATCTCTTCCAGAGCGGCGTCCAATTTGGGGAGCGTGGCCTGCCCTGAATTTTTATACCGTTCCACCACGTTCCGGGCATCGGCCAGGGCTTGCCACGCCAGTTTTTGTTGAACGGTTTTAACCCACAGCGAGTGGTCTTGTTTGTAGATCGTGTTGTCTTTCGGCAGCGGATATTCGTTCCCGACGCGTTCCGCCAATTCACGGCCGGTCAACAGCGTCATGGACGAATGATCAAGCGACCATTTCGCCATTTTTCTTAAAAACGCCTGCTCCGTATTCGGATCGGGCCAACGACTGCCGTCCACAAAATAAAAGGGATGAGACGCCACATCCGAGACCAGGAGAGAAACGTCCTCCGGTTCTGTTGAAGTGAGATTGGGGTTTTCCGGCCCTTTGTTTGGAGGCACCAGGAGCGCCATCGAACCGATGAAATCGATTCCCCACTTCGCGTCCGGTTGACATAGAACCCAATGCAATCGGAACCCTTGCAGGGCTTTGACAACGGAGGGAGAAAGGCTGAAGAAGGGCGGAAGGATTCCGGAAGGGAGCTGTGTCCATTTTTTTTGGTAGGCCCCGCTTCCCCGCGCGATTTGGGCCGCGATATCTTCCGGCCACGCGTAATCAAATTCCCAATTGGCCGTGTCTATCGCCGCCTGTTTGATATCGCTTAAGAGGGACAGGATGGGCTGGTTGTCCAAGGTGAGGCCAATTTCAATTTGCCCCGAGCTCTGAAACGACCGGAATTTGTCGATGTTGGATTTGCGCCCCTCAAAGGTAAAGTAATTGGGCGGGAAGATCAGTGTCAGGCGCAGGGACGGATACCGGGTTAATAGCTGTATGATTCCATCCAAGTCCCCCTCCGGATGCGGGGTGTAAAACAAGGCAATCGATTTCAGGTCCGGATGTTGTTTCTTCTCCTGAAGCGACGAAGGAGCGATGTCGGTTGACGGCGTTTTTGCGGCGGCGCTATCGAGCTGTTTTGAGGCTCTGTCGACGCTCTGAGATGGGCGGAGGGGCCCCGTGGGGTTTGAGGCGCAACCGGTGAAACAATAAAAAATGAGGATTCCAACCGAGAGAAACGGGATCGATAAAAAACTTTTTTTTAGAGAGAGCGATGAATTCATTTTTTTTCGGTGAGGACGTCGCCTTGCGCGGCCTCAATGAGTGTCGGAGCAGCCGGGACCAGGGAGGCGGTCTGCGTCTGCCTGTGTGCCTCGGAAGCGAGTTTTTTGTTGATTCGCCAGGCGTGAGATAGAGACATTCCCAACGCGACAACGGAGAAGAAACAAAAAACGATAAATAAAAAGGATTTTCCCGGGGTCATTTATTGATCCTCGTATTCGTCCAAAAAGGGCCGGAGCCGGAATTTCGCTCCGATCGATTTGGCAAACGTTTCAACGGATTTGGCGTCTATATCGGGCATGTCGACGGTGGTGATGGTCGTGTCGGGAATCCATTTGACGCACGACCGGCTGAATTCCTGGACGGACGTTAACGCCTGATTTTTATATTCAGGTAAGGGACGAACCAGATCAAGATAAGCGACCGGGTCTGTTGTGTTGAGGCTGATACAAACGGCGTCAACGACTTTGGACAGATCCTGGGCAATATCCCGCCCCTGGATGAGATTACCGAGCCCAATCGTGTTCAGCCGTATCCGGCGCGCCCCCCTTTTTCTCAGCGCCTCCGAGAGAGCCGGCAAATCCGCGAGGCGGTAGGTGGATTCTCCATAGCCGCAATAGACGACCTCATCGAAGGGGCGAAGGTCGTTCGGGATGGCGTTCAATAATTCAGGGACGGTTGGATCCTTCGGTAGTTTGAGCTCGTACCCATGGAATTTATAGGACCACGAAAATTTGATGCAGAAACGACAAGCGGAGGGACACCGGGAGGTCGTGTTGAGGTAGAGCGCTTTTTTGAACACATACGCCAAGGACGGCGATTCCAGTTTTTTTCTGAGAGTTTCCATTTGTGAATTATACAACACCAGGCCGCCTCACGGCAGGGATCAGGCGCCCTCTATCTGATCTTTTAGTTTCTGAATTTCTCGCATCACTTCCTCCGCCAGCCATTGATACGTGTGGTGAGGAAGCGGATGAATGGGGGCGCCGAACGTGATGGTCAGTTTTCGGCCCTTGAGCAAATGTCCGTTGTTGTGAATGTACGTTGGAATAATAGGGGCTCCCGTTTTCATGGACAACAGGCCAATCCCCGGTTTGGGAGGGCCCAAGGAGTCGGATTTTATTCGTTTTCCTTCCGGGAACACCATCAACGCGAAACCGCAGGACAGAAGTTCCTGAGACAATTTGAGGGCTTCTATTCCACTGGATCGATTGAGCGGGTGAGCGTTCATCTGTCGAATCACCCATCCAAAGGGACGGAACGAAAAGAGTTCTTTCTTGCCCAATGTATGGACTTCTCGGGGGACGCTGGATCCGAGCAACGGCGGGTCGGCGTACGATTTGTGGTTTCCGGCAATGATGACGGGGCCGTGTTTGGGGATGTGGTTGACGCCTCTGATTTCAAGGCGCCAGAAAACCGTAAAGAGTATCCTCGACAAAACGCACGAGGCATCATAGACGAAGTGGCCGATCCAACTTTTTTTAGGGATTCGATTTTCAGCCATCGTTATTTGAGAGTGTCGAGCGTCTCCCAAAATTGAGGGAAAGAAATGGAGACGCATTCGCATTGATTGATGTGGGTTTCGCCGGAGGCGATGAGGCCCGCGACGGCCATGGACATCGCGATTCGATGGTCACAGCAGGAATCGACAACGGCCCCGTGAAGAGGGGTGGGGCCCGCGATGATCATGCCGGTCTCAGTTTCTTTAATGGAGGCGCCCATGGAAGAGAGGTTCTGGACCATCGCGTGAATCCGGTCGGACTCTTTGACGCGCAGTTCGCCGACATCGTCTAACACCGTGGTTCCCTGCGCTTGCGTGGCCACGACCGCGAGAAGCGGAATTTCATCGATCAAGTGAGGGACGTCCGCTTTCTTCAACGTGATCCCTTTGAGCCGAGCGGGTCCGCGGACGATCACGTTTCCAACGGGTTCTCCCCCGACGTCGTTGGAATTGGCGACGTCAATGGCGGCTCCCATGGCCGTTAAAACGGACAGGAACCCTGTCCGGGTCGGATTGAGATTGACGGATTCAAGCGTGACGTGGGATTCTTTGACGAGAAGCGCCGCGGCAATAAAAAAAGCGGCGCTGGAAAAATCGCCGGGAACGCGCCAGGTCTGCGCTTTAAGACGAGCCGGCCCGGCCAGCCGTATTCGGGCGCCTTCTCGGCGAACGTTGACGCCGCAGGCGCTGAGCATGCGTTCCGTGTGGTCTCGGGACAGAAAGGGCTCTTCGTAAATCGTTTCGCCGATCGTGTGAAGCGCCGCCAGGAGAACGGCGGATTTAACTTGAGCGCTGGAAACGGGATTTTTCCAATCGATTGGTTTAAGGTTTCGCGTTCCATTGATCGTCAAGGGAGGGAATTTCCCCCCGGTCATCGTCATCCGGGCGCCCATCTGTTCAAGAGGACGAGCCACCCGGTCCATGGGACGTTTGCAGAGGGACGCGTCTCCGGTTAAGTCCGTCACAAAATCTTGAGCGGCCAGAAGTCCTGATAGAAGCCGCATGGTGGTTCCGGAATTGCCACAGTCCAGGGGCCCCCGCGGTTTCATCAACCCCCAGAGACCTCGGCCTTTCACGGTCCACTGTTTGGGTTGAAAATCAATTTGGCACCCAAGACTTTGGAGGCCGTGAGCGGTGGACCGGCAATCCTCCGCCTCGAGCGGAGTCTCGATGGTTGACGTTCCTTCGGCGAGGGCGGAGAGAATTAACGCGCGGTGCGTGATGGATTTATCGGGTGGAACGAGAACGCGCCCGCTCAATTTCGAGAGAGGTTTGATTAAGCGTTCCACCGGGTTACCACTTCTTTTTTTCTTGGGAGAGATGGGTCAACATCTTTCGTATGCGTGGCGCGGGGCTTGAGAGAAGCGAAGTCAGTGTGGCGGAAAAATGCCTGACGGCTTTTTTAATTTCTTGATGGTTCGCCGCGATGATGCCCGACCAGAGAGTCGGGTCTGAGGCCGTGATTCGAGTCATGTCATTAAACGATCTGGCGGCGATAGCCCGCAGACGCGGTTCGTGTTTGGAGGAAGAGTGAACCAATTGAAACAAGGAAAAGGCCAAGAGGTGTGGAAGGTGGCTTGTCATGGCCACGACGTGGTCGTGTTCGCGGGCCGTCATGTGCAGGCAACGAGCGCCGGCGTCACGCCAGAGGCGTTCGATAACGTTTGTTTTTTTCTTTGAACCATCTTTGGTCAAAATGCAGATGGCTCCCTTAAAGAGATCCGCCCGGGCGTGCTCCACGCCGCTTTTTTCCGAACCGGCCAATGGATGCCCGCCGACAAAGGTGAGGTCTGGACGTTTCGCGAGCAGGGGTTTCAGTTGATCGACCACAGGGCCTTTAACGCTGCCCACGTCCGTCAGAACGGCCCCTTTCTTCATGAGGGGAAGAATTCGTTTCGCGAACGGAACGATGGTTTGGACCGGGAGGCAGAGGACAACCACATCGGCCGCGGGAATCACGGATGCCGGAGCTGTTGAGGCGTCATCGAGCGCGTGAAACCGCCGGGCTGTGTTGAGGTGAGACCGGGACCGGCCCAGGCCGGTGACCCCATAGGCTCGTTTTCCCTTGGAGCGCCGGCGCCGAAGCGCCATGCCCAGAGAACCTCCGATCAGTCCTGGTCCGACGATACAAACGTTTATCATTAAATGGTTCGGCCCACGGCTTCCGCGACGAGTTTAATTTGCTTCATCATGTGCTGGAATTGGATGGGAAGAAGCGCTTGATGCCCATCCGACAGCGCTTCCGCCGGAACCGGATGCACTTCCACCATGACGCCGTCAGCCCCGGCCGCGATCGCGGCGAGCGCCATCGGAACAATGTACTCCCGGACGCCGACGCCGTGGGAGGGGTCCACCATCACGGGCAAGTGACTCAAATGTTTGGCGACGGGAATGGCGCTTAAGTCCAAGGTGTTCCGCGTGGCGGTTTCGAAGGTTCGAATGCCCCGCTCACAGAGAATCACTTGATGGTTCCCTTTGGACACAATGTATTCCGCCGACATCAGCCATTCTTCAACGGTCGTGGCAAAACCGCGCTTGAGAATAACCGGTTTCGCGCATTGCCCCACTTCCTTCAAGAGGTCGAAATTCTGGGCGTTTCGCGCGCCGATCTGAAGCACGTCGGCGTATTCGCAAATGAGTTCCACCTGGCGAGGGTCCATCACTTCGGTGACCGTCGGAAGCCCGGTGAGTTTTTTCGCTTCCGCCAATAGCTCCAACCCTTTTTCGCCGAGGCCTTGGAAGGAATAGGGAGAGGTTCTTGGTTTAAAGGCGCCGCCCCGCAACAGATGCCCCCCCGCTTTTTTAATTTCACGGGCCGTGAGGATCAGGTTCTCTTTGGTATCGATGGAGCAGGGGCCCCCGATCACGACCACTTGTTTGCTCCCCACATGAACGTCTTTTCCGATGGAGACGATGGTGTTTTCTTTTTTGAATTCACGCGAAACCAGTTTATAGGGTTTCGAAATCGGCGTGATGAAATCGACGGCCTCCATCGTGGCGAATTTGTCCTTATGGACAATGGCTTTATCCCCGATCACGCCGATCACGACGCGTTCGGTTCCACGGGAGAGCGAGGGCGTGAACCCGAGCTCTTTGATTTTCGCGATAACGTTATCGACTTCTTTTTTGCTGGTGCCTGTCTTTAGTGTGAGAATCATTTTTGTTCAAAAACCTCCTTTAAGGCTTGAAGAAACTTTTTGTTTTCTTCCGGCGTCCCGGCTGTGACGCGAAGATACTCCGGCAGTTCATATTCATCGACGGAACGCGTGATAATTCCCCTCCGGAGCATTCGTTCAAAGACCACATGGCCTGTCAACGGTTGCACGTTAAACAGCAGGAAATTGGCGGCGGAGGGAACGACGGAAAACCCCATTTTTGTTAGTTCTCCAGCGAGAACGTCTTTTTGCTCCTCGTTCATCTTAACCGATTTGTTGACGAAGTCGGAATCATAAAAGGCCGCTTCGGCCGCCACTTGAGCGGCGACGGAAATATTGAAGGGTTGGCGGATTTTATCCATGGCGCGCACCAGGGCCTCCGGCGCGATGCCGTACCCCACCCGGAGTCCCGCCAATCCGAAGACCTTGGAAAACGTGCGCAAGACCACCATCGGCCGTTTATTGAAAAATTCATCAATCATGGAGGGGTAATCTTTTTTGACCACGGCGTATTCGAAATAGGCTTCGTCAAAAACCGGAACGACCTGGGAAGGAAGCACGGATAGGAAATACTCCACTTCGCTCGTCGAGTTATACGTTCCCGTCGGATTGTTGGGGTTCGCGATAAAAACAAACTTGGTTGTTTTCGTGGCGGCCGCGGCCATGGCCTTCAAGTCGTGTTTCATGCCTTTCATGGGGACGGTGATGACGTTGGTCCCCATGAGATCGGCGGCCAGGCGGTATTGCATGAAGGCCGAGGCCGAAACAACGATGTCATCCTTGGGCGTTAAAAACGTCTTGGCCAGAAGCTCGATGATTTCATCGGATCCGGCGCCGATAATGACTTGTTCCAGATCCAGGCTGAAACCGCTCGAGATCATTCGCCTTAAATCGATGCTTCGGGATTCCGGATAGCGGAATATCCCCTCCGCCGCTTTCTTGTACGCCGCCACGGCCTTCGGCGAGGGGCCCAACGGGTTTTCGTTGGACGCCAGCTTAATGACTTTTGTCAGGCTGTAGCGCCTCTTGATTTCCTCAATGGAAAGCCCGGGAATGTATTCCTTGTATTTCTGCAGTTCCGGACGAACCGATATCGGGGGCTGAAGTTTATTCATGATGTCTGTTTGTTATGCCTTTATGAGGGCCAGGGAATCGATTAATTGATAAACGGATAGGACCCGAGAATTTTCAGGCGCGTGCAGTTCTTCTGTAATTCCGCCAGCGCTTTTTGAACTCGTTTCTCAGAATGATGGCCAATGAAATCCACAAAGAAAATATATTCCCATGCTTTCCGTTTGGTGGGGCGGGACTCGATTTTCGTGAGGTTAAGCCCCGCTTTTCGAAACGGTTTCAGCATTTCATAGAGCGCGCCCACCCGGTCTTTGACCGAGAAAAGAATCGACGTCTTGTCGTGGCCGCTGGGCGGCGTGACCGCGCGGCCGATGATGAGAAACCGTGTCATGTTGTCCGCCGAATCCTCAATTTTCGTTGCGATGGCCTTCAAATTATAAAGTTTTCCAGCCAATGCGGATGCGATGGCGGCAACTGATGGGTCCAGCGTTGCTCGGATAGAGGCGTCGGCCGTCGAAGCGGCTTCATGAATGGCGACCCCGGGCAAATGCGTGTCCAGCCACTCCCGGCATTGCGCCAGAGGTTGCGGGTGTGAATACACCGATTTCACGCTTTTTAAGTTCCCGGAGGATGAAAAGAGGTTTTCGGTAATCGGTTCTTCTCGCTCCGCCACAATCACGAGTTCCGAATTCACGAACATGTCCAGCGTGTGATTCACGATGCCTTCGGTTGAATTTTCAACCGGGACGACACCATAGTCCGCCCGTTTCATTTCCACTTCGCGGAACACATCTTTGATCGATGGAACCGGCGTGTAACCGCAATTGGTCCCGAAGTGTTTCAGCGCCAATTGATGGGTGAAGGTCGCTTCGGGTCCGAAAAAAGCGACTTGGAAATGTTTCTGAAGAGAGCGGCAGGAGGTTAAAATGGACTGAAAGATGTCTTCAACCGCGTCCGGTGACAACGGTCCACGGCTTTCCTCTGTCAGCCTTTCCAGGATTTCCCTCTCCCGCGCGGAGGAGAAAATATCGTCGCCGTTTTTTTCTTTTATTTTCCCAATCTCAACGGCGATGGCCGCCCTCTTGTTTAAGAGCGCCAGCAACTCCGAATCAATCGAGTCGATGGTTTTTCTTTTATTGCCCAGCGGAGATGAATTTTTCATAGGGGGATGATTCTATCCTATTTGTTTGCGCCGTGGAAAGACAAGGAAAAGATGAATGGGGGCGAATTATTTCGGAGAATAACGCGTCAATTCCGCGTCAAATGCCCCGATGGCGGCCTTCGAACGGATCAAAACAGGCATTTTACGGGCGTCGTTGGTCATCCAAATCGTCATTTTTCCTTTGGACGCCTGGAAAATCGTATCCCCCACAACAATGGGAGTCACTTTCAGACATTCAAATTTCCCCGCCTTCACGCGGATCGTCTCGATTTGCGGATCCACTTTGACGTCCAGCGGATAAAGTTCTCCGTCGGAAAAAACGGGAAATTCATAGTCTCCTCCCGGGATGAGCGCAAGCGTTCGAGTCAGGTAGAAGGCCGACAGAATGTCATGGACCGGTTGCGTGATGGGGCCGGCGGAGGTTTGGGTTTGTCCTTTGTAATACCGGGTGAACTCGTATTTGCCGGCGTCATATTGGATTGTTGTATTTCGAATGACTTTGTAGTGCCCCTCATGCAGGTTTTGATGGAAGGTGATGGAGGCCAACGAGTCCCGGTCTGTCATGGAGCCGTTGATGTCTCGAACCGGGAAAAACACGTCGATAAAACTGTTGGATTTGGCGGTGGAGAGAATGTTGAACGTCCGCCGGCCCATGACGAGGGACCCTTCTTGCACTTCCAGCGTCGCTTCTCCGGCATCGATAAATTGGTAATGGATATTAAATTCCAGCTTTTCTCCCACCTCAAAGGCTTTGTTCTCCGCCCGGGGAAGGTGGATCGGCTTCGTTGTCGATGAAAGGACAAGCGCGGCGGCGTCTTCGGCCTGCCCCGGGTTTGATAGCAGAAGGAGGATGGCTGATAACAAGATGGATCGACACAGGTCTTTCATACGTTACCCCTTACTCAATAACGAGCGTTTTTCCTTTTCCTTGGATGGAGTGAATGTCCAAATAAAATGGGATTTCATCGTTCGGCGTCAACGCGACAGTTCGGTTGGTGACGCTTTGGAGAAGGAACGACGGGAGTGGGATTCCCGCGACCGTTAGAGAGTCCAACCGAGTGTGCAACGCATCGCCTTGAACCCAAACGGAGGCTTGAAGCGTGAGGGGCACGCCCGACGCTTTCGTTTTGAGTTTGATTTTTTCCTTTTCAAAGTCCACCTCTGTTTCTCTCAGGAACTTGGCTTTTTTCGCGATGTACGCGAGAAGAGTGTCGGCGTTTAAGGTGACGCGGGGTTGGAGCCGCGCCAATCCGATCAATTGGATTTCCTGGCTCTCCAGAAAGAGCGGGACATTCAGTTGTGGTTGGATGAAGCGGAGGGAGACGTTTTCAATCGTGAAATCTTTATACGAGAGCGAGGCGCAGGCGAAGTCCAATTCCTTGAGCCGGCCCACGGCGGTTTGCGCGGGCGAAAGGGGAACGGCTTTGAAAGACACTTTTTGGGCCACCACGTTGGGCATTTGAAACTCTCCCAATTCCAGGTTGAAGAGGCCGTCGAACGGGATATTTTGCGGTTTGGGCGAGGCGTGCAGAAGAAGGCCCTGCGACCCGTCTGGTAACGGCCATCGCCCCGCCTCCTGATACACGTTTCGAAACCAATCGGGCGGGTTCGAAACGAAATCGACGCAATTTTTGACGGTGCCGATCGTAAAGTCAGGCCCCAGATCACCGGTTTTGATCAGAATGAATTCGTAGAGCTCCAGCCATCTTTTCTTGGCCGGTCCTCGGAACGAGACGCCTTTGACGCCCAGAGACCGGGCGGTCATCTCCAACGAATTGTTGTGGAAAAAGGGCGTGTTCGACAGAAGCAGAACCCGGGCGAAGGGCGTTTGCGGGTCTTTGAGTTCCCGGATTTTGTCCAGAATCGCTTTGTGTTGCCAATCCGCTTTAACCGGTTCGCGGGACGAGAGGATGGGGACAGGGACGGGACCTAAGTTGAATCCGGCATGAACCGCCGGAAAAAAATGGAAGGTCACAAAGAAAAGAGCCGCGATGATATTGACGATGATCAGCGGAATTTTTCGGAAGGGCGGCAACCACGCGACGCTGAGAAGAGCGGCGGCCGGCAAAACCGGCATCGTGTAGCGCGTGTTTTTGTTGTTAAGGAACGTGAAGAAAATCATCGGGACGACAAACCAAAGAAAAAGGGACCAAAATTTAGGCTTCCAGAAAAACACCAAAAGACCGGGAATCAATAGAAGGAAAAACGGAAGATACAGTTGATCAAAGAGCCCGGCCCAATACCACAGCCAATTCCAGGCTCCCAAATTCATTCCCCCCGCCGGCGGCAAGCTGCTGTTCAAGAGTATCCGTTTCATGAACACAATGAGATTGATGGAATACCACGGCAACATGAGGAGGCCGGCAAGCGCCATGGAAAGAGCGATGGACTTGAATCTCTTTTCCGAGAGTCCATGCCACAGGCTGAGGACGAGCGGCCCCAGGAGGTAAAAAACACCCGTCCATTTGATGAGCATGCCGAGCCCCACGGAAACCCCAAAGAGGAGCGACCAGAAGACGTTTTCAAAATGTTCGGATTTGACCAGGCACAGATATCCCAGGGCGACGAAGGCCGTCAAGGCCAGATCCGTCATGGGAAAACGGGCGATATCGGCGATAATGGGATAACAGGAAATGAGAAAGGCGGCGGTGAGCGCGTGCTCGGGCTCCAAGAAATGCGTTCCGATAAAATACACGCAGACCATCAGCAAAACCAAATAGAAAAAGTTGACGAAGGCCCCCACATCCGCCAGATTTTTAACGACGTTCATGCCCAACGCCAACGTGAGATGATAGATCGGCGGGTAGTTGAAGGTGGCGGGTTTAAGAAGCACCATCCAGTCGTGGCGAGCGAGCCCGTCATGAATATCGCAGGCCACGCTCATGTGAATGGACTCGTCCCACGAAAGAGGTTGGGCGTCTTGATGCATCCAACGCCAGAGGACAAACCCATTCAGCGCGATAAGAAAAAACAAAACAACTGATTTCCGTGAGAACAGTCGCATGACGATGTCGTTCATAAGAGCGGGCGGTCCTTTTAGGGGCGTTGGGCGTCAGCCACAATCCAGCGGCCGGCTGTCATCAAATTCGTCGCCACTTTCGTCGAATGTTTCGCCGCCTCGCGTCTAGCGGATCGCCCGAAACCGGTGAGCACCAAAATGCCTTTGACGCGAACGTTTTGGGCCAATTGAATGTCCCGTGTTTGATCGCCGATCAGGTACGAAGACGAGAGGTCGATGTTGAGATCGCGCTTCGCCTTCTGAATCATTCCGGGGCGCGGTTTCCGGCAGGCGCATCCGGCGTTCGGTACATGAGGGCAATAGTAAATCCGGTCGATACGCACTCCCTTTTTTCGTAAAGAAAGCCGCAACGCGTCATGAACCCGTTTGAGTTGTGTTTCAGAGAAATAACCTCGGCCGATGCCGGACTGATTCGTGATGATAACCAGTTTGTATCCGTTCTTTTGCAGCAGACGCAACGCCGGGAAAACGCTCTTATAGAAATGGAAATTTTTCGGACGCGATAGATACCCTCGCTCTCGCAAGAGGGTTCCATCTCGATCAAGAAAAACCGCTTTAGTTTTTGATTTTTTCATCACGATTGCCTTGTCTCCTCAGATGTTCCGCCGCTCCCAACAGGGCCCAAAATATCATGGCGACTTCTTTATCTCCAATCCACGATTCGGTGAGTCCGGCCACCATGAAAGCGGCAAAGGACGCGAGGAGCGCGGTGCGCCACGGTTTGGGAGTTCGAAGGATTGTTCCCAACGCCACGATCAATATCCATAGGAACAGCCCCAGTCCCACCAGGCCTCGGTCCAGCGCCACTTGAAGAAAAGAATTGTGTGTTTCCGACCATGTTTTCCCGACCGCCTCCGGCGGGGTGGAGACTCGAAGTTCCACCTCTTTTAATCCGTTTCCGAAAAGTGGTTTCTGTTTGATTTCTTGAAGAGCGGCCTTCCATAGCGAAAAACGCGTGGCGCTGGATTGTTGATCGGCGGCCGAGCCGGAAGTCATGGAAAAGATGCTCTGGGCGCGTGTTCGTATTTGAGGCGACGCGAACCATAAAAGCGATCCGAACAGGATCAACCCCACCAGCCCTACGTATTTAAGCTTCTTTGGAAGCAAAAGAGAATTGATCACGAGACCAAGCCCAACGCCCAGCCACACGCCCCGAGATTGAGAAAAGAGGATTCCCAGAAGAAGGGTGGCCAGCCCCCCCCCTCCAGCCACAACGATTTTCCAGGAGGATTTGTTTCGTTGGAGGTGCATGAAGAGAAGCCATGTTAAGAGGATAAACAGGGCCGGAATAAAACATTCGGCGTACGTGAGGGGATGGCTTCGTGACCCCACCGCTCGCCCATTCCGCAACGAAAAAAAGTGAACCAACCGGAGAGGCCATGCCTGCATATACGCTGGGATATCGAAGGTCCGGGGCGTCGGCTGGAAATTGGCTTGTGAGAAAAACTGAAGGATTCCAATGAACCCGACGAAAACAGACGCGAAAATAAACCATCTCGTGATGGACGTTAATTCGTCGGCCTCAATTCCTTGTGAGAAGAGGAAGAACAAGAGAAAGGCGTCGTGGCCGCTGTAGATTTCTCGCGGATTGGAAAATCCGTTGGAGGCGCAGGCCACAATCCCCCACAGGATGTAGAAAAGAATGGGAAGGTTGAGCGGTGACGGTGTCCACCGTTCGCCCTTCGGCTTGTGAAAAATTCGATTCATCCAAAGAAAAAATAAGAGGGCGATGGCAAAATAAGAAGCGGAAATCGACACAACAAGCGTGATGCCAACGAGAGCGAAAATGATTTGTCGAGTTCGAGGTTGGTTCATGCCTTGTCCTCGTTGGCGGCAGGCGCGGCCGGTCCCGGCGAGGCCGATCCCGGCGAGGCCGGTTCCGGCGTGGCTGGTTCGGGCTTTCGCTTCCACCGGTTATGAATCCAAAACCAATTCTCCGGAGTCCGGCGAACCACGGCTTCAATGGAATTGTTGATTAGTTGAGTATGGGTAAAAATTCGTTGATCCATATCGGCAATCTCCGGCAATGGAATGGGTTCATAGACGATTTTGAATTTGGTCCCCTCACGAAGGGAATAGATTAGAACCACCGGCGCGTCCGTCCGCGAATGAAGGAGAGCCGGTAAGGTGGTGGTCGCGGCGGGACGGCCGAAGAAATTGACGAACACTCCTCCCGTGTAGAGATTTTGATCCACCAGAATTCCCAGATTTTTTCCATTTTTTAATACTCGGAGGCTTGCTTTGGCGGCTTGGCGATGCCAGATCATGTTGGTGGTGTTGACGGATCGTTTGGATTGCACCCACGCTTCCACCAAGGGGTTTTTCATCGGACGCGCGATCCCGAACGTTTCGCCGAAATATCGACCCGTGCAAATGCTTAACACTTCCCAGTTCGTGAAATGAAAGCCGATCAGAATACTGCCTTTCCCTAAAGCCAAGAGTTTGTCGAATTGTTCTTTTCCTTCAATAAAGAAAAATTCATCAAAGCGGTCGCCGGTGGTTTCAGAGAGGCGAACGAATTCAACGGCCGTCCTCCCTAAGTTTCTCCAAACCCCTTTGGCGATGTGTTCGATTTCGGCGTTCGATTTTTCGGGAAAGGCGGCGGCCAGATTGGCCTTGATGAGTTTATTGCGAGGCCTGAGTATCCACGAGATCAGCGTCCCCAGCGCTTCCCCGAAGGCGAGCGTGGCCGGACGCGGGAACAGGAACAACAGGAAATCCGCCGTTTTGACGAATCCATATTCAATCCGATGTTTGAGCGTCGGGGTCATACGGGGTTCTTGAGCGCGCGTTGGAGCGCTTGCGTCCACGCGTGTTCGTCGTGGGGGTTCATCTCAATGCCGACCCGGCTGATAAGCAGTTTTTTCATTAGAGGCGACCCCGTGAGCCGTTCCATGGTTTTCAATTTGATCCAGTCTTTTTCCGTCGTGACGACGGTGGCGGACGCGTTTTCAGCCTGGGCTTCAATTCGCTCGATATGCTGCGACGTGTAGGTTTGGTGATCCGAAAAGCGCATCGGAAGAACGAGCCCTCCCATCCGCCGTAATCCATTTTCAAAGGCGTTCGGGTTCCCGATCCCTGAGACGGCGACAATGTTTTTCGAGCGTAACGTCTCCGCTTCAACGGGATGTCCCGCGCTATCGAAAAAGCGAGTGATAAACCGGCTCGTCAGCACGTGTCCCGTCCCCACCCACTTCTTAACTGATTTTCGAAGTGTCTCCGTTTCCTCTGGGTTCAATAATTCGGTGCGGGTCAGAACGACCACGTGGGCCCGGGAGAGAGCGCTGAGGGGTTCACGAAGTCGTCCCCACGGAATGAGATGATTCCCCCCGACGGGGGTTCCCCCAAAAGGGTCCGTCGCGTCGATGCAGACGATGTCGAGAGTTCGTTTGATGGGCCAATGTTGAAACCCATCGTCCAACACAAAAACGGAAGGATGAAAGGACGCCTCAATACGTTTGGCTGATTTGCGTCGATTCGCCCCCACGCCAATGGGCACGCCGGGACATTTATCCGCCAATAAACGAGGCTCATCGGCGCCGTTCATATGGCTCTTTTGAGACCCGTCTGAATAAACAATCGGGTTCGATGATTTCAGGAGTCCGGCGTAGCCCCGCGTCAAAATGGCGGGCTTGCCTCCCAACGTTTGAATGTCGTGGACGGTTTTTAACACGAGCGGTGTTTTGCCGGTTCCGCCCCACGTGAGATTGCCGATGGAGATGACGGGAAGAGATAAGGTGGACGCGAAGAGCGAGCGAATCGTTTTGTCAAAGGCGAGACCGATTCGATACAAGACGGAGAAGGCGGCGAGAAATGGTGTCATAAAAAGTTGAGTGAGGCCAAGGCCGACCTTACAGCCGGGACTGGCCCCGGGTGCATTGGAGGTGAAAATCAAGCATATTTTCCTCCCCTCGAATAAAAACGCGAGGGACGCCGTAGGGGCATTGGGTCATTTGGTCAGGGGTCCATTTCCCCGCGTGAATGCCGATCCCTAACCGGTAGCCGCTGTCTTGAACGGCTTTCCGAATAAGGGGGTCGTCTTCCCCGGCTCCATAGGGATTGGCGAACGTGAGCGGGGCCTCACCCAGGAATTCGGCGATGTGCTTTCGGCTCTCGGTTAACTCTTCCCTCACCTTGTCCATGGGCAGTTTCGTGAGGTTGGGGTGGTTCATGGTATGAGATCCAATTTCCCATCCCGCTTTCTTCAGTTCCCGGACTTGGGCCCACGTCATCATGGGAATACGGGTCTCGGTGGCCGGGTTGTGCCAGCGGTTATCGGCTCCCACCGTGTTCACAACGACAAAGAGCGTGGCCCGGAACCCAAAATCCCTCAAAGGTGGAAACGCTTCCAAATAATTATTGACGTAACCGTCATCGAAGGTGATGATCACCGGTTTTTTGGGAAGCGCCAATTTTAAGTCCCAATGTTGATAGAGATCGTTGAAGGTGATGGCCTGATAGCCTCTTTGGGATAGATAGGCCATTTGACGCCGGAATTTTTCCGGGCTCACCCAGAGCTTTTTGAGTTTGGATTCTTTCGGCGGAATCCCGACCTTATGATAAAGAAGAATGGGAATCCCGGCGCGCTTGGGGCGCCACCAGTTCCACCTCGCGCTCAAAGCGCCCCCTAAGACAACGGCTGTGCCAATAAGAATCGGAGCGAGCATTATTTTTTCCCCTCAAGGTCGCGAAGTTTTAGAAATTTGATCCAGGTGTAATAAGCGGAGAGCGCCGCGTAAATGAGTCCGGCCTCGCCGTCCAGAAATCCAAGTTTGAGAACATATCGCATGAAAAACGCCATCGGCAGGCGAAGGTGATGCCAGCAATGGAACCGTTCCCCTTTCTCCCATTTCTCTTGGGCGATGAGGGAGGTGTAGAGGTTGCATTTCGTGAGATATTCCTCGATGTTTCGATAACTCAAATGGTCGATGGGATGATTCAAGTGTCCCGCGGGCGAATCCAGGTGGACTCCCTCATGAATTTTTTTGTTTCCGTAGGTCACGTGGCCTTTTTGAAAGAGGCGGATGTGTTTTTCCCCCGCCACGCCGCCGAACCGGAGGCGTTTCCCTAAAAAGGTGTGGCGAAACGGAATATCGTAGCCGTGAGAGGCAATGGAGGGGTCCCAGGCGAGAATCTGCCGAATTTCCGTTTGAAGAGCGGGTGAGAGGCGTTCATCGGCGTCGATGTTGAGAACCCAGGGGCCTTTGGCTTTGTCCAAGGCGAATTGTTTTTGAGGGCCGTATCCTTCCCATTCTTTGTGGAAAACCTGGACGCCGAACCGTTTCGCGATCTCAATGGTCTGGTCCGTTGAACCGGAGTCGGCCAAAATGATCTCAGTCGCAAGGGGTTTCACGCTTTCAAGACAGTCGGCGATGTCGTGCTCTTCGTTTCGAGCGATGATGATGACAGAAAGTCCGTGTGAAGGCGGCATAGAGCGGGATCATATCATTTCTGATTCGGCGACTTGAGACGCAGCGCTATTTGATGCGTTGAATTCCGGATTCCGTGCAGAGGCTGGAGAGGCGAAGGTCGTGAGTCTCGCGGGGAATTTTGTGAAGTTGCTGAAAGGAAAAGAAAAGGCCCATGTGATGCGCGCGGGGCGTCTTTTGGAGGAGCCGGTCGTAAACTCCGCCGCCGTATCCCAACCGGTTCCCCTCCGCGTCAAATCCGAGTCCGGGAACCAGAACGAGATCCACCGTCTTAAATGGAAACGGTTTCTTCGGCATAACGAGTTCCAGCGGGCCAAACGAAGTTCGTTTCAAGGCGTCTCCTTTTTGAAAGAGAACAAACGCCGGCTGATCGAATCCTCGAAGCGTCATCGGAACCAAAATCTTTTTCCCACCGCGCCACCCTTCTTCGATGAGACCGTCGGTCAACACTTCGCTGGCAAACCCGATATAGGTGGCGATGACAGCGGCCTTTTTAAAAACAGAGGATTGGATGAGGTGACGGATAATTTTTTGGCTGTGGGAGGATTGTTCGCGGGCGGCCTGTTGTTGGCGCCGCCGGATCAAGAGAGAGCGCAGCCACCTCTTGGCCTCTTTCGCGCCTATTTTTGAGGTTTCGTTTTTTTCCATTTGGCCAGGCGTTCTTTGATGACGGTGTCATATCCTTCATCGGTGGGTTGATAAAATTCTTTCTTTTGAGGCATGTACTCTTGAGGGACAAAGTGCCCGGGAAAGTCGTGCGGATAAAGGTACCCCACGCCGTGCCCCAAACTTTTCTTGTCCTGCGAGGCGTCTTTCAAATGCGTCGGAACCTCTCGGGCGGGGCCTGATTCCACCTCACGCAGGGCCGCGTCGATCGCCAGATACGAGGCGTTCGATTTGGGAGCGCACGCCACATAGGTGACGGCCTGTGCCAACGGGATACGAGCCTCCGGCATGCCCACCATTTCCACCATTCGACCGGCGGCGGTGGCGACGGAGATGGCTTGCGGGTCCGCGTTCCCCACGTCTTCCGAGGCGCAGATCATGACGCGCCGGGCGATAAAACGAGGGTCTTCACCGGCGTGAAGCATTTTGGCCATCCAGTAGAGGGCGGCGTCGGGGTCCCCGCCTCGCATGGA
Organism: Elusimicrobiota bacterium; assembly: GCA_003140895.1. GTDB lineage: Bacteria > Elusimicrobiota > Elusimicrobia > F11 > F11 > PLLH01. The sequence continues at coordinate 25,350 of PLLH01000098.1, forward strand.
TTTGATGAAGGCGGAGATGGTGTCGTAATGATCATCCCCTTTTTTGTCGTAGCGGATCGATTTCGTTTGGGTGGAGGCTTCCGCTGTTTTTAAATCGATAACAATTTTATGGGCTTTCGATGGTTGGGTGGTTTTGACGGCCAGCTCCAGCGCGTTCAAAAGCCGCCGGGCGTCTCCTCCCGACGATTGAATGAGGTGGTTGACAGCTTCTTTTGATAGTTCAATTTTGTGCGGCGAAACGATTTTCTCCGCTTTCTGAACGCCTTGCGTCAGGATTTTTTCCAGAGAGGTCCGGTCCAGCGGTTTAAACTCAAATGCCGTCGACCGGGACATAAGGGCGCTGTTCACGTAGAAAAACGGGTTTTCGGTGGTGAGGCCGACCAAAGTCAGGTTGCCTCGTTCCACATCCGGCAGAAGGGCGTCTTGCTGGGTGCGGTTGAAATGGTGGATTTCATCAATAATGAGAAGCGTTTTCTGGCCGTTCAGTTTTTTTCGTTCAAGGGCGCGTTTGACTACCAATCGTAAATCCTGAATCCCGGCGGTCACGGCATTAATGTATTCAATGGCGGCTTTGGATTTTTGGGCGGCGAGGCGCGCCAACGCGGTTTTCCCGGTTCCCGGAGGTCCAAAAAAGACGCAGGAGCCCAGTTGATCGGCGTCGATGGCGCGGCGAAGCAGACTACCAGGAGCGACAAGATGTTCCTGTCCCATGAATTCGTCGAAATCGTGCGGGGCGAGACGAGCGGCAAACGGCTCTGATTCTTTGGATGGTGGAAGCTTTGGTTCCTCGAAGAGGTCCATACCGGACTGGCCCATGATGGGCCTCAAGCGTGGAGGGCTTGGTCTAAAATCTCTTGGAGTTTGGCGAGACGAGGCGTGATGTCGTCCGATTGGATTTTCCCGGAATTTTCTTTCAACTGCAAATAATCCAAGGCGATGTTGATGGCCGCCAAGACGGCGATCTTTTGCGTGTCGACAATGGCGGAGGCTTCGGAAATTTCCCGCATCTTTTGATCCACGAAATCCGCCAGGCTTTGAACTTCAAGAGGGGTGAGTCCCCCGGCGTCCATTTCATATTCGCGCCCGAAAATCCGAACCCGGACCCGGTCATTCATGAGATTTTTCAAGTGGTCCCCCTTCCATCGTCACGGCGATGGGTTCCTCGGTCATAAAAACTTTTTCGATTTTTTTGTTCAATTTTTCCAGCTTGACCCGAAGCCGCTCCTGATCCCGCTTCATCTTCTCGTTTTCCCGGGACGCGTGGCTCATCTTTTGGATTTCTTCCCGGAGAAGCTCGATTTCGGACAAGAATTGCTTCTTTTCTTTTTTCAAGGAGTTCAGTTCATTGGCGGCTTGCTGTATTTTAAGGGTGAGCTGGTCTAACGAGTTCATGCAAAAACAATACAACATCGCCGTCGGAGGAATCAAACCAAATTTTACCCCCGCCTTTTTCTCCCATCAAAAAGCATTTGTATCGGAAGCCTCTCTTTCGTATATTCACAACCACGCAAAGCATTTATGACGGGCCCCGTCTCAACACCTCGATTGGACCTTTTCCAAATGACTGGCGTTAAGACAACCTCGAATTGTTAATTAAATCCAAGGAGAAAACGAACATGGCACAAGATATTGCGAAGTTATTAGGTTCCGACGCCAAATCGCTGCTGGAACATAAATGTAAATTCCCAAAAGAGTCCCTGCATTTGCCGGGACCGGACTCCGTTGACCGCATTTACGCCCTTTCCGACCGACCGACGCCCGTTTTGAAGAGCCTTCAGTCCATTTTCGATCACGGCAGACTGAAGGGAACCGGATACGTTTCCATTCTTCCGGTGGACCAGGGCATCGAACACTCCGCCGGCGCGTCTTTCGCTCCGAACCCGATCTATTTCGATCCGGAAAACATTGTGAAGCTGGCCATCGAGGGAGGCGCCAACGCGGTTGCGTCCACCTATGGGGTTCTCGGCGCCGTCGCCCGGAAATACGCCCACAAGATTCCCTTCATCTTGAAGATCAACCACAACGAAATCCTTTCGTATCCCAACACCTTCGACCAAACCATGTACGCCTCGGTTGAGCAGGGTTACAACATGGGTTGCGTGGCGGTGGGCGCCACCATTTATTTCGGGTCGCCGGAATCGCGCCGTCAAATCTGGGAAGTGAGCCAGGCGTTCCAACAGGCGCATGAACTCGGAATGGCCACCATTCTCTGGTGCTATTTGAGAAGCAACGCCTTCAAAACGAAGGAGAAGGATTTTCACGTGGCCGCCGACTTGACCGGCCAGGCCAATCATCTGGGCGTGACCATTGAAGCCGACATCATCAAACAAAAACTGCCGGAAAATAACGGCGGGTATACGGCTTTGAACTTCGGCAAAACCCACAAGAAAGTGTACGAAGACCTTTCAACCGATCATCCGATCGACTTGACCCGGTATCAGGTTATTAACTGCTACATGGGCCGGGCGGGACTCATCAATTCAGGCGGAGCCTCCTCAGGCGCAAGCGACATGGCGGAAGCCGTGAAAACAGCCGTTATCAACAAGCGCGCGGGCGGCATGGGCCTCATTTCAGGCCGCAAAGCCTTCCAACGGCCGATGAAGGAAGGGGTTGAACTTCTGAACTCGATTCAGGACGTTTACCTCTCCAAAGAGATCACGATCGCTTAACCCTTCGACTTCGCTCAGGGCAAGCTCTAGAAGTCATCCCAAACCCTTCCGTAGGACAATGAGGGCACAGGCCATATGAAGGAGACCCGTATAAATATCAGTAGAACGCTCATAACGAACGACCAACCGACGGAAATTCGGAATCCATGCGTTAGTGCGTTCAACTATCCAATTCGATATCGCCGCAACGATCGTCCGTCTTGATGAGTGGCTCGCCGGTTGTTGGATCGAGCGGGAATGACGGGGTCAATTCCACGCCCCATCAAATCCGAACGAACTTTATTGCTGTCATATCCCCGATCGGCGACCAAGCGCTCCGGATTCTTTCGAACGCCGTTAATGCGCGTATCTCTTTAGCGTTTCGAGTTATCGACGAGCTCAAAGCTGATTTGACTCGCCTGCTCCGATTATCCGCAATCGATCGTTTCAGAACCGTACCATCAACGGATCCCAAGCGCATAGCACCTTGACCAGCTTGATTCACACTCTGCATCGTCAAAACCAGAATCCCATGACTTCTCTTCAATCCGCCTATCTTCATCACCGCCAAGGGCAATCGGCTCCCATCCTCTTTAAATGAAAATCAACTCAAAACGCTAAAGAGATACCTCCAACAGTATCATATCAAGTATGTAATTACATACTTGACAGATGGCATATTTGGGGTTAAGCTAAAACCAACGTAATAAACGCCCGATCTGGTTTTTAATGTAATCAGGCTTCAAAAATGGCGATCCGATGATATGTGATTAATAGTGGGGACTATGCGAAAAAGGAATACAGACAATACAGCCGGCGTAGTGAAAATCAAGAAGAAACGGAACCGGCAGGAAAGCCAAAAACGGATTTTATATGCCGGGCTTGAAGTTTTTTCGGAGGTTGGTTACGACGCTGCCACCACTAAAATGGTGGCCAACCGTGCGGGACTTAATGAGTCATTGTTACAGCGATATTTTGAGAGCAAAGCCGGTTTGCTTTGCGCCATTAACCGTCTTTGCGTTGAGGCGCTAAAGAACCAGAAACCATATCCTCCACAGAAAACGCCCGAGGATGAGATTTATCAATTTCTAACGCGCAAGCTTAAGCATGAAAATCAAAACGTGGATTTCATCCGGGTTATTATTTCCCGTTCCCTGGTGGATCCTGAATTGCGGAATGAAATCCACAAACAGATCGATTTTTCCATAGATTCATATCTCAAGGAACGTCTCCTATCTTTCAGGCATAGAGGCATGATCAAAAGCGGAGTGAACATTGACAGCCTTTTTCTCGCCATTTTGGCTTTTGGTTTTGCGGTCGGTATTATGGAACGTATTGTTTTTAAGACTAGCATGGAAGATTGTATGAAGCGATTTAAGACGTTTTCCCAGAACATAACCAAAGGCGTTTGTCCTTAGACGATTCTTGCCTGTGGGTAATTTTATGGAAAAAGACAAAAACAGGAAAACTGCATGACGATCAGAAATATTTTTTTGAAAGCCGTGGGAAACGGGGAATTTTTTCGAAAATATATAAACGACATACTTCACCTTATAGAAGGTGCTTTTGCCCACTTTCTCATGGAGGTAAAAACGGAGTTTGCCTCAAATTATGACAAAAAACTTGCCGGGCGACGGTCGACCATAATTTGTGTTGGAGCAAAATGCCTAAAAGTCTTGGCTGTGTCGTCGTTGTCGACGGTATTCATGCTTCGAGGGGTGATGGCCGCTCCATTGGAGATGAGCGTTAATGGCGCCGTGGAAGCCGCCCTTAAAAACAACACCACCGTTGTTACCGCACAAGCGACGAGCAAGATGTATAGGGCAAGGATAAAAGAATATTATGGGAGCGTCTATCCGCAGTTGAGCGCCAACGCACAGTATACCCGCAACATAGAGAAGTCCGCGTCTTTTCTCGGAGATACGCAAGTCAAAGTGGGGCTTAACAATTCCTACGCCGGCTCGCTTGATCTCAACCAGGTGCTCTGGTCGGGTGGAAAAGTCCATGCGGGGATAAAGATGGCGTACACCTATTCCGCCGCCAGCGAAGAACAACTCAAAATGGCGCAGGACAGCATAACGAAATCGGTTAAACAGATGTATTATTCGGTACTGCTTTCCAGCGCGATGATCGGCATACAAAAGGAAACCCTCAATCTAGCCCGCCAACATCTCGACACTATAAAGGCACAGTATCAACAAGGATTGGCAAGTGACTTGGCGGTCATGAGACAAACCGTGGAAGTTTCAAACACCGAACCTGCCCTAACCCAGGCACAGAATCTCTATGAGGAAGGACTAATAGATCTTATAAATCTGATGGGCCTGGATCCGGAAACGGGAATTAGTCTCAGCGACGACTTCGCCGTCCCGAACGATGGCGCTGGCGACTTAAATGATTTTTACAAGACCGCGCTCTCGTCAAGGCCGGAATACAGAAACATGAAATACCAGAGGGATCTTTACCGGCAAATGATCGTAATCGAAAAAGCCGCGCACTACCCTTCGCTAAACGCCTTCGCTTCACGGCAGTTCCAAGGACAGAGCGATTCCGGTTTCCCCGGTAACAATAATCGAAATTGGAGCCTGGCGACTGGTTTAAATCTTTCCCTCCCTATTTTTTCCGGCGGCTCAACTGCTTCACGGGTCAAACAAGCCGGCATCCAGGCTGAAATAGCCGAAACGAACCTTAATGAACTGGAACGGAAAATAAAAATTGAGGTCAAGAAAGCATGGCTGGTCTTGAAAGAAGCATCGGAAAGGCTTAGGTCTCAGACTACCGCTGTGGAAACCGCCAGAAAAACTCTGACCTCTACCGAGGTCCGCTTCAGAAATGGTTTGGCGAGCCAACTTGAGATCAACGACGTCTCTCTGGCCCTGAATAAATCCAGGACCTTATACATACAGGCGCAACATGACGCCTGTTCCGCTTATACCGAATTCAAATGGACATTGGGGGAATGATTATGCATATGAAAAAAACATCCATTTATATATTTCTTATTTTTGCCGCCGCTGCGGTTGTAACCGTAACGTCCGGCTGCAGGAACAAAGAGTTGGAAGCCTTCAACAACCTTGAGAAGGACCGTTTCCAGGTCAAAATTGGAAAGGCCCAGGTAAAAGACATAGAGGACAACCTTATACTCGTGGGCACGATCAAGGCTTTGGATGAAGCCACTCTTTATCCGAGGATTTCCGGCAAGCTTTTGAAAAACCTTCTCACAGAAGGCGCTTCCGTGAAAAAGGACCAAGCTGTGGCGCTGGTTGAACGCGATGAAGTGGGCACCGTCTTCGAGCCCGCTCCGGTTCCGTCCACTATTGACGGCGTCGTGGGCCATATCTATCAGGACATCGGCTCAAATGTCACACCCCAAACCCCCATCGCTCTGGTGGTCAACCAGGGGCAGATCCGAGTGGCGGTGGATGTCCCGGAGCGATACGTATCGAAAGTCTTTAGGAACCAGTCCGCTCACATAAAAGTGGATGCCTTCCCTGATAAGCTTTTCAGCGGCAAAGTGTATCGAGTCAGCCCTGTCATTGATACAAAATCCCGTAGTGCCGACATGGAAATCTTTGTGGACAACACGAAAGGCCTTCTCCAATCGGGCATGTTCGCCGAAGTCAGGCTTATTGTCGGAGCGAAAGCGGGGGCTGTGGCCGTGCCGGCCGAGGCCGTGTTACGCGATGAAAAAGGCAGCAACTACATATTCGTTCCGGCCAATAACACAGCCGTCAGGCGGGACGTGAAAACCGGCATCGGCAACGCCGATGATATCCAGATAACAGCCGGTCTGAACGCCGGGGAAGACGTTATAATATTCGGCCTTTACGGCCTAAAAGACGGCAGCAAAATAAAGGGCACTGAGTGAAAAATACGCTCATCCTCTGGATCACTTTATGAAATTAACCGAAATCTCAATCAAGCGACCCATATTCACCACCATGATGATGCTGGCCCTGGTGGTGCTCGGCGTGTTTTCCTATCTGCGCTTGGGCGTAGACCAGATGCCTAACGTGGAATTCCCTTACGTGGTGGTGCAAACAACGCTGCGCGGCGCCGGCCCGGAAGAAATCGAATCTTCAATCACAAAGCCGATCGAAGAATCAGTTAACACCATCTCCGGCATAGAAGACTTGTCCTCCACCAGCTACGAAGGTGTATCAAGCGTGCTGATTAAGTTTAAGCTTGAAAAGGACGGCGACGTGGCCGCGCAGGAAGTACGCGATAAGATAAACGCAGTGTTGGCCCAACTCCCGCAGGGCACCGATCAGCCCGTTGTATCCAAACTCGACATAGGCGCCATGGCCGTGGTAAACATTGTGGTTTCCGGTAATCGGGACTTGATAGAACTCACGCAATTCGCCAAGAAGAAGATAAAAGAAAACATTGAGACGGTCAGCGGCGTAGGCTCGGTCAATATTGTGGGCGGCCGCGAGCGCGAGATCCACATAATGATAAACCCGATGAAGATGGCCTCGCTGAACCTGTCCATCAAACAGATCAAAGATGCCATCACGCAGCAAAACATAGAGATTCCAGGCGGTAAAGTTGAGTTGCCGACCAAAGACTTCGTACTGAGGACGCTGGGCCGCATAAAGAGCGTGGAGGACTTTAACTCTATCGTCATAGCCAACGTCAACGGCGCCCCGATACACATTTCCGATATAGCTAGGGTGGAGGACACCGGCGAACGTATGACGTCGGCCTCTTTCCTTAACGGCAAGCCTGCCGTAACGCTGGTCGTAAAAAAGCAATCCGGCAGCAACACGGTGGAAGTGGTAAAGGATATCCGCGCGAGAGTCCAGAAGATACAGTCCATAATTCCTCCGGGCATGGAAACCAAGATCGTCGGTGACCAGTCGGAATTCATAAAAGATTCGGTCAACACCGTGGAAGAGCACCTTATACTGGGCGCTCTATTCGCCGGTTTGATGGTGCTGATATTCATGGGCGACTTTCGATCCACCATCATCTCGGCGATGGCCATACCCACTTCAGTGATCGCCACGTTCATTTTCCTGGATTACGCCGGCTTCACGCTTAACACGATGACGCTGATGGGTCTGACGATAGCCGTGGGCATAGTCATCGATGATGCCATCGTCATGCTTGAAAACATATATCGCCACATGGAGGAGAGAAAAATCTCCCCGGTCAAGGCGGCTCTGGAGGGCTCGGCTGAAATATCATTCGCCGTCATAGCCATGTCTTTGTCTCTCATCGTCATTTTCGTGCCGCTGGCCTACATGGGCGGCATAATCGGCCGCTTCGTAAAAAGCTATGGTCTCACCATAGCCTTCGCCATTGCCATAAGCACTTTCGTGGCCCTGACACTGACCCCGATGATGTGTGCGCTCTTTCTTAAAGTCAAAAGCAGCGAAAAGACGAAGTTCCAGAAATTCACCGACCACATAAACGACTCCTTGGCGTCGAAATACATCGTCATGCTTGAGTGGGCGCTGACCCATCGCAAGATAATGGTTATCTCTTCCATAGGCATAATGCTGTCCATGATCCCGCTGTTCATGTTCATCGGCAAGGACTTCATGCCCACGGACGACACCGGCCAGTACCAGATAACGGTGAAAGCCGCGGAAGGGACCAACCTCGAAGTCATGAAAAAGATTTTTGCCCAGATAGAGGCAGAGAACAAGACCATCCCCTACGTTACCACCACGTTGTCCTCCGTAGGCACAGGCACCGGCGCGACACTTGGCGGTGCATCCGCCACTAACGAGGGCTATGTAACGGTGGAGCTGGTGGACCTTTCAAAGCGCCCTCCACTTGAAAAGATCATGGCAACGGTGCGCGAGATGATGAACAAATACACGGGCCTGCGTATTGCGGTGACCGCGGCCGGCGGTTTCGGCGGCGGCGAAAAGGCGCTGCAGTACGTGGTGGCGGGGCCGGACTTGGAAAAACTGCAGATCTACGCCGGGGCGGTGGCAGACCACTTGAAGACCCTCAAAAATGTGGTGGATGTTGACATGAGCTTCTCTTACGCCAAGCCGGAATACCGCGTGGAAATTGACCGCGCACGCTCCCACGATTTGGGCGTGAAGATTGAAGACATAGCCAACTCTCTGAGGACCATGGTGGGAGGCGAGGAGGACATAACCAAATTCAAGGATGGTGACGAGCTCTTCCAAGTGCGCGTGCGCGCCGAGAGCAATTACCGTAATCGGAAAGATATGATTGAGACGATGGTGGTGCCGGGCCTAGACGGCAATATGGTGCGCCTGGACAACGTGGCGAAAGTAGTGGAAGGCGTCGGCCCCACCCAGATAGAGCGCCTTAACCGTCAGCGCAAGATAACTGTGGAGGCCAATACCATTGGCATGCCTTTGGGCACCATGATAGAAGAAGCCGACAAGGCTTTCAAAAAGCTTAACGCCCCGGTGGAATACACGGGCTCGGCCACCGGCAGGTCAAAGGAACTCGGCAACATGTTGATGGGTTTCGTAACGGCCTTTCTTATGGCTTTCATCTTCATCTATATAGTGTTGGCCAGCCAGTTCGAAAGTTTCGTCTACCCCATAGCGATCATAATAGCCCTTCCGCTCACACTGCCCTTCGCCGTCATCTCGTTGTTCTTGTCCGGCCAGAGTATAACGTTGTTCGGTATCATGGGCATCTTCATGCTGTTCGGCATAGTGAAGAAGAACGCCATCTTGCAGGTGGATTACACCAACACTCTGCGCGCGAAAGGCATGGCACGCCATGAGGCCTCCATTGAAGCCAACCGGACCCGCTTGCGCCCCATTCTCATGACCACCATGACTCTGGTGGTCTGCATGATACCGACGGCCCTCGGCACGGGAGCCGGCACAGGCTCAAGGCGCGCTATGGCCTGGGTCATAATAGGCGGCCAGTCTTTGTCGCTATTAATAACCCTGCTGATGACGCCGGTCACCTACACGCTCTTCGACGACCTGCAAAACAAGTGGTTCCCAAAAAAGAACGAGACATCCTCAAAATGAGAAGAGCTCATGCCAACAAAAACGACTGATGATCTCTCTTTCTTCAACACCAATGTTTTCCATATAAGATATTTCGCTTTTGGCTTTTTCATTATTGCGAGTGCCCTGAGCCTTCGGGCAGCGGAGCGGGATCCGGAAGGAGAGATCATCAAACGTGTTCAAATCACGGGAAATCGCGTTGAGACCGGCATTCTTGAGAGGAAAATCACCCTGTTGGAGGGACGACCATTCCGTTCCGTGGATCTTGAGGAGACACGGCAGAATCTCTTTGCGATGCGACTCTTTAAGTCCGTGGACGTTCATGCCGCCTACGATGAGACGCTCGGCGGGGTGGATGTCTCCATCAACTTGGTAGACGGTTGGTATGTGTTTCCTCTCCCTGTTTTGGTCGGTGGTGGCGGCGGACAGAGTATGTCATTAATGGTTTTGGAGAGGAATTATTTTAGAAAAGCCGAATCGCTTCATGTTTTCGGTTCTCTCAATAATGAAGGGTATTTGGCTAGGGTTGGCGGGAACCTCAACGATTTTGGCTGTGGAGTCGGTATGAACCGCAGCGAATTTACCGAGCGCATATATTCAGACGGGGGGTTCAATACGGCAGGGCTCGGACGTTCATCTGAATATGAAAAAGATCCTCTTCGGTTCGGGCCCATTGCCAATTCCTACACCAAAGAGGTTCGAAGAGCGGAAGTGAATGTGGATATTCCCGTTGGGAAGAAACTTCGAACTTCTTTATCTGTCGAAACAAACCAAGTTTCTTACGCTGCTCCCCTTAACTTCCTCCCTTCAGACGCGGGTCAGCAGAACCTGGTTTCAGCCGGATTGTCCTACGGGAATCGTATGGGGCAAGGCGGTCCTGAAAATTTCATGGATGCATTTGGCGCCATTTTCGGACTAGGTCTCGCAGATGTCGGGGAAAGGATTAAGTCTCTGCCGAAACCGCAATTCGGGTGGAATTCCCGTTTTTCCATGTCCCAAGGGACAAGGATTCTCGGTTCTGATTACTCGTTCACTCTGCTTTCGTCCGGATTGTCGGGGCGATTAGAGTTTCCACGAAGGCACAGTTTATCCTTGGGTATCAATGCAAATCGTGGATTCAACCTTCCCATTACACAACAGGTCGCTACGAACCGGCGTTCACTGGGACTGCGGGGCAATTATGCCCGCGAGTTTCGCGGTGATGCGGGGGTGGGCGCAACTATGTCTTTTTCGTATTTAATGAAAAAGACCAAACGCGGCCTTTGGGTGGGAGAAGTATTCGCTGAAAAAGCGTCCGTCTGGGATGATGGTCGATGTTTCAGCCAGACCGGCTTGGGCGGGAACCTATATTATCGCTTCTGGCGTTTTCCGTTGCCCCTAGGTTTTGGCTACACCTACAGCACAAAGGACAGGGACGAACAACTATCGTTTGCAATCGGAGGGATGTTCTAACCCAAATAGTTCAGTAAGCGCGACCCCGCCGTCGAAGCCCGTCTAACTTTTCTGTTCATCGTTTTTTCCCGTATTTTCTGACCGATATCGACCTCCATTGCCTTTCGGTTCTTATCCCGTTCCAACTGCACCGCAGTTGCTTTTCTGAGAGGGAAAGAGAACCCGGAGATACCTATCAAACCGATCACGCCAAGGCCCCTGCAATGACAAGCGAAGTACAACATTGTGACTTGACCTGCCGACAAGAATCCCCACGGCCAACAGTTGCGTTCGCAAGGTTCCCAACGTTCGGTAAACAGAAAACCCCAGCTTGCTTTGCAGGAGGCTCGCAAGATTGTAGACCACGTTGCCGAGCAAACACATAAATAACTCGATATTGTCGGCTTAAATGAGAAGATCGTTGGCCTTTCCGCGTCCCTTTCAGTTGTTCATCATGATACCCTAGAAACTGTCGGAGGATTCCCGGCCCGTGCCTGTAAACCAGATCCTTCCAAGTTTCATATTCTTTGACGATCCAAGTGGGGAGTCGGTGGATTGATTTCAGTATTTCACGATGCTCTCGTATGATCCACATTCGTATATTTAAGAAGTCAAGGAGGAAGCGCTGGCGAGGCGGAAGAAGGGTAAGTCTCGGCTAGCTACAAATTGGCGTGGATTAGTATTTAACGGAACAGCCGTACGATTGAGTTTGAGGCGTGCTCACCTTTTTCCCCGCCATGGCTTCCGTAAGGGCTTGGCTCACATAATTGGGTAATTTGGTGAGGTCATCATCGAAGCTGCTAAAGGTATCCATGGCTCCCTCGTAAATCAGGGTCCCTTGCGGATCAATCACGAACATGTGCGGGGTGGTTTTGGCCTGATATTTTTGCCCGACGGTTCCGGCGCGATCCAGCAGAATGGCGGTGGCTTTGGACTTTTTTTCGGCCGCCTCTTTAATCCATTCATCCGCGCTTAAGTATCCTTCTTTTCCCTTGGCGGAGGAGCAAATCGAGATCCAAACGACCCCCTTCTGGGTCCATACATTCTGATAATTCTGCATGTTCCCGCTGCCATAGTGTTTTTTGACGAAGGGACAACGGAAATTGGTCCATTCAAGAACCACGTATTTCCCAGGGAATTGACTAAGGGAAACGGTTTTTCCATGGATGTCAGGGAGCGAGAAGTCCGGCGCTTTCTGGCCCACCTCCAAGGCGTGCCCCATCGGCAGGTTTGTCATCAACACAGCGACGGCGAAAAGAAGGGCGGTCATTTTTCTACTCATGGTTGAATTCTCCCTTTGAAATAAATTTCCTCAAACCGTTCTGGAAAAAACCTTTTTTTCGCCTGGTTTGGGAAGGTGGGCGTCAAAAGGCATCGCTAAATTCCGCAGGAAAACCCGACCCGTTGACGTGGGACGTATCTCCCCGGCCGATAGATTCACCAGCCCGTCTTTCTCCATCTCCTTTAATTTGGAGAGGGCCTCCGCGAAGTAGGCGTCAAATGTTAACCCGAATTCCGTTTCGATATCGGACTTGATCAAGACGGCGTGGCACATGAGGTTTTGAATGACGCGGGCCCGGATCACATCATCCGTCGAGCACACATAGCCCCGGACCGTGGCCGAGGTCCCGCTTAAAACCGACTTTTGATACGAATAAAGTTGGCGATCGTTTTGCATGAACCCGTCCGCGACTTGGCTGATGGCGCTCAACCCCAGTCCAATCAAATCCGTCCCCGCCTTGGTGGTGTAGCCCTGGAAATTTCTCCATAACGTCCGGTTGGCCCGCGCCCGGGTGAGCTCATCACCGGGCCGTGAAAAATGATCCATCCCAATATACTCGTACCCCGCCTGGGTTAGGCCGCGAAGCGCTTGAAGGAAGAGCTCGAACTTTTGTCTTCCCGCCGGCTGATGTTCTTTTATTTTTTCCTGATATTTTTTCATCCAGGGAACAAACGCGTACGAATAGACCGCCAACCGGTCCGGATTCATTTCCACCACGTCTCGAATTGTTTTTCCAAAGGACTCCGGAGTTTGTCCGGGGAGGCCATAAATCAAATCGAAATTAATGCTGGCGAATCCCTTGTTTCTGGCGTCCTCCACCAGGTCACCCACCATCTCCCGCGGCTGGATCCGGCGAATTCGCTTTTGCACGGCAGGGTCAAAATCCTGGACGCCCATGGACATCCGGTTGAATCCCAGTTTTTTCAATGTTGAAAGATGGGATTTCTTGATGGTTCGAGGATCCAGCTCGACCCCCATCTCAACATCCGGAGCGAATTGAAATTTGTTTCTCAAAGCGGAAATAAGGCGCTCCAAGTTTTCCGGAGAAAAATAATTCGGCGTTCCCCCTCCCAAATGAACTTGAACGACCGGGCGATTCCGGCTCACCCGCTCTCTAAGCCACTCGATTTCTTTCAAAAGGGCCTCGGTGTAGGGATCTTCAAACGTATGGTTTGGGCCCGTGATGATCGAGGTGCAGGCGCAAAACAGGCAGAGTTTTTCGCAGAACGGGAGATGGAAATAAAACGACAGGGGCCGGGGAGCGGGCGCCTTATTGCTTTTTTCAAGGAGCGTTTCGTAGTCCTTGGGACCCATCCCGTTTTTCCAAAAGGGCGCCGGTGGATAGGAGGTGTAGCGCGGCCCTTGAACGTCGTATTTTTCCAACAAGTCGAGTGAAATATTCTCCACTTTAATCCTTCTTTTGGCTCAGTCTCTTCACTGTCTCAACCAGAAAAACGGCGTTTTCAACGGGAGTCTGAGGAAGGACTCCGTGACCCAGGTTAAATATATGTCCCGGCCGTCCCCCCGCCTCCGTTAGAATTTTCTTGGCGGCGGCGACTATCTTTTTCTCAGGCCCCAGGAGAATTTCCGGATCCAAATTCCCCTGAAGAGCGACGTTTCCAAGGGCCTTCCAGGCTTTAGACAAGGACGTCTTCGAATCGATCCCCACCACATCCGCTCCGCTTTCTTTGACGGCCGGAAATAAATGAGAGGTGTTTAAGCCAAAATAAATGACGGGAGCCTTTCCTTTAAGCCGTTCAATAATTTTCTTGAGAGCGGGGAAAACGAATGTTCGATATTGCTCCAGAGTGAGCATTCCAACCCAGGAATCAAAAAGCTGAATCGCCTCCGCCCCCGCTTCAACTTGAGCCTCCAAATAATCCGCGGTTCCCTCCGCCAACACATCCATCAGATGGGAAAACACGTCGGGGGCCTTCAGCATCATTTCTTTGATTCGGGTGAAATCCTTTGATTTTCCTCCTTCGACGATATAACTCGCCACGGTGAAAGGAGCTCCGGCGAAACCGATCAACGGAATTTCCTCCGGCAAGTTTTTCCGGGACCTTCGAATGGCGTCAAACACGAAAGAGAGATGTTCTTTGATTTCATCCCCGGAAACGGGGGCCAGGTCTTTTTTCCGTCGATACGGATTTCCGATAACCGGCCCGTGATCTTTCGCAAAGGAAAGAGTGAAACCGAGCGGCTCCACGATGAGCAAAATGTCGGAGAAAATAATGGCGGCATCCACGCCCAATTTCCGGGCGGCAAAGACCGTGACCTCCGCGGCCAGATCTGGATTTTTGCACAGCTCAAGAAAGGTCACTTTGCTGCGAAGGGCCCGGTATTCCGGCATAAACCGGCCGGCTTGCCTCATGAGCCACAGGGGCGTTCGTGAGGTGGGTTCACGGCGGCACGCGTTAAGAAAAAGACGGTCAGTTTTCATAATTCAATCTGATGCCGGTGAGCCACCCGTTGACCGTCGAGGGTTTTGGAAATCCATTCATAGGATTCCCGAGCTGTCTTGTTCACGATGGCTTCAGCTTCCCCAATCGCCGCGCTTCGTTTTTTGATGTTTTCATCCACAAGACTCTTCAGGTCATCGATGTTGTAGACATACACGTTGTCGATCTCATGCACCGAAGGGTCAATATTTCGGGGAACCGCGATGTCGATGAAATAGAGGGGCCGTTCGTGCCTGATTTTCATAATTTCGTTCACCAGCTTTTTTGTAACGAGAGGTTCCTCGACGGAGGCCGACGCGATGACAATATCGGCCTTCCCCAGTTCATCCTGAAGGTTCTCCAAAGGCAACCCCACCCCGTTTAGAAGAGTCGCCAGATCGACGGCTTTCGACACGGTCCGATTCAAAATCACCAATTGTTTGGTTTTTTGGCTGAGAAGATGCCGCGCCGTCACCTCCGCGATTTCACCGGCCCCAATCAACATCAACCGGCATTCCTGAAGATTTCCAAAAATCCGTTCGGCCAATTGAACGGTTATATTTCCAACGGAACTCGCTCCGTCGGAAATGGACGTATTGGCGCGAATCTGTTTCCCGATGAANNCAGGAATCTGTTTCCCGATGAAAAGAGCTCTTTGGAATAAGACATTGGTGATTTTCCCGGTTGTTCCTTGATCTTGTGCGATTCGATACGCGGATTTAACCTGTCCCAGAATTTCGGTTTCCCCCACCACCAACGAATCCAACCCTGAGACAACGCGAAACAGATGGCGCACCGCTTCATGAGCTTCATATTGGTAAAGATAATTGCGCAAATGGGGATGAGGATAGAGTTCGTTGAAGAATTGATGTAGCGCGTTAAGAGCGGGGTGTCGTGCGTTCTCCGGACGGGCGTATAACTCAAGGCGGTTGCAGGTGGAGAGGACCACGACCTCCGTCAAATCGGGGAAGGATTTTAATTTTTTCAGAACCGACTCCATTTTTTGGGATGGAACCGCCAGATGCTCCCGCAATTCGATGGGAGCTGTCTTGTGCGAAAGACCGACGACAACTAAACCCATCGAATCACTTCCCCCCGCCGCTTAAAAAACCGTGCAGGTGAGACAAATAATTTACGCCCACATAGGTGAAGAGGACGACCGCGAACCCAACCAGCGACAAATAGGCGGTTTTTCGGCCTCGCCAACCCACCACCAGACGAATGTGGAGATAAATCAGATAGATGAGCCACGTCACGAAGGACCAGGTTTCTTTGGGATCCCACCCCCAATAACGTCCCCAGGCGTCATTGGCCCAGGCCGCTCCCAGCAAAATCCCCAGAGTTAAAACCGGGAATGACATCCAAATGACTCGGTAAATCAGATTGTCCAATTCTTCCAAGGGCGGGAGAATAAACGTCATCGCCCCCGGTTTTTTTGATTTGATTTGCCGTTCCTGAATAAGGAAAGCCAGCCCCAAACCAAAGGCGTTGGCGAAAGCGGCGTACGCCACAAACATGACCGGCACATGCAACGCCATCCAATAAGACTGCAGGGCCGGCGGAAGAGAAGGGATTGCGGCGCCGGTTGGAGAATTGATGGCCATGACCATGGCGGCCACGGCCAAAGGGGTTATGAAAGCCCCCAGGATGGGAAGGCTCCGATAAAATTGAAGTATTAAAAAAACGACCGTAATGACGAATGAAAAAAAGGAAAAACTTTCATACCAGTTGCTCCAAGGAACGTACCACAGGTGTTCCGGAATCTGCCGCCCATGATACGTTCTGATGAGCAGGCTGGCCGCATGAAAAGCCACCGCCGCCATAAGAACGATCTTGGCCACCGTCGGGAGTTTGGAATTTTTCCTGAAAAAAGGGACCCAGTATAAAAGCATTCCGACGGCGTAGCCGGCGAAAGCCAGATTAAAACAAAGCTGTTCCATGACAATTCACCTCGTAAGTTGTTGAGATTANNATTCCTCGACGAATAGTGAATACTCTCGCTGAAAGTCGGCCGGCGGCCTGGAGCTCCAACCGCCCATCAAAACGCTGGTTTTATTCCCTGTTTCTGAAATCACAAACCGCCATTGTCGTTGATGAACGTAGAAATGGAGGAAAAGCCCCGCGATCAAAATGAGGGAGCCGCTCCAAAATAAGGGCGCGCCGGGGTCATATCGAACCCGAAGTCCTGAAATAAAACGGGGCGGGGAATCGTCAGTGAAATTCCAGGTGTCCTGAAAAACCCGGACCCCGGCGATTTGCAGGGGGGCATTGACCATAATTCGTTTCTCTCCCAAAACTTTCCCCCCCTCGGTCACCACCACATCGCTGGCAAACGAGCGGGGGTTGTCGGTCCCCCGATAAAATTCAACTTCAAATTTTCTGAGTTGGATTTGATAGGGGCGATTCTTTAGCTGAACGGTGGACCCTTCGATCATTTGAACTGTTTCCTCAAAACCACGGTGGGCTCCGACAAGAGCCCCCGCCATGATAAGGACGACGCTCACATGAAGAATAAAGCCCCCCCAGCGCTGAAAGGAATTCCGTCCGGAATCAATAATCACGGCGGGATTGGATTGGGGAGAGTTGATTTTAACCTCGTTGAAACTCATTCCATGGTCTTTCAAAATCCGGCGAATACAGGCCGCCGCGTTTTCCGTTTTCGTTTCAATAACCAACTCGGATTTAAAAGGAGCCGGATGGAGCCATGAGATCCGAGCCTGGGAACCGCCTTCGCCCGAAGGGAACTTGAACACTTTTTCAGGCAGGTGTCTCAGCTTGCACACCAACGTGCTGAAAACCATCAAGAGCATCAGCCCGATGAACCAGAATGAATGATAGACCTCAAGCTGAGGGAGAAACGTCCCCGTCACCGCTCCCACAGCAATGGCCAAAAATAGCCACAAATTCATCCGCAGCGAGAGAAAGGGCCCGGCCAGGCGATGAGGTAAAAACACTCCCACCACCAGAAGAAGGATAAGAATGATATGGAAATGGAGGTCCATTATTCTCCTTGATACGATGTCATTATAATGAATAGAATCCCCACACGTGACGGACGTTCGGAAACTCAAATTCCCCATCAGGATTAAACCGGTTGCCCTTGAACACTATCATTAAATTTTTGTCGACGACTGAACCTTTTTCCCGCCTTCCCCCTCAGGAACGGGTTCGCCTGAGCGCCGCTTCCCAAGAAGTTAAATTCAAAAAAGGCGACCAAATCTATTTCGAAGGAAAAAAGGCTGACTGCATCAATCTTCTTGAATCAGGCCGGGTCGAGATTTTTAAAAATTCCCTCAATGGGCGGATCAGCGCCATTGAAAGCATTAAGCCTGGACTGTTTTTCGGTGTTCTCTGCCGCCTGGGCTCAGGCAACAAGACGTCTTATCCCTGCACCGCCGTGGCTTCGGTTGATTCCACCGTCATCCGTATTCCCGATTCGCTCTTTTTCGACTTTTTTCACCGATATCCCGCTTTTTCCGTTGGAATCGGAATCAAATGCAGCGAAAAGCTGCACATGATGCAAGACCTGGCCGCAACCTCCAAGGAGCCCGTTGACATTCGAATCATCAAAACCCTGGAGAAGCTTTCTCTTGTCCACGGGAACGTGTTGCCCTTTACCAAACGTGAAATTGCGGCTTTCTCCACCACGACTGTTGAAACCGCCATCAGAACCCTGAGTTCTTTTCAGAAGAAGGACTGGATTTCATCTTCTCGGGGGCAAATCGTCATCAAGAACCTTCCGCGCGCAGAAACCCATGTCCGCGCACGGTCTGCAAAATAGGATTAGAAAAACAATCCTTCTATGATTTGAATCATATAACTAAGTTTGCCTTAATCATGTAATAGGTGTGGCTTCAGGGTATTCAAACCTTTGCGAATTTAACAACAGAAATAAATCAGGGAGGCATCAATGATGCGAAAACCAACGAGGTTTTTTCTCACCCCGTTTTCAGCGGCACTCATTTTGGGACTGTTTATGGTCCTGGGCCGTACGATCTCCGCTGAAACGACCACCAGCACGGACAAAGCCGAGTTTGTGGGAGCGCAAACCTGTCTCTCCTGCCATGCCGACCGAGATTCCTTTAAAAACAGTTCTCACGCGAAAAACATGGCTCGCATGAAAGGGATTGAATATGAGAAATCCTGCGAAACCTGTCACGGCCCCGGTTCCCTCCATGCCGCTGCCGCCGGCGATAAGTCCAACCCCGGATATGCAACCATCAAATCGTTTAAAAACAGCTCGAGCGCTGACGTCAATGCGGCCTGCCTCACTTGTCATCAAGATCAGGGACGGCTTCATTGGGCTGGCGGAACCCATGAAAAGAGAGGAGTCACGTGCTTGAATTGTCACAGCGTGCATAATCCGAAGAATGAGAAAAAATTATTAACCTCGGTTGACGAGAAAAGCGTCTGTTTCCAATGCCACCAAGATATCAAAGCCGAAATTCGTCGAAATTCTCACATGCCGATACTTGAAGGCAAAATGAGCTGCAGCGATTGCCACAATCCTCACGGCAGCGCAACGGACAAAATGCTGGTGGCCGACAATGTGAATCAACTCTGCTTCAAATGTCACGCGGAGAAGCGGGGCCCGTTCTTGTGGACTCATTCACCTGTTCAAGAGAATTGCCTCACCTGTCACGTCCCCCACGGGTCCCATAATGACAAAATGCTCGTCGCGAAATTGCCGATGTTGTGCCAGAGATGTCATTTCAACGGTGGACACAACAACGCCGCCTATGACGCGGTAAATATCAGCCGGCAGGAAAATAGATCGGCCAATAAATCCTGCGCGAATTGCCATTCAAACATCCATGGGTCGAATCATCCTTCTGGAAAATTTTTCGTTCGATAAGGGGAAAAATAATGAATAGAAAGATAATTTTAGGGGTCATCAGTCTCATCGCTATTGTTGTCTCTGCGCCATTAGCGGTCTTCGCTGAATCAAAAGTCACTCAAGAGGTTGAAACAGGCTTCCAGCAAAAGGATGTCAATAGCCCTGAATCCAAGTTCGAAGAATACAAAGAGGTTCCGAACGGTATGTTCATCGAACATTACGGCCTTTCATCCGAAGGAGAAAAGACAGACTTTGAGTTTAACGCCAATCATATCCGACAAGACGATCAATCGGCGGATGTGAAAATTAAAGGCGCCAAGTATAAGGTCGAGGGATCCTGGGACCAAACGCCCCATCTTTTTTCGAAGGAATCAAAAACCTTGTATACAGATGACGGAAACGGCCACTTGACTCTTCCTGACCCCATCCAACAGACTCTTCAGACGGGAGGTTCAACTAACTTCGTCACCAATTTCAGCAGCTTCGCGGCGGGCGCCCATATCCAGGAATTAAAAACGTCGACGAACAAGGGCAACCTGGCTCTTGGCTTTAACCTGACCGACACACTTAAGCTGAATGTGGGAGCCTCCGAGGAAATGAAGAAAGGATTTCAGGCCAAAGGCATTCGGATTGACTCTGATTACACGGAGATCGCCCGGCCGGTTGATTTCAAAACCTACAATACGAACCTCGGTCTGGGTTTTTCAGGGAAGGAAATCCAATGGGGCTTGAACTATAATTTCTCCAGCTTCAAAGATGGGCTCGATTCCTTGACCATTGACAATCCCATCCGATTCACCAATGATGGCAGCAATTCAAGAACGGGCCGCATCAGCTTGGAACCGGATAACTATTCCCATAATGTCAATTTTGACGCGGGTGTCAATTTGCCCAGCCACAGCCGATTTACAACCAAGGTATCATTTAATTCTATGCGGCAAAATCAAGGCCTTATCCCTTACACGTCCAATCCCGCCTTTGCCGCATCGGATCCATCCCTTCTACCAGAGAACACCGCCAATGCGAAAACCATCAATTGGGTTCAGGATTATAATTTGACCAGCCGGCCCCTAAAGAAGGTCGACCTTGGAATCCGTTATCATTCAGACCAGCTTAACAACAAAACATCGGAAATTAATTTCCCTCTCTATTTCCAAACTGAAAGCTCATCTGTAACGTCGACAATAACCAATGAGCCCTTCAGTTTTAGAAAGGATTCCCTCATCGGGAGCGCGGGCTGGCACGTTTTTGAACCCCTTCAGTTCAATTTGAAATACGGGGCAGAATGGGTGAATCGAAATAACCGCGAGGTCAGAAAACAACGGGAAGATTCATTGAATTTATCGACGGATTACAAACCATGCCGAGCCGCTCTCATTCGCGCCTCCTATGTGAGCGCAAGAAGGCGGATGAAAGATATTAATTCCGATGATATTTTCGCTCCGAACGCCAGATTGTTTGATATGGCGGATCGTGATCGGAACAAAGGCAATTTGCGCGTTCAGTTGAACTCCAGCAAGGCGAGTATCGGTTTGACCGGCGGCCTCGGCCATGACAAATTCTTGCCCGGGAAAGGCGATCTGACCGGTGGAAACACCAATTATGCCAATCAGTTGTATGGGTTTCAGGGCTCACAAATAGCCGAGGGGGGAGTGGATATTGATTTAAATATTTCGGATCAGATAGGGGTTTATTCCTATTATCAATATCAGCAGGAAAAAACGTCCCGGCGAGGAAATACCGGAACCACCAACCTCACATCGGCGGACCAAAAAGATTTCACTCAGCGGCAGGACACGCGCTACAACACCGGAGGCATTGGACTCAACGTCAGCGCCATTAAAAACGTCATTGATATTACACTGGGGTACGACGTCACCAGTTCCAAAGGGAACACTGATTTCACCAATCTAGGGCCAAGCAATAGCACCAAAATAAGTCCGCCAGAAACGAAGACGACCAAACAAGACTTTTCCGTCAAAGGGAAGGTCCACGCGTCGACGAACCTGGCCATTGGCCTCTCCTATTTGTATGAAAAATATAACGTGAACGATTGGGCCACGACGGGCCTAGGTCTCACCAATCCTGTCTCGCCCTCTACCAATCGCAATATCTTTCTCGGTGACGCCACCCATGACTACAAAGCTCATATTGTTACCATCGCGGCCGATTATAAGTTCTAAAATAATCGCAATTAATTTAAAAGGAGATCACCTATCATGAAAAAAAGTTTCATCGCTTCACTCGCTCTTATAGGATTTTTTGTCGCGGGTCTGAATATCCATGCAGCCGAAATGAAAGCGGGAAGTTCTCAGAAAGCCCCGGCGGCCGGACCGAAATCGAACTATGAAGCCAAATGCGCCTCCTGCCATGGGAAAGACGGCAAAGGGAACGCCGCCCTCGCCAAGGCGTTAAAACTGGAACCCGCGTCAATGAATTTAATATCGAAGGAAGTACTGGCGAAAAAGGATGAGGATTTAATCGCCATCACAAACTACGGGAAAGGTAAAATGCCCCCCTACAAAAACAAGTTAACCGAAGCGGACATCAAAGCTCTTGTCGAGTACGTTCGTTCCTTGGGCGAAGTTAAAAAATAAGTATCTCTTGGGAAGGTTCCTCTTAAATAGATTCACCTTCGCGATTGGCGTCTTTCTCTCACTCACGAGCGGATTCGTTGCGGCCCAAGACAATGATATTTGCCTCTCCTGCCATGGCCAACGAATGGAAGGAACTCCCCATGTGAATGAGAAAGACTTCGCCAAATCCATTCATGGGCGCAACTTGTGCGTATCTTGCCATCGGGATGCCACCGATATCCCCCACCCTCCCAAACTGGCCCCCGTTTCCTGCCGAAACTGCCACCGCATCGAATCCGATATTTACCTTCATTCCGACCATGGTAAATATTTGGGCAAGGGTTTGCCCGAAGCCGCCACCTGCACTTCGTGCCATGGAAAAACGCACACGCTCTTATCATCGCGAGATCCCAATTCGCCCGTTAACCGAAAGAATATTCCCAACACCTGCGCCAAATGCCATGCCGACAAAGAAAAGATGGCGAAAATCAAGCTGTCCGAAAAAGCCCCTTTTGACACGTATCTTCACAGCGTTCACGGCCAGGCCTTTAATGCGGGAAATTTAAACGCCGCCGTTTGCTCTGATTGCCACGGAACCCACGATCTCCACGGTGCCGCCAACCCACTATCGAAAATCTATCGAGTCAATATCCCCAACACGTGCGGCCGATGCCATGAGAATGTGAGGGGCGTTTATGAACGAAGCGTTCATGGAAAAGCTCTCCGAGCCGGGATCAAAGAGGCCCCTGTGTGTACCGACTGTCACGGCGAACACACCATTCGGGCGGTCAAAGATCCTGCCTCTTCTGTTTACGTGGGGGCCATCACTCAAACCTGCTCCAACTGTCATGCGTCGGCTCGGTTGAACGCAAAATTTGGGCTATCCAACGACCGTCTCAAAAGCTACCAGGATTCGTATCACGGCTTGGCCAGCCGGCTGGGTGATCTGCGCGCGGCCAACTGCGCCTCCTGCCACGGCTGGCACGATATTTTGCCTTCGTACGATACCCAATCCTCCATTCACCCGAAAAATCTTTCTCAAACCTGCGGGAAGTGCCATTCCGGAGGCCAGGTCAATTTGATCAAAGGGAAGATTCATGGCGGACAGGCCCCCGACACACAATGGCTCATTCGTTTCATCGTTCTCTTTTATTGGATTTTGATTCCGTTCCTTATAAGTGGCATGGCGTTTTTTGTTTTCAGCGATTACGTCCATAAAGCCCTGTTCCCCCCGGCCCATCCCGTCGGCCGAGAGGTGAAAATAATGCGACTCAATGGTCCAGAACGAATTCAGCATGGCGTTCTGACGATGACATTCATGATTCTGGCCTATAGCGGCTTTTGCCTGAAATTCCCAGACGCGTGGTTTGCCTATCCTTTCCAAATCAGCAATGAATCTCTTCGGCGCGCCATCCACCGGTGGGCTGCCCTCCTCTTCGCCATCAATGGGCTCTGGCATGTGATTTATATGATGGGAACCCGACGGGGTCGTTTCATCCTGTGGAATCATTTACGGCCGAATTTGAGAGATGTGGGAGATTCCATCGGACTTCTGGCCTTCAATCTGGGGCTCAGGAAAGAAAAACCAGCGCTTCGTTATCCTACATTCATTGAGAGGTCGGAGTACTGGGCTTTGGTGTGGGGGTCGGCGATCATGATTGTGACGGGAAGCTTCCTGGTCTTTAATGATTGGGCGCTAAAATATTTCCCGCTCTGGTTTTCGAATCTGGCCACGCTTGTTCACTTCTATGAGGCGGTTTTGGCGTGTCTCGCCATCCTGGTGTGGCATCTTTATTGGGTTATTTTCGACCCCGAGGTTTATCCGATGAATTGGGCGTGGTTGAAGGGACGCCTGCGCCTTGGCGGGAAGGGAAGAAACCAAGGCTCAAAACCGCCAGCTGAGTCACAATAAAAACAACCAGCCACAGTAAAGCCTTGTCCATGAATCCGTAGGAATGCAGTCCGATTCCCAGCATGTTGACCCCAAACCAGCAAAGGGCGGTGATGACGTTTCCAAACACAGCCATCATCATGATTGAAACCGGTTTAATCTTTGGCAAATTCCAGGCGTGCAGAATGAAAACATTCCATAACACGATGAGGAGAGCCCCATTTTCTTTGGGATCCCAACCCCAGAATCGACCCCAGGATTGATCCGCCCACACGCCTCCCAGAACTGTGCCGACAAAGCTGAAGAAAGCCGCGAAACAGATGACGCCATAAACCATGGTTTCAAGCGCCTCCTCTCCCCGGATGTCGGGATTTCGACTGAAGGCGCGTCGAAAAAGATAACCCATCGCCAGGAACCCGGCGATAAAAGTGGAACTGTAGCCAATCATAATGGTGACCACATGAGTGGTGAGCCAAAAATTGGAATCAAGCACCGCCTGAAGCATCTCCATGGTGTCTCCCTGAAGCGCCAGGTGGTGCGCCACAATAAGAGTGAGGAAACCGATTATTGACGTCACCAACGTTCCGATTCCTTTCCGATAGATCCATTCCAACCCCAGTCCCAAAAGAGCCGCCGCCCAACCAACAAAGACGGCCGAAGAATAGAGATTGGTCACCGGAGGTCGCCCCTGAATCACGATTCTTGAAACAAGCCCCAACGTGTGAAGGACGAAAGCGAGGCTCATCAGACCAAATCCCGCCCGCACCAGGCTCTGACGCGCTCCTAGAAAAGAAAATGAAACCAGGAGAAAAGCGAGGACGTAAATTATCATGCTCTTATAAAAAGGCTCGACGTGATTTAAAAAGGCCTCATATCCGGCCAGCCGCGTTTTCTTGGAAACCGATTGAGACAAGTTTCCGGCGCATTCTTCAAGAGCCGCGTTAAAACGTGCCGCGTCCCCTTTGCGGTAGGCGTTTCCCATGGTTATATAAGGCATGCCCCATCCCGGGAACTCGCTGGAAGGCATCCCCAACATGAGGGTTTGCCCCAGTGAGGCCCATCCCAATTCCTGATATAAGACCACCCGGTTTTGGAGAAGGAGAATTGAATTATGAAACCGCGTGCGCTGACTCACATCGAGACCGTCGGCGTGGGCAGCCTGTTTATCGATTTCCCCCATAAAAGGCTGAATTTCTTGGAAGGAAAAACGCCGTCTCTTGGTTTGTTCGATCGTCATCAGACCCAGAACGTCCGGATCGTCGATTTCGAAGAGGGGGTCCCCAATCGTTTTTTGGGGATCCCATAAAACGTCGGCCAGCCATTCGATGGCGGATTTTTCACCCGTTGGAGTCCGGAGAACCTGCGTTCCAGAAATCATGAGAAGCGACGTCCGCGCAATGGAATCCATGGGCATAACCCTGCCTCGATAAAAAGAAGGGAGTTTCCCGAATGAAATTAAATCCGGCCCGTTTTTTGTGGGAGGTTGCCGAAGTCCGGCCAGCACAGTGAGGACGCAACTTCCCACGATGAGGGCCGGGATCCACTTTTTCATGAGGGTTTCCTCATAAAACCGATGAGGTGAAGAGAAAACTGAAGGAGAAGCCCGAGGGCCATAAGTCCGCTGGAAACATACGGCGTCATCCAAACGGGGTTTTTAACAACTTGAAGAATCGAGGTGGTGTCATTGTCGCCGTAACTCGCCTGATAAAAGGCCCGCCCCCCGTAACGCCAGGGGTGATTCATATAAATTAAAATATCCCGGCTTTCATTCCGTCCGGGATCATCCAGATGAATAAGACTCGAAAATGATTTCGGAATGTTGGTCCCGGGATACACCTCATGGCGAAAATCCTTCAAGGTAAGGGTGTAGGGAAGATAAATCCGTTTGGGACGAATGATCAGTTGATAGGTTTGTCCTTGAAAGGACACCTGTTGAGGCTCGTCTGGAGACGAAGAAACAAACCAACTCCCAAGACTTTGCGAGCCATCAAAAAGTTCAACGTGAGCCACGGGACTATTGGATTCCGAATCTCCCGTTTCCGGCGGCAATTCTTCTGGAATCCATCCCGCCCCCATCTTGAGTAAACGCGCGTTGGTGTAAAAGTTCAGAACTTTCAAGGAGAAGGGCAACGCTGGCGCGCTAACGGTTCTTCCCCTACTAAATACGGAATAAGGGACGCTGGTGACGTGATCCGACGTGGGATCGGACGTCATGACAACGGCCAGCTCCAAATCTTTACTTTCAATAAAGTTCCGTGTCTGACCGAGACTCATGCTCACGTGCGCTTCCCGGCTTAAGGTTTGGGTCAGTAGTTGTCCGATGAGAAGAACGACAATGCCAACATGAGTCAGTATCATTCCCACGTCTTTGGACGTGTATTTGAAGCGATAGAAAAAAGAGGCGCCCAAAGAAACCAGCCACAAAACGCCGATGGTTAAACCGCCGGGGAAAATGGGAATTTTGAGACTGGAGGAGGGGCTCCAAAAAACAAGGAAACTGTCAAAAAATATTTTCTGGGCGCCCAAAACCCCCAATTTGACCTGGGCCAGAGTCCCACCGATGACAATCAACATGGAAAGCCCGATACAGATGAGGGTGAATTGGGGGGAAGCCAGTTCCCTTAGAAAAGGAGAAACCTTATTTTTGATCATTAAATTTCAAACTCTCTAAAATTTTTTTGAACGAATCCATTGAGCCCGAGACAGTTGAATCATCCCCGCTCATCTTGAAAAACCAGGTTTTTTCGCTCCGTTTAAAAAACGCCACAACCACCCGGTTTTTCTCGTTCGCCATATTGACCAAGATCATTTTTTGACCGGCGGCGGAGATTTCACTGGCCACTTTATTAACTTCGGTTTCTTTAATGGGAGAAAGGCCAATCTGTTCTCTCCACCGGTTAATATTCGGAAGCTTCCCTC
>PLLH01000043.1 GCA_003140895.1 Elusimicrobiota bacterium
TGGAAGCGGGCCGCCTCAAAGGGGAATCCAAAAAATTGATTGTGACCGGCTGCATGGTTCAGCATCATGGAAAAGAAATGCTGGCGGAGCTGCCGGAAGCGGATATTTTGTTGGGAACCGGCCAATTGGGCCAAATCCCGGATCTCCTTCAAAAAGAATTTCCCCGATTCCTCGATCGCCGGGACCCCGGCGGATTTTTTGATCCGGACGCGCCCCGGCATCTTTCGACGAGCGGCCCGACGGCCACGTTGCGTCTGTCGGAAGGCTGCGGCCATCCCTGTTCCTTTTGCGTGATCCCGAAACTTCGAGGCGGCCTTCAGAGCCGGCCGGAAGAACACATCCTGGACGAAGCGAAGACCCTCATTCAAAACGGCGTTCAGGAATTGATGTTGATCGGGCAAGACACGGGAGATTGGGGACGCGACAAAGGAAGCGGAACACGGCTCCCCGCTCTCCTTCGGAAATTAGGGGCGTTGAACGGGATCCGTTGGATCCGCCTTATGTACATGCATCCCGTCTCGTTTAACGCCGATCTCCTGTCTGTGTTAGCGGAATCGCCGTCCCTCTTCCCGTATCTGGACATGCCTCTCCAGCACATCGACGACGGAATCCTTAAAAACATGAATCGCAACATAGGCGAAGACGAGACGCGGCGCCTGCTCGACACCGTCCACGAAAAGCTCCCCCACATTAGCTTGAGGACCACCTTTATCGTCGGCTTCCCCGGCGAAACGGGAAAAGAATTCGCTAAATTAAACGCTTACGTTAAAGAGGGGCACTTCGATACCATGGGGGCGTTCGCTTATTCAGCGGAAGAAGGAACACCGGCGGCGCTTCTTCCCAACCAAATCCCGGACCACGTCAAAATAGAACGGCACGCCGCCCTCATTGAAAGCCAATTCGATGTTTTTCAGAGGAAAGCGAAGGCGAGAGTGGGAAGAACGGAACAGGTTGTCCTGGAAGAACAGGAAGATGGATTTTTGTATGGACGGACGTCCCGCGAAGCGCCTGAGATTGACGCCGTCGTCCGCCTCTCGGACAAGAAATGTAAACCGGGTCAGTTTGTGGAAGCCACCTTGACCGGCGTGGACGGCTACGAATTGACCGCGGACCTCAAAGCGTCCCTTTAAAAATCTTCGCCCTGGCCCGAGGGATGGGGCCATTCTGACCTACAGCTGCCCCCTCTCCCTCGTATCTCATTCCCCCTTTCTGTTTAATTAATACGCTTTTATATTCCCTTTGTTGATTGTCGTTGGAGTCCAAGGGACCGCCGGCTTGCTTGGCGGTAACGGCGCTGGAGATGGCGATGGTTTAAAGATCTGAGTGCAGCAGCATTGTCCGTCTCCTTCAATATCTTTAACCCATTGAATCGTCCACTGCTCGGTGGTCAACCCTCCCCCCTTCGGCTTATGAACCGTCACCCAGACTTTCGCTGCGTCCGGATGAGGAGTGATAACCTGATGCCATTCACCGCTGTATCTTGTCGAATTCGAATTTGGAGACAGCTCTTTTTGACATGTCGTGCTGGGAACACCCTTGCAAGCAGTTGCCTTTTGACCCAGAGCCACATTGACCAACCTCGCGTTTTCCGCTCCCCGGGAATTCAATTGTTGTTGTAGCTTGTAGGCTGCCTCATGATCCATTTTAGCTGGAACGTTTGGAATCAAGGTTTTTTCGGTGTGAAAACGTCCCGCCGCTACTGAACCATAGCACCGGATCGCATCATCGACAGTCGGTGGTTTTTTGACCCCACTCGCCAAGGCCACATATGCGGTGAGCGTAGCCATGATGGCAAGATAAACTGACATTTTGAAGTATTTCATACACAGTCCTCCATTCTAAGGCACCCTTCTGTTAGGTAAACGAAGTGTAACGAGGGCGCATTAATTTCTCCTTAAGATCTTATTAAAAAACGACGAAGATTCAAGTTTTCCGACGAGCCGAGCGCGGGGCGGAGCTAAAACACCCTGATTTTTCGGGGTGATTCAAAAACGATGAAATCGGGAGGAAAAGTTGTTGCTGAATCAGGGGTTTCTAAAATGGAGAGATTTTTTTCTCCATAGCGATCGGCCCCGTTTTTTTATATGAACCCGTTATGGAAATCGGCCCCAACATTCAATCTCCCCGGGAGGAGGCGGTCAACTCCCTCCTTCATCTGGCCGGGTTCGTCTTCAGTCTGGCGGCGGTGACGGCGCTGGTCGCGTTGGCGAGCTTGAACGGAACGACCCGGCATATCGTGAGTTGCAGCATCTACGGCGGAACTCTTCTGGTTCTTTATCTCTCATCCACCCTGTATCATTCCCTTCCTTGGGGAACCGCCAAAAAACTGTTTCGATATTTTGATCACAGTTCCATCTTCCTGTTGATCGCGGGCACCTACACGCCCTTCACGCTCGTGACTCTGCGGGGCGAATGGGGATGGTCCCTGTTCGGAGCCATTTGGGGAATGGCCGTTATTGGGATTCTAATGAGGGTCTTCATAGAGAAACAGCATCCGTTGGTTTCAACGATCTACTTTCTCCTCATGGGCTGGCTGATTGTGATCGCGATCAAACCGCTCGTCGCGGCGATGCCTCTGGGCGGGTTCGAATGGCTAGCGGCGGGCGGGCTTTTCTACACGGCGGGGGTGATTTTCTACGGGCTGGACCGCTTCCGTTATTTTCACGCGGTGTGGCATCTCTTTGTTATGGCCGGAAGCGCGTGCCACTTTTTCTCCATCTTCCTATACGTGTTGCCGCGTCCGCAGTGAGTAAAAGTATCCTTACTTTTTGAGTGTTTGGATGTGCTTGTCGTTGCAGGGGGAAAGCGTTGATTTTTCTACCCGATAATCCCCGCGCGCAGCGCAGCTGGAGCAAAGATAATACGTATTGCATCCCAAGAGGGTGCCCGCCACGCCAAACGTCGACGCGTGACAAAGATCTCTGGGTTTCCCGCAAAGAGTACAGACGGTTTCATCGGTTTTTTCCAAGATTCTCATATCCCTTTATTCGAGCGAACCATGCGTCATTTTGTTCTTTTGAACACAAATCCTTCGTTGAACCAAAAACAGAACTCCATGAAAGGATTGAAGAGAACCATTCATGGAGCCCCATTCGTCACGTCTTCGAGTTTCGTCCGAAGATTCGTGAACGTTTTTTATTAATACGGTCTATTTCTTCTTTTTTTTCTTTTTCTTGGGTGCCATAGCGTCTCCTTTCTCAACGGCCTTTAAAAATACGGTGGTATTGCGAATCGTCGTAATAAGACTGCATCGCCTCTTTTAAGAGACCTTTGGGTTGTTTGACGGAGTCTATAAGTTCTCGGAAGGTCAGTCCGCCTTTCGCGTAACTGGTGTAATCCCTGCAAAACAGTTTGTAGTTTTTTTCGTCGATATTCTTGTCTTTGAGTCCGCTAAGGCAGAGCGTTAAAAGCTTTTTATCTTTCGTCATTGTTCGACGATACCACTTCTGAAAGGCGTACGGAAACATTATTTGGTTTCAATTTTAAAAATTCGCGTCTTTTCTCAATGAGACGTTCCTTCCGGCCAAAAAAATTATCGTTTCCCTCTAGAGCAATCCATTTTCCAGAAAACTGAAGTACCCCTGCTGACCGACGATGATGTGATCGAGGAGGCGGATCTCCAGCAGGCGGACGGCGTCTTTAATGGAGCGCGTCAGAGATTTATCTTCATCCGAAGGATCGGTGTAGCCGCTCGGGTGATTGTGAACGATGATGAGTCCCGCCGCATGCCGGGCCAACGCTTTCTCCACAATCCGACGAGGATACACGGCCACCTGATCAATCGTCCCTTCGTTTATTATTTCGTGGCCGATCATTTCATTCTGCGTGTTGAGGAAGAGAGTCATAAAGGCTTCGTGAGAAAGCCCGGCCAGTTTCATGCGAGAAAAATGTACCACCCGGTCGGGCGAGGTCAGCAAATTTCTTTTTTCCAGGTGGCCGGCCAGATAAAGCCCGCAGACGTCTTTGACCAGTTTGATATGAGTGGCTGAAACCAGCCCGACGTCTTCAATGGTTTGGAGTTCTTCGGGCGCCGCGTCCAGAACGCCGGACAAGCTCCCAAATCGAGCGATCAAATTTTTGGCGATGGGCTTCACGTCTTTCCGAGGAATGGAATAGGTTAACAGCAATTCCAATACCTCATAGTCATGCATCCCGTCGCTCCGCGCTCGCACAAACCGCTCGCGAAGCCGCTGCCGATGGCCTTCATTGCCGTTTGTTTCGTTGGGTTGGATAGAAATCTCCCTTTTGGAAGGGGAAAATAAGCGGAGGGGGGCGCCCTCCGAAGCTCGAAGAGCGGTGGAGGGATCTTACCAAATCGTCGACGCGAAAAAGAGGCGACAAAGCGCAAGAGGCCTCGTTAAGACCCTGCCCGGATCCTCTTAGGTTTCGTAATATCTCTCAATAAGTGATAGGGTCAATCATTCGAACTAAAAGGAATTTATCATGGCTTTCAAAAAACGTCGGCCTCATAAACGCGTTAATAAAAATGAAGTGCGTCTCATGGAGCGGGCCGCCCAAGAACGGCAGGTGATGAGCGTCGGAAGTCTCTTGACGCGCTTCCCCTCGGTGAGCCGCTTGGATATTCAAATGGACTTCGTGAGTCATCACGGGCATCTGCTCGGTTCGGAGCATCGAACCTTTGAAGCGAACGATTTGCTCAATTTTTTCGCTGACTGCCCGGGCCGCTGCGGAAACGGCCGGATGGACGTGGAGGCGGCGGTGAAACAAATGATCAACAACCAACAAACTTCCAGAGACACCAACGGAACGTGCAAGGAAACTCTTTTCGCCGGATCGAGTGAAACCTGCGACTGCGAGCTTCGGTGCAAAATCACCGCTCAATACGCGCCTGTCACCGCGGAGGAAGCGAAAGAGTAAAGGGCCCGCGTTCGCGACAGGGCCCTTATCCGGGCCGCCGTCGCCCGCCTTTCTGACCGGCGCGGGAATGATGTTTCCGGTGAGGATGGGGCGTTTGATGGGGATGAGGCGGCCGCGGGGCCGGCTTCTCGCTCACGAGTTCAAGATCCAACTGGTGTTTGAGGATGTTGACCCCCGCCAACCGAATCTTTACTTTCTGACCCGTGGCAAACACGCGGCCGGTGCGCCGGCCTAGAAGCGTCATGCGCGCTTCGTTGAAAATAAAATAATCATGGCCGAGGTTCGTCACGCGAACCAACCCTTCGACAAAAAATTCATCCAGCTGAACAAAAAATCCGAAGTTCGTGACCGATGAGATCACTCCGCTGAAGTCTTCCCCCACATGAGGCTCCATGAGCCGCGCTTTTTGAATATCCAGAAATTCACGTTCGGCCTCGGTCGCAACACGTTCGCGCTTGGAGGCGTGCTCGCAGATTTCCGGCAAGGTTCTCGACCAGTGCTCCGGGCGTTCCTGGTCCCGCAGGCGTTCCTTGAGAAGCCGGTGAACGATCAGATCCGGATAGCGGCGAATGGGAGAGGTGAAATGCGTGTAGCACCGGGAGGCCAGCCCGTAATGGCCCTTGTTAACCGGAGAATAGACCGCCTGTTTCAAACTTCGCAAGACCATGAGATGCACCAGCGGCTGAAGCGGCGTCCCTTCGCTCCTTGATAGAACGGCGCTCAAGGCCGACGGATGGGAGAGATCGCCGCCCCGCGGAAGGCTTAACCCAACCCCTTCCAACGACTTTTTTAATTTTTCCATGCGGACCGGGTCGGGAGATTCATGGACGCGATAGAGAAACGGCTGCAGTTGCATGTGCCGGGCCACCGTCTCGTTGGCGAGCACCATAAAGTCTTCAATCAGCCGGTGGGATTCAAGACGGGCGCGGCGGCGGATGTCGATGGGGCGCCCCGTCAAATCCGTGATGACAGAGGGTTCCGGAAAATCAAAATCGAGCGACCCCCGGCCGAAACGCTTTTCTCTTAAGAGCCGCGCGAGGCGGCCCATTTCCTTCACATCCGACGCGATCAAAGAATCCAACCCCGGCAGACTTCCGCCGGTCAAAATGGTTTCCACCTCTTCATAGGTGAACCGCCGGGCGCTTCGAATGGCGCTCTCCACCACCTGTTCACCTCTCACCCGTCCGTCCCGGTCTATGTCCATCATGCACGTGAGCGTGAGCCGGATCACGTCGGGGCGCAGGCTGCAGAGGCCGTCCGAGAGAGGAAAGGGGAGCATCGGCAAAACGCTTCCGGTGAAATACACGCTTGTTCCCCGGCGGCGCGCCTCCTGATCTAAAACGGACCCCTCCCGCACGTAATGCGACACATCGGCGATATGCACAGAGAGCCGCCACCCGTCGGCCAACGTCTCGAGAGACACGGCATCGTCAAAATCTTTGGCGTCGGCGCCGTCAATCGTAAAAATCCGCTGATCAAAAAAGCGCGTTCGAGACGGCGACCGCCACGCCTCCTCCGGCACGTCCCTCCCGAACGCCGCGGCTTCTTGTTCCACCTCGGGAGAAAATTTCTGTGGAAGCTCATATTGGCGGATCACGGCGGCGAGGGCGACCCCGGGGTCCTCGCGCGTCCCCAGGACTTCGGTGAGGTCTCCCGCGGCCGGCGCCTCTAGCGTCGGCCAGCGCGTGATTCGGACCACGGCCAGGTCTCCCGCCTTGGGAGACAACCCGTTCATCTCCAAAATGTGAACCGGGCCTTCATCGGCCTCCGTCATGAGAACCGCGTTCGGGCCCACCCGTTTAAAGGTTCCGACCACGGTCTGGTGGGCGCGGCTTAAGACCTCCACGATGTTGCCCGAACGCCGGGCTTCCGACGGCGCGGAGGTAACACGGGCCTTGACCCGGTCTTCTCCCATGGCCAATCGAAGGCTGGGCCCCTGGATCAGAACGTCACCGACAAGCGGATCCGCCGACAGGACAAAACCAAACTTCCCTTTGTTTTGGAAAACGCCTTCCACAAATAACGACGGCCCGGAGTGATGAGGCGGATGTTTGGAATGTAAAATTTTTTTCTTTTTAAATGATTTGAAAGGCCGGTGGCCGGAATGAGTCATAGGCACATCATAACACGGAAAGAGGGGCAGGTCTCTAAGGGATCATTTCGGAACCGGACTTGTTCCCCCGCGTTTCTTATCTCTCTTGTGCTTGTACATGAGGTCGTCCGCTTCGCGGAGAATGTCTTCGGCGGACCGGTTCTTCTTAAAATCGTGGTGCACCACGCCCACACTCATGGCGAGCCGGTACGACCGTTCTTCCGCTTGATTCCACTTGTCGACGCCCTCCGTGAGCCGCTTCTTCACGATATCGATTTGAATTCCGTTTTCTCCGTCCGTCAAAAAGACGACGAATTCGTCTCCGCCCAACCGCGCGATGACGTCGGCGTCCCGAAACGTGTTTTTGAGGATGGCCGCCGCTTGGACAAGCGCCTTGTCCCCCTCTTTGTGACCCAGCGTGTCATTGATCCCCTTAAACCCGTCTAAGTCGATGAAGAGAAGATGAAACCCTTTTTTGTTGGTTCGCCGGACGATCTTGAGTTGAGTCTCAAAGGTCGTGACAAACGACCGGCGGTTGTGAAGCCCGGTGAGCTCATCCCGGAGCGATAACGACCGGAGTTCCTCCTCCAGTTTGACCCGGTGAGACACGTCGTGGGAATTGAGAACGCAGACGCGGACGCCGTCGGGGTTTCTCACCACGCGTCCTTTCCCTTCCATGTGCAGCCACTCCGACGCGGCTCCCGTGACGCCGGGCAAGCGAAACCGGAATTGAATAAACCCCAACTCCCCCGTTTCAAACGCTTTTTCAAAGGAGTCCAGAAACGGACGCCGGTCGTCTCGGTGCAGGTAGTCAAGCGCGTTTTTATGGAGGAGATCGATGGGGTCCACCCCCAGAATCCGTTTGGTGGAGGGGCCCGCGAACGTGATGACGCCCCCTTTATCCAACATCAGTATCACGTCGGAGGCGTTTTCAATCATGAGGCGGAAGCGCTCTTCGCTTTCTCGAATGGCGTTTTGAGCCACGGCGCGCTCGAAGGTGCGAAGGAGAAAGGCCGGGAGCGTTTCTTCGCTGATTTGATTCTCGAGAATGTAGCGGTGGGCGCCCGCCTGAAGAACTTTAAGCGCCTCCGGCTGGTGGTTGCCCGCCAGAAGTGCGACCACGGGAACATGGGGCGCGTGTTTGCGAAGCCGGGATAAATGGGTGAACTCCGGGTCCTCAATGGGATTGATTTCCATGAGGACCATGTCCAGCGTGTCTTCGTCGATTTTTTGGAAGGCTCTTTTCAGGTTGGGAACCGACACCGTATCAAACATCCGGAGCGCGGATTTACCCAGAAGTATGTTTTCGACTTTGATTGAGAGCGGTTTGATCGTCTCAATCAGAACGACGCGAATGCGATGAGATGAACCCGGCATACAGGGACTTTATGGAATCTCAGAAGGAAAGTCCAGATGCGGATTACTCCATATGGGCGCGGCGGGCGGCTTTGAGAGATAATCCACAAATGAGGCCTGGCCCCAACCGTTTTCAGGAACTTATTCCCTTGTTGGTTCATTCCATAGAGGTAGCTAGATGGGACTTACCCATGCGAAAATCATAAAGGAGAAAGGTATGAGTCATGTTCTTATTCGGCATAAAATTAAGAATTATGAGAGCTGGAAACCGGTGTTCGATCGATTCAAAGAGACCCGCCGTTTGGGTGGAGAGAAATCCTATTGGATCTCTCATCCCTCTGACGACCCCAATAATCTCTTCCTGCTATTCGAGTGGGACACACTTGAAAACGCGAAGAAATTCTTGGGTTCGCCTATCCTCAGAGACACCATGCAAAAGGCAGGCGTTACGGAACTTCCCGAGGTCCATTTCTTGGAAGAGGTTGAGAAAGGAGCCGCCACCCTGAGTTACGCCAGAACTTGACGAAAGGGTGTCCCTTTAAGAACCGGGGCCGTTCCCAGCTTCGTTCATCATGGGGACTCCTCTAGGATTTCTCCGTGAGAACCGTCTTCAAATGAGCAATCATTTTGTCGGAATGAGTTTTAATTTTGTCGACGATCGAGTATTTCCCCGGGCCCGAAACCAGGTCGTTTCGTGTCTTATGAAAAGCGGCCGGCCATTTTTCGAGCAGCTCCTCTATGACCGCAAACACGGCTCTGGGCCCCACGTTGCCGTCGGTGGCGAGCTCCTCCCAATGGCGCAGCATGACCCAGTCGGGGCGGTTTTCCCCTCCCACTTTCATCGCTAATTTCTGGGAAATCCCCGGGTATATCGCCGTTGAAAGCAAATCATAAAAAGGGGCCAGCTTAACGCCGTCTCGAGAGAGAAGCAGCGAAATATTTTTTCCGTGCGCGTCATTATTTCCAATGATGTTATTGAACACCAACCATTGTAAGAGCCGCTGTTTGTCGAGAGCGGGCGAGGCCGCGTATTGATCGACGAGAGCAAAACACATTTTTAACGTAGGACCCCCTTCCGATTCGTACTTCCGATTGGAGCCAAATCCAAGCGCCTGGCAAAAATCTTCCTGATGAAGCCGCGCCAAGTGGCCGCCTTCATCAGTGCGGTCGTAGCGTTCGGTGAGAAAAAGGGGCATCGGATCCGGCCAAAATTGGGCTTTCGCCGTCGGCAATCCCAAATGCGCGGCGAGCCTCATGCAGAACACCTCGTTCTCCACGGAATGGTCCACTTTATCGATGGGCGGTTTGAGAATATGCGAACTCGCGCGCGCCCCATGCGGCAGGAAGAATTTATCGTCCTTCATATAAACCGGAAGCTTGTTTTGGACACCGGCGAGCGAGAGCCGCAAGCCTTCGCCAGGGGACAAAAGCGGGCGTTGCGGCATTTGCTCAATCATTTTGCGGAGACTTTCAGGGGAAAGCGGCTCATAGAAACCGTCTTGATCGGGTGATTGTCCGGGAAGAAGCAGCGAGAGCGCGCCCGCGCAGTCCCCGCCCAAGGCCTCCAACAGCTTGAAGTCGTTTCCGACGCTCACGCCCAGGCGTTGCGCGATCAGAGCGCGCACCCCGGTTTCCGGCAGGAGGTTGGAAAAAAAGGGCGCGGCTTTGTTGTTGAGGAACGGTTCTTTTTGAAGCGGGAGGCTTAAAGAAATCGGCAGGCGCAAAGGGTTGGCCAGCCAGTCCGGGTCATAACGGAAAATGAGGAACCGGTTTTCGTCCTGCTCAAGATGGCCGACAAGGTGAGATTCCCAATAAACAAATAGTTCCGCGCTCAAACCAGCCGTCCTTTCTCGCCCACAAGAAGATTGAGTCCCAGCCCGTTCAAGACGCTGAAAACTTTCCCCATGTGAAGAGAGGTCTTCCCATTTTCAAGATCAGACAGGAACCGTGTGCCGACTTTGCAAAGGGCGGCCGCCTCGGCTTGCTTCAAGCCCAATTGGGTCCGCTTGACCTTCACAATCTCACCCAGTTTAACGAAATCGCTAATAATTTGTGTTTTCGAAGTATTCATATTCCCGATCGGTAATATATAACATAAAAAACAAGTTTTCCAGAGAAATATTCCCGATCGGGAATAAATTAAACAGAAATGAAGAATTTTCCGCCAATATTACCGATCGGGAATATCAACAGAGGAAGGGGGAGAAGGAATCAGATATGGGGAGTCCAATCAAAATGCCGCCTGTCGCGACTGGACCCCAATTATTCACTCCCGTCCTTTTTTACAGATGAAAATTCTGAATTTCCTCAAGGGACATCGGCCCTTGTTTTGATGTCTCGCGCTCTTTAATAATGGTTTTTAACTTTTCGAAATCAGTCTCTTTTATTTGTCTTTCCGGTGGATTAACAAGAACGGTGACCTCGGTCATTTTTGGATCTTCCTTGGACTCTTCGGTATTTAATATTTCGATCTGACTGCTTTCGTCAATTCGCAGGCTGGTTCTACTCGCATTCTTAATGTTGGCGACAGAAGCCGTGCTAAACGTGCATTTAACCGGCCATCGGGGGCCGAAGTGATACACGGCCGTATACATGATTTTTGCCGTGGCCAAATTAACCTTCGAAGCCAACATCGCGTTATAAAACGCTTCATGAACAGCCTTCCAATCCCGGGTCTTTTCGTCGCAGGCAACGTCATGAATGACGGACGCGTTTCTATACTTCCCTTCGTAGGGGCCGCCGATGACAGACCAGGCAACCTGAGGAATCGAAGCGCCGTCCACTATGGCCCCCTCGGGGGCCAACCATTCAACATGATACGGATCGATGTAGATAAACGGCTTAAGGAGCTGCATTTTCCTTCCATCGTTTAACCACTTGGTTTCAACCGAGCCAATGAATTGTCCATGCGCCCCCCCGCCAAGAGGGAGTGACGCGCATCCCAACAAATTAATTAACGATCCGAATAACAGCGGAGTTGTGTATCTCATATTCATGAAAAGATTCCCCCTAATTTCCCCGTTTGTTGAGAGTGACCCCTTCTTTATAAGTAGGACCCCTTCTTTTTTAGCCTGGCTTAGTCGCTAAATAATGAATTGCTTTAAGCGGAAGCAAATTCTTTCCTTCTTCATCGATTTTCGAGTAATGCTCGACCCAAAGATCAAACAATTTTTCAGCATCGATGAACGTCACTTGGCGTTTTTCTTGGCGCCGGGAGCTTTTTGCCGCCTCGGTTGAAAACCCTCCAAGAGAAACATAGACACCCCTATCATTTTCACCCAAGCAAGAGAGGAATGAAGCAAATTCGCTACTGTCAACCTTCGTATCAATTCGCCGCTTTACCTGAACCTTCATTCTTGGGCCATTAATGCCAAGGGGATCAGTAAGAGCGACAATATCAATTCCTTCGTCGGGACCCGGCGGAGCAATCCAGTCAATATGGTAACCCATGGCCCGAATAAGAGAAGCAACGAGCTTTTGAAAGTCGTAGGGGTTCATCGCACCGAGATATTCTTGAATGGTCGACCAAGCAGCCTCTTCCGCTTCCTCGAGGCTACTAATCGCTTGCGCAACATCCGATTCGGCTTCCTCGTCATTAGGTTGAGAGAGTTTCCATTCCTGATACAACTCATGCTCTCTTTTCGCCAATTCCTCTGGATCGTGATACTTCGCGATGACTTTTCGTCCTTCATCTGTGATAGCCCAAAACCCTTTTGTCTTCGTTATCCAACCGGCTTTCACAGGTCCGATTGAAAAAAACCGTGCAATCTTTTCGTAACGTCGAATCTTGGGGTGGTTTGGGTAGAAAGCCGCTTCGAAGGGTGTTGGAGGTAGTAGCTTTTCAAGTCGCTTCAAAAGCTCGCTAGCCTGGAGTGGGCCATCTGCTTTAACTAAAATTTCGAGAGTTGCACGTTGAAATTCACCGCGACGCTTTAGTGTCATTTCCGCCATTTTCAATCTCCTTTTCGTCGTCTTTCTTAATTTAGGATTTAAAATTGCTGTCCGCTGTTGGGGTGATAGTTTTCGACATTTAAAAGTGTCTCTTTAAGAAACGGCACTATTTCCCCATTGCAAGAAAGGAAAAAGTTAGATCTGGCTTAGGTCAAAGAAATCAAAGTCCCCTTGATTCTCTCTTAACAATTCCTCAAGCGCCGCCTTCCAGTTGGCCTGATATGCGCTTGTATTGTCACCTAAAGATTCGATCTTCTGGATGTCCGCATGAAGGCTAATAGCCCTATCCAAAAGGTCGATTGCTGTTTGGGCGTTCTTTCGCGGGTCCTTTTCTGTGGCCATTGCCGTAAATTGTTTGGCGAGCATGTATACAAGATGCTTACCGGAATCCCAGCGAGACCATGGTAGATTCGAGGTGACCGGTATAGAAAACGGAGAGAGCGTTAAGACCTGGTCTCGAAGGTTGGGGGGAAGCCGAACTGTTTCGTCTGGATGGATTATAGTACCCCAAAGAGCACTGGAAAAAAAGCGCGCGGGGGCGTCGCCCCCTCCACCCTGGGATGCAGCCTCCATCCAACGACCGCGCGTAAATTGCCAGAGGTTCTGGCTATGGCCGATGGCGACACCGGTGGCTCCAAATCCAAACGACAACAACCCCATCGGACCGGCATAGGCGTGGAGCACAGGCTTACCTGTACATGCAAGGGTCAATCCTGCGACACAGCATCTTTTTACCGTTTCGCGGACGCTGGGGAGACGCTCTCCTTCGAACTCAAACCCGAAGTACCAACCATCTGAGTTCAACGCCGTTGCATAAGAAAGAACAGCCTGTAATGGTTGATCTGCTGAGGTGACAGAGTGGCCGAGAACGATGGTGGCGTATATTGGAAGCTTGAGGTCATTGGCAACACGCTTTGATGCGGAGAACAAACGAGCGTTCAGCTGAAGAATATCCATCCGCCCCGCCTCGTAAACGACTGCCGGGGCGATAACGGCGTCCGCTTTCATACTTTCGTTGTCGACACGAAGCTCGTTTGTAAAATCAGTTAAATCCTGGTCGGAAATCTTATTGAGAGACGACACCCCTTTTCGAAACCGCGAGATGGGGTATGAATCAAATTTTGCATTTGTGAACTCAGGATTGTAGTACTGATGGTCAAGTAGAACCTCCGCGCCTAGGGCCTTATAACGTTTTGCATATGCTATAGCATTGTCCCGACTGAGG
This sequence comes from Elusimicrobiota bacterium, assembly GCA_003140895.1. Lineage (GTDB taxonomy): Bacteria > Elusimicrobiota > Elusimicrobia > F11 > F11 > PLLH01. The sequence continues at coordinate 13,503 of PLLH01000043.1, forward strand.
TCTCGGGGACTAATGATGACTCCAACCCCAACCTTTTGCGCAAGTTGTTCTTCCACTAGTATCTGGCTACGATCCCCACATTGATGCCACGCTCCGCGGCGCATCAGAGGCCTCCCATCTTTCTAAGAATCGCACCGACTTGTCGAGCATCAGACGGTCGTTTGACCCGTTCTTTCTCCAATAGTCGAGTGAGAAGAATTTTCCAATTCTGACCAAGCCCTTGAAAGGACGACTTTGTTAAGTGGACGGTCGATTCGCAGACTGCCTGGCGAAGCTGGCTTTCCGTCCTTATCGTCTTGGGATCATAAAAAGGGGACTCACCAGTAAGGGCCTCATAGAGCAGAATACCGAACGCAAATAGATCCGTGCGATGGTCGATGTCGTGTTTGGTGCCGTCAAACTGTTCGGGGGCAAAGTATCGAGGTGTTCCTATAGCCGCACCAGCGATCGTTTGAGTCAGGGCAGGAAGCTTAAGGTGACGAGCGAGACCAAAATCGATGATTACAGGAGATCCACTGGGTCTTACGCGAATATTGGCGGGCTTCATGTCGCGATGAACGATCTCTTGTTCTTTCAAGGCGGACAGTCCATCACTGAGACTAGAAAAGAATTCTACTACATACTTGATAAGCAACGGCTTCTCCGAAATCAACAAGTCCTGAAAATCTTGACCTTCGACGAACTCCTCGACAATATAGTGGCGCTGTTGGCCCGGTTTCGATGAAAACGTGTATTCAATGAGCTTAACGACGTTAGGATGGTTGATCGCCTGTAGGGCCAAAATCTCTCGGTCGAACCGGTCGCGCTCATAGTTGGGAGATATCAGCTTGAGGCATAGGTCGGCCCCAGATTTGTCCTTCACATGAAAAGCCGCTTTCTGTTCACTTGGGGTTAATGCCCGGACGAAAGAATAGTCTGGGAAGTTCTTCTCCGCATCCTTGATGTCAACGACATAGGCCATTAGTTTGCGCGATTCCGAGCAAGAAGGGATGCGAGCTGGTAGTAATATGTCCAAACAGTAGGCTGGCTGCGCCGGGGCTTTCTTGCAATAGTTGCCGTGCCGTCATCGGATACGGAAATTAATCCGATGCCGATTTTTCCAAACACGAATTCCTTGCGAACGCGCTGAGCCACTTTCTCTGGCAATGCAACAAATGATAGATGTGCAAAAATCCTATTTCGGGCCGCTTGCTCGACTGCCCTTTGCCAGTTTGAAACCTTTACTTCAATGGTGATTATTTCTGGGAGAATCTGCCTCCAAGGCGGCGAAAGCGAAAAACTATTGGCCGACGTTTCAATCGCTGCCGCATCCACAAGACAGGCAAGCCGGTCACTCAGTTTTCTTGGAGATGTGCCCATTCTCTGCGCAATCGTCTCTAGCCGAGCTTTGCCGACTGCTCGAAGGTAGGCAAGAATTTGGGCATCGGAAATTTCGATATTCGCCAGAGCGAAAACCTGGGGGTTGTACGAGACCAAGACAAGATCTGGGATACCCGCGCCAATTGGAATGGACGCGGCGGCCCACGAGTGCACGCCCGGGCAAAAGAGTTCTGGAATTTGGTCAGCGACGATGTCCTGCATAAGGGCCTCGGGCCCTTGACGACGTGGGCGGAACTGGGTCACTGCAATTGAGTCTATGGTCGGTGGCATTGAACATAGCATAGCGGAAATACTCCATTATCAGCCAGCAAGTTTTCTAAATTCTTCAAATTGAGCCCTGGTAAAGCAAGAGTCGGGACTGCTCCAAATACACTAACCGGCCCCAATTTTATCATTGGAAACAGGTAAAAGAAATCAAACAGGCGATAAAAAGACGGGGGTTAGAACCAGGAACGGCTGGGGGTGGGCGATATTTTCTGGCGGTTGGTGTTTTTGGTGAGGCGGAATAAATTTTTATTCAGGCGGCGGGGAAGGGAGGGTTTTTATAGAGAGATGGGAGAGGCTTGGCGGCCCCTCCCATCTTACAACTAGATAAGATTTGGTTAGAAATTCCAGCCGGCGAAGAGGCCCCAGTGCCATCCTCCCGCCTGGATTTTATCGCCGTTGATTTCCGTTTCCGCCTGGGAATAACGGACATCGGCGCCAACGTTTAATGCTTTTATCGGATTAAATTTGACGCCTCCGTCAATCCAAGGGCCGATTTGTGAAGCGGAAGAGGAATTGTCTCCCGAACTCATTTCCGCCGTGATATTGGCCAGTCCTCCGCCCACATAAGGCTTCACCAATTGGTCTTCCCTAAAATATTTCCGAACACCCAAGGCAAATTCAGATGTTTTTCCATCGACGTCTCTCCCGTGAATGGTTACGGTTTTTTTGGAGCTCAGCAAGTCAAGCGCGATATTGACGGGCCACGATTTCTCCCGAATATCAAACATGATCCCCGCCTCGAATTGCTTTGACCAATCCGCCCCGCCTTCCGTGGTCCAATCTCTCTCGGACAAGATCTTCTCTCCGAGAAGCAGATTCAGATTTCCCGTGACCTCCGCGGCGCGCGCTTTTGAACCAACCAAAACGCAGGACGCGATCAGCATACACACCATAACAGTTCGTTTCATAATTTTCCCTTTTAATAGATAGATTTCTAAACGCGCATAGACTTGAAATAAAAAAAGACAGGCTTACTGGACCTTAATCTTTGACACCTCAAGTGTTCGGAGGGTTACAACTTAACGGTACGGTTTTTGAGGGGCGACGCGAGGAGGGGACCTCCTCGACTAGGATTCGAGCCTAAACTCCTCGGTTAAGATCGTTTCGCGGCTGGGGGTGGTCGATATTTTTTGGCGGTGGGTGTTTTTGGTGAGTCTAAATAGGTTTTTGTTGAGTTTGCGGCGGAGAACAACTTCGATCAGCGTGGTTTGATTGGGTTTGACGAGCGTTCCGACGGCATTCTTGGGGCCTTGGAACGTCAAATCTTCATATGAGACGAGCGGTGAGGCCGAAGGCGCGTGGACGGTGAACCCCAATTTCCCCTCCCGGAGTTCGGTGAGCTGGTCAAAGTTCAGATAAAAAGAAAAATAATCCGGGTGGGTTGTGTTTTTGTGCTGATGTTCCAAAAACCGCATCGGAAGACGATCGCCCCGGCCTTCGGAATCAATCCATTCAATGGCGTAATCGCTCAACCCATTCCCTTGATCGTCCACCACGTGAAAAACAACCTGAGAGTAACGGTCGAGCTTTGTTCGGTCGTGATAAACGTCGTCTATTTGAAGGGCGTGCGTGCGCGCGGCAAACTCTGCTTCGAGCTTTTCATACGACCGAAGGGTGCTGACCTGTAACGCGGCTTTAATAGCGCTCAACACGGTGTGCTCTTTTTTGGGGGAAGCGGGGATTCCTTCCACAATGCCGTACGGAATATCACCATGCGACGTTTTGGGAGCAATAAGGAACGGAACGTTTTCAATTTTTCCGGTGGAACGGATTCCTTTCGCATCAACAACGACCTTCTGCATGTTGAGGTTGGCTGCGGAGGCGCGAACCGTGCCATCAGACCCTTTCTCATACGACGCCGGAACAAGCACGTCGCAATAGCGGATATCAATCCACTGGCCCGTGATCACAAACGGATAGAAACCCGGGAGTTGATGGGTTTTCTTTTTCATCCAGACCGAATTGATGTTCCACTCGAAGGGGCTGGCGAGCTGAAGGGCGTTTAAGATATGAACGCCGGGCTCAACTCCTAGTCGCGCGCGGAAGCGGCTCATTTTGGCTTTGCTGACAGAAGCGAGCCGGGAGCCGTTGTTGGGAGGCGAGAGCATGACCAGGTGGGTCATCGGGTTCCTCCGGCCCATCTTGGCGCCATAGGAATCAACCCAGGCGCGCGCGATCATGCCGCCGGTCGAATGCGTGATGCAGGCAAACTTCTTCTTCCCCCACGACGCGCCGTACAAATCACGGAGGGCACCGTTAAACCCCAGAATGAGATCCTGGACGGTCACGGAGTCGTCCAACGTGACGTACTTCGCCAGATGGAGATGCTTAACGCCAATCCCGAGGGACTTCAACCGCGCGGGCAGATGCCCGTAGGTTTTGGTGGAGGTGACGTTATAGCCGTGAAGAAGAAGGACGTCCATTCGACGTCGTTATTCTTCCAGTCGGCAGAGGTACGACTGGGCCGGCATGCTCCCTGAGACCACGGTCGCCACAGCGCCGTTATCTCCAAAGAAGGACGCCACTTTGAGGACGCCTATTTCTTTCTCGGTGCGGCCCAAAACAAGACCCGTTGTGGGGTCTTTGATTTCGCGCCCCTGAGAAAACACTTTCAGTTTCTGACCCACTTGAAGCCCGGCCTCGAGGCCCGCGTTCAAATAGATGGCTCCGTCTTCCACGGCCGCCACCCGGCACGACCACGGTTTCTTGTTCACCTGGGAGATCAAATTGTCCATGAATTTCACGATGGCCGCCCGAAGCGCTTCCCCTTCCAGGGTCTCGTCATACTTGGATTTGTTGCCCATGCCGAGGACCTGTCCTGTGGCTTTGCGAACCACGCCTTTCCCGGAATCGGCGAAGAGAATTTGGCCGGTTTCGGCGTCCACGACGCGGATATCAACGGTGCATTCCACAATCTGTTGTTTGCTTTGGGTGATAAGGAAATCTTTCCCTTCGGATTTGGCGCCGAATTGCGAAACGCTGCCGGTGAGGATCGCGTTAAGACCCAGGACTTTGCCCACCTGAGCCGCCGTGCCCGGGTCGATGACGCCGGTCTGGCCCAGTTTCTGCTCGTCCAGCAGTTTGTCCATCTTGTCCCGCTCAACGACGATAAATTTTCCCGTCTTAGAGAGTTCGGTCATCATAATATCGGTGGCCGTGGTGCCGAGGCGCGCCGCCGCGTAAGGCGCTTTGACGTCAAAGCCCACGACTCCGATCCGCCGCTTCGGCGCCGTGTACTTGGATTCCACTTTCTCGGTCACTTTCACCGTGGTTCCTTGTTTCTGTTTGATGGAGGTGGACGGCGCGCACGCGCTCACAAGCGCCATGACGCCGGCCACGAACAAAGATAAATGTTTTTGAGTATTCTTCACGATACAGTCCTCCTGTTTGAATTTTTACTTGTTGCGAATAATTCCTTTGATGATGTTTTTACCGGCGCGTTTTCCTTGCGCGCTGGCGTTATCATCTTCGGCAAAGCCGCTGAACCGATACCCCGGCAGCGTTGAAAGCGTTTTGACGGTGGCTTGCCTCGCCTCTTCTTCCAGCGGCGAATTGAAAAGCTTGTCCGTCAATTTCTCCGCCAAGCCTGTCGCTAAATTCTTTTTGGCCTGCTCCGGGTCCAACGTCATGTTGCGCGTGGCGCCGGTCTGCGAATTCTCCCAGAGGGTGGCGCCCGTCGCGGCGTCCACCATTTTAAGCTGGAGCGTGACTTTCTTCTGGGTGTAGAACCCGATGTTCAAATATCCAAAGGATTCCACGTAACCGTACAACAAACCTTGAACACCCAAATCCTGGCCGATTTTGACGGGGTCCAGCGCCCCCAGCTGCCCGCCCTCCGAAATCCCGGCTTCTTTCAGCTTGTCGTTCACAGTCTGAACGTCTGACACCCGGTACACGGAGTTCTTGAGCGCCAGATACACGTAGCGCTGCATGATGTCGGCGGCGTCCACGTCATTAGACTCGTTGTCAAAAGGAAGAACCGCCACTGTTTCAACCAAAGGCGGAAGGGTCGGCTTCGCTTTGCATCCCGCTAAGACCAACGCCCCTCCTATAAGAAGGAACAGGGCGCTCCGTATTTTTTGTCGGGCCTGGGTCATTCCAACTGAAGCATCATCGTGTGGGCTTTGGATTCGATGATTTTAAGCGGGAGCGTTTTGCTGGCCGAGAGGGCTGAGGCCAACTCCATGGCGTCCGCGCCGTTCTTGAGCTGCACTTCAAATTGAGCTGTTTTTTCGTCGTAGGAACGGAACATGAGGTCCGCGATAACCGGCTGGGACACCAGGTGTTTTTTCACGCGGTCCACGTCGGAGAACGACCCCACGCCCTGCACATACACGAGAACCGTTCCGGCTTTGGCCAAGTTGTCCGCCAGTTGGGCCGAGGTCTCTTCTCCCACCAGATTTCCGACGGTCTCAAGCGATTTGAAGCCGGCCAGCTCGGCGTTGCCGCCCAAACCGCTGGCTTCCTTGCTTAAGGAAAGGACCACGTCGCTACTGCCGGGGCGCGTGGCTTGAATGGAGAGCCTCGCCCGGTAGGACACGAACCCGCCCAGCCCGTCCGTCTGAAACGGATAGGCCGACGCGCGGCCGGTGATGTTCACCTCCGCCTCTTTAAGGCGGTCCTGGCCCACCACCACATATCCGCTGTCAATCAAACTTTTCTCGAGAGCGCTGGCGGCCGGCCGCTCGGATATGGTTTTTTTATCCACTTCTTCCGACACCAAAACGCTCACGCGCGGCCGTTTGAGAGGCGGCGCTTTAAGAAGAGACATCCCTTTTAAATCCGCCTCCAAATCTTTAATGGCGACAAGCGCCCGGATCTTGGTTTTATAAAGCCCCTGATCCACGGTCTCGCTTAAAATGTCGTACTTTTTCACGTAGCCTTCGGTCCGGGCCAGGATGTTGTTTTCAATGGCGATGGCCTGCTCCACCATGGTCTTCGCCGACACAAACACCCCGACCGCTTTCTCGACGGCGTTCCGCTGGGCGTCCGTGAGAGAGCCTCGTTTTGTTTTGATGAGATCATTGGCCTCGTACGGCGCCAAGCCTTCGGCCTCCACCACTTCTCCCTGGTCGGTCTGGCCGATTTTTAAACGGGATTTATTGGCGGCGCACCCGCTTAAAAGAAGCGCGGTTCCCGCCAGAAGCGTCAGGGCCCCCGAAAAAAAACCCCCGGCTCCCCGCCATACAGTGTGGCGAGGGGCCAGGGGCGACAAAACTCCAATGCTCATAGGCGCCTTCATATTAATGAATGGGTTATTTAAACTTGACGCCCATCATGTCTTGCAGCCGCTTCTTGTCCAAGCGAAGCGTGACAAGGCATCCGTCGTCGTTGGTCCATTCGGTTTTGACGATCTCGGCGCCTTTGATGGCCGCGTCAATCTTGGTTTGAAGAACGGAGTCGGTCTCCATGGCTTTCTCAACCCGGATTCCGCCTTCCAGTTCAACGCCTTTCACCATGGAAAGCATTTCGTACTGGGCCGCGACAATGGCGGCATTGCGGGAGGTCGCTTTTCTCTGCGTGGAATTTTCCAGCTTGGCGTCAGCCGCGCCGATGCCGATGGATTCAATCACTTTCTTTTGAACGGCTTCCTGCTCCAGGGTCTTACTGAGTTCGCCCTTTTTCACGTACTCTTTTTGTCCGCCACAGCCAGCCAACAACAACGCGCCACAAGCAACAATCAGCAACTTATTCATTTACGGCCTCCTTAAAGGTGAGGTTTGGATGTTTTTGATTCTACGAATAAAAGTGCTTCTGGGAATGACTTTTATCAGTTGTTTTACGGGGCGATGGGAACAGCGCCCTTCTCGAATTGAGCCACGCTGACCTGGGCCGCGGCGAGCTCCGCCATATGAGTGAAGGCCACCGCCGCCAGGGACTCGGGGTGCGAAAGAACGATGGGGCGACCGGTGTCCCCGCTTGTGACCACCTCGGCCTCCAGGGGAACCGCGCCCAAAAAGGGAATTCCGTAATGCGCCGCTTCGGCTTCCGCTCCGCCGCGCGAAAAAATGTTGGTGACGTGTCCGCAGTCGGGACATTTAAACCCGGACATATTTTCAACGATCCCCAAAATCGGCACGTCTAATTTCTTGAACATCTCGATGCCTTTGACGCCGTCCGCCAACGACACCGCCTGGGGCGTCGAGACGAAAATGACGCCGGCCAAAGGCACGGATTGAATCAAGGTGAGCTGGGCGTCGCCGGTTCCGGGTGGAAGATCCACAATCAAATAATCCAAATCGGCCCAATCGGTTTCCCGAAGAAGTTGTTGAAGAGCGCCGTGCACCATGGGCCCCCGCCAAATCATGGGGGTTTTGGCGTCGGTTAAAAATCCAAGGGACATCAGCTTCACGCCGTGCGCCACAAGCGGCGCGATCTTGTTTTCGCCGGAGCCTTCGGGGCGGCCGCTGGCGCCCATCATCAACGGAATATTGGGGCCGTAAATGTCCGCGTCCAGAAGTCCTACTTTGGCCCCTCGGGCGGCCAAGGCCGTCGCGATATTGACCGCCACGGTTGATTTCCCGACGCCGCCTTTGCAGGCGTAGACGGCGATCACGTTCTTGACGCCCTCAATCGGCATTTTCCCCGTCACGGGGCGGGCCTGCGCCACGCGCGCGGTAAATTCAACGTCCACTTTTTTGACGCCGGAGAGTTTTCCGACCGCGGTTTCAATTCTTTGGCGAAGTTCGTCTTTCAACGGACACGCCGGGGTGGTGAGTTCCAACGTCACATGCACGGCTCCGTTGTCATGCGACACATTCTTGATCATGCCGAGAGACACGACGTCCCGGTGAAGTTCGGGTTCCTGGACGGTGGAAAGGGCGGATTTGATTTCTTCGAGTGTGGGCATGGGGGGTCCGGGTCAGTAAAGTTGCTGGGCTTCGATGGCGGTCACTTCAGGGACTTCCATCATGACAATCCGTTCAATGCCGTTTTTAAGCGTCATCGAGGCCATGGGGCAGCCGCCGCAGGCGCCCTGGAGTTGAAGGGTCAAAACCCCTTCGGGAGACAAATCGACAATCGCGGCGTCGCCGCCGTCGGCCTGAAGCGCCGGGCGCACTTTGTTGAGCGCCGCTTCAATGCGTTTCTTGGTTCCTTCAATATCGGTGATGAGGTTGGGCTTGTCCTGCTCGGTTGTCATGACGTCCTCCATGGGGTTCTCACAAAATTCATTTTACCATTTCTCCGACGACACTTAAGGCCTTTGTCGCGGTCTCTACGAATAATAGTGCTGTTGATTGATAAGGAGATTCTCCTCTCGGGTTCGAACCAGAAGCCCCAACACCACCTTGGCGATCACGGTCACGGGAATCGCGAAAATAAGGCCGAAAAAGCCCCCCACCTCCACCCCGGCCAACACCGCGAACAGGATAATCAGCGGATGAAGCTGGACGTGATGCCCGATGATGAGCGGGATCAAAACAAAGTCGTCAAATAATCTAACAAGGAGGAAGAGGAAAAAGATCCCGAGAAGAAGAGAGAAACTCGCCCCCTGAAAATACGCCACGAGAAGCGCCAGGGATCCTCCCACCACGGGAGCCAAAAAGGGAACCAGATTCAGCAGTCCCGTCACGCATCCGAGAAGGACCGCTCCTTTAACGCCAAACAGCCCCAAGCCCGCCATGGACAAAAGCCCCACGCACATGGATTCCAATAAAATCCCCCGGAAATATCCGCCCAGCTTGGCGTTGATTTCGGCTAGAAGCCCCAGCAGGCTCTCCACGTGTTCGCTGGGCGTCCATTCAAAGAGCGTATCAATCCATTTCTGGCCTTGGGCAAGGCCGAAAAAGCAGGAGAACGGGATAATGAACACCCACAATCCCAAATGGGCGAAATCAAGAAGATGGGCCGGCAGGCTCATGAGCACGCTTTCCAAAAACCGGTCCACGCGGAAGGGAATCGTGAACGATTTCGCGTGCGCCCCGATTAATTTTTGGAGAAAAGGCTGGAGGTGGACATTGATATGGTCGACAAGAGCATTGAGGGTTCCGGCGTAGGTCGGAATTTCGGTCATCGCGGCGCTGGCTTCCCGAACCAAAATCGGGATGAACCAACTCGCCATCAATACGGTGCCGCCGAAAAGAAACAAATAGAGGACCATCACCACGCGGCCCCGGCGCAGGCCAAAGCCGACAAACCGGTCCACGAGGGGATTCACAAAATAGGCGGCCGTGAGCCCCAGGAAAAAAGGGAGAATGACATTCCACGCTCGAAAAAAAACAAACGCGGCCGCGCCCAGACCCGCCAGAACAAACACACTGCGCCAGAACCGTCCTTCATTCATAGAAAAGAGGCCTCAGCCCTGTCCCTGGCGCGCGACCTGATCCAACTCTTTGTTGGTTTTGCGGAGCAGCGCCGACAAAAAGATGGCCATGTTCTTCATGAGTTTGACCCCCACCGCCGGATGATGCCGGATCAGGGTGTCCAGCGTCGCCGTGTAAAAAAGGTAGATGACGCCGTCTTCGGCCACGGTGGCGGTCGCCGTGCGGGGCATTTGTTCCAAGAGCGCCATTTCCCCGAAGATGTGCCCCGGCCCCAAGGCGCCCAGAACGCGCGCCCCTTCACCGGAGGTCCGAGTCAATTCAACGCGGGCCGATTTGATGATAAAAACGGCCTGGCCGATCTGCCCTTCCTTAAACAAAACCTCTCCGGCCCGGTACGTCCGTTTCTGCATGGCCTGCTTGATCCGCCCCAACTGCCAGGAGTTCATTCCATGGAAAAGCGTGACCTCTCTAAAAAAGGCCAGATCGTCCCAATGCTGCTCATCTCGAAAAAATTTCCGAAACCACCGCGGTAAAATACTCGTCATGAGGCCCGTCCTTTTTTTACGAGTTCGACGACAATGTTCCATTCTTTTTTCTGCGACAAAATTTCCCGTTGGATGAGCGCCTCGCAAGGCGAGCGGCGGGTGAAGGGGATGTCTGAGTCGCCGCTTCGAACGTCTTTGATCACGAGGTCGCTATTTGGCACGCCCGCTTTGTTTTGATACACAACGGTGAGCGTGGCCCCGGCGAATTGAGTCTGGACCGTGGCTTCTCCGCTCGAGTTAAACTGGGACGGCACGAGTTTGGGGGCGATCAGCAAATCCCCCGCGTCACCCCGGAGGCCGAAGACATGGGTGAGCATCGTCAAAATATACCAGCTCGCGGACCCGGTCAAATAGGCGTAGCGGCCCCGCCCTTCGTTGTTGAAATATTCGGGAAGACCCGGGAAGATGCGGCTTTTCTCCGCGTCCACCGCCAGTTTATAGAGGGATTCAAAGACGCGGTGGCCGTCGGCCACAAACCCTTTCTGGTAAAGAGCGTTGGCGTACATCACGACCATGTGGCTGAACACCGCTCCGTTTTCTTTTTCCCCGTAGGCGAACGAGAAGGCGCGGCCCAGGTCCGGCTGAAGGGATCCGAAATTGGTGTTCAGGCGCAGGCCGCCCAACTCCCGGTCCCAGAGGTAAGAGTCCACCGCCTTTATGATTTTTGAAATTCGTTCGGGGCTGGCCACGCCGGACATAATCTGAAACACCTGCCCCGTGAGCGTCATGCGGGTTTTTCCATCGGGGCCTATTCCTTCCACGCGAGCGCCTTTGTTGTCGTAATACCCGTTGAACCAGCCGGCGGGTTTCTCCTCCAGCCATTCATTCTGATTGAGATGGTCTTTCATGGATCGGGCTTTTTCCCGCAAGTCCGAGACCAATATCGCCACCGGAAGCGACGCCTGCTTGCCGCTGAGAGAGGCCGAGACCACCTCGAAATAGTCTTTCAACCGCCGGTTCTTTTCCGAGACGGCTCCGTAGTCGACGCGTTTGCCGGCGCGGTCCACGAGAAGCAAGATTTCCTCCGCGACGCTGAACTCCGTCCAGCCGAACCGCTCTCGGCCCGTCTCCAAAACGTCGGCCAACGCGTCCAAATTCCCCGCGTAAAGCGCCGTGAAGGCCACGCTCTCGCCGCGCTCAGGGGCCATGTCCAGGCCGTCGTTCCAGTCGGCGTCTTCCAGCCGGATGTTGTTGTGCTCTCCGACGTTAAAGAACTGGACCAACAGTTGAACCAGGATATGCTCCAAAACGGTCCCGTTGTAGATTTTCCCGTCGGCGGATTTAAGCTGAAGGGGTTCGTTTGAGGCCTCGGCGCCCTTTTGAGACTCCAGCCAGGCGGCGTCCTGCTTTCGGCCGCGGTGGATCTGGGCGTCCCGAAAGAAAGGCACTTTTTCCAGGAGAAGAGACCAGTCGCCGGTTTGATTGAGATAAAGCTGAGTCGTTAAGAAAGGCCAGACGCCGTGGTCCATCCAGGTCCGAACGAGGTTGTTCCGGTCGGCCTTGAACTCCGGGAATTGAACGACGTGGTTCGTTCCGTCGGCGGAATGGGCGATGTGATGGGAGGCGCGCTTCCCGATCACGGTGGCGTTGGAGCCGTCGATGCGGACCCCGGCGAAGTTTCCGATGATATCGCTTCGGACCTCAAGCGGATCGGCCAGGAGAAGCGCCAGGCAATCCTGCCACAGGTCTCTCCATCCGCGGCCGCCTCGGCCGTAATCGAAATCCGGAAGGAAGGAACATCCGAACAGTTTCCGAAGCACCGGCTGTATTCCCACCCACCGGATCCATTGGTTAAACGTGTCGTCTCCCGTTTTGAACACGAGGCGGGAGGCCTTTTCCCTCCAGTTCTCCTTCGTTTCCTCCAGGCACGCCAACACTTTTTTACGGGAATTCAATGATTCAATGAGGTCGTCATGCGATCCTTCTTCGGGATCGATGCCCAGAAGAAGAATGAACTCCGTGGAGTCGCCCGGTTTCAGGGTCAATGGTTTAAATTGGAGCGCGCCGATCGCTTCTTTTCCCTGGTGCTCCCGAAGAACCTCGTGGAAAGGCGCGGTTTGACTGAGAATCGCCGCCGGACGTTCCAGGTCGCCGCCGTCTCCCACAAACGAATCGACGGTCGGGAAAAGGCCGACGGGCGCCTCTCCTTCTCCGTCCACGCCCACGACATAATAAGAGGTCTCGTTCAACCGGTGGCCCCGTTCGTTGAACGACATCGTTGGAGTCAGGCAAAGGCCGTACGTTTCTTTTCTGACGCGGTTAAGGAGTGATGTCACATGGCGGTGGTCGCGAAGGTTGTCGGCGGATCGGCCGAAGAGCGGAATCGCGGAGGTGGCCGTCATTTTGATCGCTTTCTTGGAAACGTTTTTCACCTCCACCATCATTACTTCAAAGGGTCCGCCGGACGTGATTTTTCCCGGGGCTGGGACAAAGTTCAGCGTCCGCGTTTCAAGCCCCACGGTTTTATTGGCGCGCCGGCATTGGTGCCACAGGAGTCCCGCTTCAATGTCGCTCTCTTCAACGCCGACGCCCAAGGCCCGCTGCGCGGGAGACTGTCCGGCCACCGACCAACACGTCGCCGCCTCGCCTTTCCTGGAGGGCGCCAGGGTGAACCAAAAATTCCGGGAGGCGCGGCTTAAGTGGAGATCTTCGATGGAGACGGGAATATTAAAAAAGGAATGTTGATCCAATTTGATGTCGCCTTGAAGGCGCGGGGAAATGGAGGAGAGCAGGCCGGCGTCGTTCACCAACGGAAAATAGACGGGCCCGAATTGGTCTGAGTTTTTCGCCGCAAAGGATCCTTCGTCATCCGTAAATCGATAATTGAAAACGGGCTTCTTCATAAGGGGCGTATTCTACAACTTCTTAGGAACGGGAATCGGGATTTGGGGCTTTCAACTGTTTGGGGTGGTGGAGGTGACGGGAGAGACCGCCGGGCGGGCGAAAAGGAACCCCTGGCCCAGAACAACCCCGGCGCTCCTGGCAATGGCGGCATCGGCGCGGGATTCGAGCTTCGTGCAAATGAGTTCCGAGCCCACCTGGCGAACCATGTGAACGACGTCTAAAAATTCTTTTCGTTTCTGGGGGTCCGCGCTCATCTCTTTGTAATGCATCATGTTGACTTTGATGTAATCGGGTTTGAGCTCCGGCAGGAATTTGAGCCCGTGGCCGGTGAGCGCCGCGGTCCCGTCGATGCAAATCCGGCGGCCCTTCTCTTTAAGTCTGCGAAGCGTGGCGAACAAATCGCTGGTGTCCGAGGCGCGCTGGGACCCGGAAAGCTCCAGAATCAAATCGACGTGTTCTATTTTAGGATCCTGAAAAATTTCTTTCTCGATCGTGTTTTCCTCGAGCAGGGTTTCCGGATAAATATTGATGAAGAGTTTAATCCCTTTTCGGAGTTCGCGGCACGAAGCCAGGATTTGCTTGATGCACAACATGTCTAACTCCACGACGGATTTGGCCGTCCGCGCCGTTTGAAATAACGCGTCCGGAAATTCCAGCGGCGTTCCCGCCGGGCCCCGCACGAGGCCTTCGTGCCCCATGACCTCGTCCGTGTTCATGTCCAATACCGGCTGGAATAAAACGGATATTTTTTTCTCTTTGATGATATCGGACAACTGCCCCGGGAGATAAGAGCCCAGCGCCGTCGTGATGCTCTCCAACACTTTGGACGATCCGCCGGCCGATCCGGCCCCCCAGGTAAATTCGGCGAGCGTGGCGGCCAGCGTACGCCGGTCCCGCACATAAGCGCTTCCTTGAAACGACTTCGCGTATTTCTTGAGCTGCGTCAGCGAATGGTTGATTTGCCCCAGATTGGAAAACTTCCGCCCCTCGTCCGACACCATCCCGATCGCGATGGAGAGGAGCGGGAACTGAGAAACGATCCCCCGGCGGTCTTCCACGACGATGTATCCCTTGGCCTTGTCTTCCGTTGAGTAAAATTTGGGCGCTTCCCGGTCGAAGGTCTCCGTGATGAGCTGGCAAATGTCGTTGGCTTTTTCATACGACACAATGAAAATGAAATCGTCTCCGCCCACGTGCCCGACAAAATTGTCGCGCGGCGAGAGGCGCTGGCAGGCTCCCACGATCACCTTGGCCGAGAACGTGATCACGTCGTCCCCTTTGGCGAACCCGTACTTGTCGTTGTACGCTTTGAAATTGTTCAAGTCCGCATAGCCCACGGCGTAGGGAACCCCCGCTCCAATCCGGGCCTTCAAGGCCTTGATGATTTCCATGTTGCCGGGGAGTTTCGTGAGGGGGTTGGCGTCCAAATTGGTCCGGGCTCGCTGAAGAACCAACTTGGCCCGAAGCAAAATATCCTGAACATCAAAGGGTTTCATGAGGTATTCATCCACCACGACATCCAGGCTTTTCATCTTCTCAAGAAAATCGGTCCGTCCCGAAAGAAGCATGATGGGGATGTAGCGGAGCATCATGTTCCGCTTCAGTTCTTTCACCACATGGAACCCGTCTAAATCAGGCAAATTGATGTCCAAAACAATCAAGTCCGGCGGGGTCTTGAAAATGCAGGCGAAAGCGTCTCGGGCTGTTTTGGCGACGACCACCTTGTAATGGGCGTCCGTGAACGTCGATTGAATGGCGGACATCACATCTCCACTCTCCTCAATGAGGAGAATGAGGCCTTCGCTGTTGTGGTTGGTTTCGGTCATAGATATATGATTCGTTCCGGGTAATCGCTACTGATCTAGTGTATTGTCAAAACCTCCCGTTCGCAAGGGGACGAAAGCATTTTCCACTCAATAAATAGAATCGAATTTAGGCAGGAACTTCGTAGCGCCCCAGGAGGTTCTTATATATGCTTTCAGACACTTTTAACCCCAGGGAGGACGTATGGTTCAATTCAAAGAATACACCCCGCAGACGTTTGTCGTGGACGGGCTGGCCGGACTCAACAAGGACATGATGGAGGAGCATATCACCCTTTATAAGGGCTATGTGACGAACACAAACAAAGCCAACGCGGCGTTGGCTCAATTGATTTCCGATAACAAGGCCGATGGCCCGGACGCGGCGGAGATCCGGCGGCGCCTGGGGTTTGAATTCAGCGGCATGCGCCTGCACGAAACTTATTTCGGCGAGATGAAGCCCGGTGGAAGCCCGGTGGACGAGAAAATCAAGAAGGCCGTGACCGCCGCCTGGGGGTCCTGGGAAACCTGGTCTCAGGATTTCGTTCGGACGGGAATGATGAGAGGCATCGGCTGGGGCATCCTGTATCAGGATCCGGTCGGCGGATCCCTCCAAAATTTCTGGGTGAGCGACCACGAAAACGGCCATCCGGCCGGGTTCAAGCCCATTCTCGTGATGGACGTGTGGGAACACGCTTACATCAAACAATTTGGCGCCACGGGCCGGAAAAGCTACGTGGAAGCGTTCTTTAAAAACATCGATTGGAGCGTCGTCACAAAAAGAATGGCCTAGTTTTTTATTTTTTGTTCTTAAGAACGCGGACGAGGAACTCCGACAGGTGCAGGACTTCGATGGTCGACCCCTTCTTCTTGAGTCCGGAGGCAAGTTGGATGAGGCATGAGGACCCGGAAGTGACCACCGTCCGGCACTGGGTGTCCGTGATGTTTTTTATTTTCCGAGAGAGGACGTCCCGGGACATATCCGGATGCACGAAACTGTAGGTCCCCCCGCCGCCGCAGCATTGATCGGCCTCGGCAATGGGCACAAGCTGAAGCCCGGGAATAGCTGAAAGAAGGGCCCGGGGCGGACTGACGATTTTCTGCCCATACTGCGCTTTGCAGGGATCGTGATACGCGACCGGCCCATAGGCCCAATGGGCTTTCTTCAGATGCTCAATGAGACCCCACTGAACCAGGAAGCTGGACAATTCCCGAACGCTTTGCGAAACGGCCGTGGACCTCTTTAACCAGTCCGGATCGTCCTGAAAAAATTTCGGATACTCCTTCGCGTGCGCCGCGCAGGAGGAATCGTCGGCCAAAACACTCTCGTAGCGCCCGCGTTCAAGCCGCTTGATGTTCTCTTTCGCCATCTCCCGAACGCTCTCCAGCATACCGTAACTGGCCGCCGGCAGGCCGCAGCAGAGAAGATCCGGAATCACGAAATCCAATTTAAGAAATTGTAGAAGCTCCAGAGTGGCAAGCCCGATCGAAGGCCGAAGGTATTGACTTCCGCACACGGGAAGATAGGCGATTTTGGGACGCTGCGGTTTCGCGTCGACGGCTCGAAGAAGGCTCTCCGGCACTTTCTTCCCGGCCGCTTTGATTGAGACGAGTTTCTGCTGATTCTCGAAATAGGCGTGCTCCGCTCGAAGAATCGCCTCTTCCTGATGGGCCCGGGCGCGGTCGTGATCCTTAAGAAACCGGAGCGGCACCCGATCCACCAATTGATCGGCGGCGGCGAGGGCCGGCGCCAATTTTCCCAGAATCCCCGCCTTTCTAAAAAGCCAGGACAGGCCCAGCCGCTTGGCGAAGAACGACCCCTTCAACATCCAATAGAAGAGGCTGGGGCGAGGCAGGATAAATTTAATGATGACCTTGAGGGAGAGCGGAAGCCCGATCGACTTATTGGTCAAGTCCCGGGCCAGCATCATGAGCTGGGCCGTTGGAACTTCAGAGAAACAAATGGTCGTGCATTCGCCGCACAAGAGACAGGTATCAATAATATCTTTGGTGAGCGCCGGGTCCGTGATTTTTCCTTCGAGAAGCGCCCGGAACGCCTGGTTTCGCCCGCGGGGCGAATATTGTTCGGAGCCGGTGGCGTTGTACGTGGGGCAATACGACGTGCAGAACCCGCAGCGGTTGCAGGCCGCCACGACGTCCTCAAATTTCTTGAGGCTTTTCAACGATTTGATATCCACGTGGGAATGGGTCATGGGTTCTACATCCAGAACTTATCTTTGATTTTCCGCATCGCCTCATCCACTTCGCTTGGTTCGGGCGCGTTGGGCCCCGCCGGCGCCGGAGGCGGCGCCGCGATTTCTTCGGCGGTCAACGCCGACGTGCGGGTTGAGAGAATCCCTTGGGGGTCAAAAGCGGTTTTAATTCTCCGGTGAATGTCTTTAAAGACAAACGGCACCGGCGTCTGCGCTTGCGTTGATTTTGGCGGGGTGGGAAAAAGCCGGAAGGTGACATCCAGGATGATGCCGAGCGTGCCCCAGGATCCAATGAACAGCTTGGGGACGTCGTAGCCGGCCACGTTTTTCATCGTTTTGGCGCCGAACTGGACCACTTCTCCCGTCGGAAGAAGGACGCGCATGCCCAAAATAAGGTCCCGGAGAGGCGGCGTCACGCTGGATTTGGTCGCGATCACGCCTCCCACCGTTCCCTCGCCCGCCACCCATAAAAATTGTTTCGCCTTTTCCACATGCGTCCGGAGGTCCTGCACCAACGCTCCCGCCTGAACCGTCAACGTCAGGTTCCCCTTATCAAAATCCAGAATTTTGTTGAGTTTGGCTGTCGAGATCACCGCGTGTTCATGAACACCGTGTTTCGTCCTGGCTCCCTGGACGCCGAAAGGCTTCGTTTGAGACGAAAGCATTTTGACGGAAACGATCATCTCCTGCTCATTCTGCGGGACCAGAGGGCCAAAACCGTCCTCCGACTCCTTGCCGATTCTCACAACCGGATCCGGAGGAAGAACGGCTTTGCTGACCAGAGGAATCAACTTATCCGGGTTGGAGAGATTCTCCGGATCAAACACGTTTTTGAGCCGCCGAAAGAGCGACAGGGTTTCCCGGGTGAAAAGCCACCGCATGGCTTCTCTCTTGTCGGACCCGATTCCATGCTCGCCGGAAATGGTCCCCCCCAAATCGACGCAGGCTTTGAGCATTTTATGCCCCGCCTCTTTAACGATTTTCGTTTGGGCGGCGTTCCGTTCATCGAACAAAATCTGAGGGTGGAGATTGCCGTCTCCCGCGTGAAAGAGGAGCGCCACTTTGAGTCCGGCGGCCGAGGCGATCTCCTGAATTTTCTTGAGCGCCTCAGGAAGCTTGGTCCGGGGAACGGCGCCGTCTTCCACGAGAACGTTGGGCGCCAAACGGGCCATCGCCGCGTAAGCGCCGCGGCGGCCTTCCCACAATTTCGCCCGTTCGGCTTCGTCTTTGGCGAACCGGAATTCTCGGCAATCGTTTTTATCGCACAACTCTTTAATCCGAACCGCCTGGAAATTGAGCTCCGCCGGTTTATCGCCGTCCACTTCAATCAAGAGAACCGCGGCGGCGTCCAGGGGATACCCGGCGTGGACAAACGCTTCGATGGCCTTGACCACCAGGCTGTCCATGGCTTCCAGCGTCGCCGGAAGAATCCCGGCGGCAATAATGTCCGTGACCGTTTGGATGGCCGCTTCAATAGAAGAGAAGCTCACCAACATGGTGCGCACGTAAGCGGGAAGCGGAAGAAGTTTAAGACGCATCCCCGTGGCAATCCCAAGCGTCCCTTCGGATCCCACCAAAAGTCCGACGATGTCAAAGCCGGGGTCTTCAACGTTCAACCGCGTGACGCGCCCGTCGGGCATCACCCAATCAAGCCCCATCACGTATTGGGAGGTGACGCCGTACTTAAGACAATGGGGCCCGCCGGCGTTGGCTCCCACGTTGCCACCGAGGGTGCACGCCTTTTGGCTCCCCGGATCCGGCGGATAAAACAAATGTTCGGCTTCGACGGCTTGTTGCAAACGAAGATTCACGACGCCGGGCTCAACGTGAATTTCCATGCCTTCTTTATTGAGTTTTTTAATTTTCGTGAGACGCGCCAAGGCAATCACAACGGCATTTTGGAGAGGAATGGGGCCTCCGCAAAGGCTGGTCGCCGCTCCGCGAGCCACGAACGGCTGTTTGTACATGGCCAAGACCGCGACCACCTTCGCCACCTGATCGGTGTTGCCGGGGAGAACGACGGCGGAGGGAAGCGCCCTGTCCAAACCGGAATCGTAAGAATAGAGATAGAGATCGGCTGGATTGGTTAAAACCCAGTCTTCCCCAACACATGTGACGAGATCAGCAATGAGAGATGAATTCATGCTGAAACTTATTTGTCTCTGTGCGGGGCAGCCTTTTTCGATTCAATCACCGCTTGAGCGGCGGCCAACCGGGCGATCGGAACGCGGAACGGGCTCGCGGACACGTACGAGAATTTACTCCGGTGACAGAACTTCACCGATTCCGGATCTCCTCCGTGCTCGCCGCAGATCCCGATTTTGAGATCTTTCTTCACTTTCCGGCCCTTTTTGATGGCGATGTCGATGAGCTGACCCACGCCGGTTTGATCCAGCGTTTGGAACGGATCGTCGCGGAAGATTTTCTTATCGAGATAAACCTTAATGAATTTTCCGGCGTCATCGCGAGAGAAGCCCATGGTCATTTGGGTGAGGTCGTTCGTTCCGAAGGAGAAGAACTCCGCCACTTCGGCGATTTCATCCGCCGTGAGGGCTCCCCGGGGAACTTCGATCATGGTTCCGACCATGTATTTCACTTTTTGGCCGGTGGATTCCATCGCGTCTTTGGCGGCCTTGTGAACAATGGCCACCTGGTCTTTGAGTTCCGCCACGAAGCCCACCAGCGGAATCATGATTTCCGGGATGACTTTGATGTTCTCTTTGGCCAATTCGCAAGCGGCCGTGATGATGGCGCGCGCCTGCATTTCGGTGATTTCAGGATAGGTGATTCCTAAGCGGCATCCCCGGTGACCCAACATCGGGTTGAACTCATGAAGATCCTGGGCTTTTTGCCAGATTTTCTCTCCGGACACATTGATCTTTTTCGAAAGCTCTTCCGACGCTTCTTTTGTTTTCGGCAAGAACTCGTGCAACGGCGGATCCAGGGTTCGGATGGTGACGGGGTAGCCTTTCATTTCCTTAAAGAGTCCTTTGAAGTCGTCCTTTTGGAATTTGAAGAGCTTGTCCAAAGCCACGCGGCGAGCCGGTTCGTCGTCGGCCACGATCATTTCCTGCATGAACGGGAGCCGGTCTTCGGCGAAGAACATGTGCTCGGTTCGGCAAAGCCCGATCCCTTCGGCGCCGAACTTGATGGCTTGAATAGCGTCTCTGGGAACATCGGCGTTGGCGCGAACTTTGAGAGTCCGAATCGCGTCCGCCCATTTCATGAGCTCGCCGAATTCAGCGGAGAGCGCCGCTTCTTTGAGCGTCACTTTTCCTTCGATCACGCGGCCTGTTCCGCCGTCGATGGTGATCCAATCGTTCTCTTTAACGACGGTGCCGTTCACGACAAACTGTTTCTTTTCTTCGCTGACGCGGATGGTTTCGCACCCGGCGACGCAGGGTTTCCCCATGCCTCGGGCCACAACGGCCGCGTGAGAGGTCATGCCTCCCCGAGCGGTCAGAATTCCTTTGGCGGCGTCCATTCCGTGAATGTCATCGGGGTTCGTTTCTTCGCGAACCAAGATCACGGGTTCCGTCTTGCCGCGTTCGGCGGCATCGTCCGCCGTGAACACCGCTTTCCCCGTGGCGGCTCCCGGCGAGGCCGGAAGACCTTTCGTCAACACTTTGACGGAAACGGACGGGTCAATAATCGGATGGAGGAGTTGGTTGATCTGGTCCGGGTCCAACCGCATGATCGCTTCTTCCTTTGAAAGGACTTTCTCTTTCACCATGTCGACGGCGATCTTCACGGCGGCAAACGCGGTCCTCTTTCCGGTCCGGGTCTGGAGCATGTAGAGACGGCCTTTTTCAAAGGTGAACTCGAAGTCCTGAACGTCCCGGTAATGCTTCTCCAGTTTGGCCGTGATGCTCCGCAATTCCGCGTAAACGGCGGGCATGTCTTTTTCAAGTTCGACGATGGGCCGTGGGGTTCGGATGCCGGCCACGACGTCTTCGCCTTGGGCGTTCGTCAGATATTCTCCATAAAACTCTTTGGCGCCGGTGGACGGGTTTCGCGTGAAGCCCACGCCGGTTCCCGAATCATTGCCCATATTTCCGAACACCATGGCCTGAACGTTCACGGCCGTTCCGAGATCGTCCGGAATCTTGTTGAGCCGCCGGTAGGTTACCGCGCGATCGTTGCCCCAGGATCGGAACACGGCGTTCCGGGCCTCAACCAACTGGATCCACGGATCCTGCGGGAATTCGCTCCCATATTCTTTCAAGAAAAGCTCTTTATACCGCTTCACCACGTCCTGAAGGTCATTCACATTGAGGTCGGTGTCTTGCTTCGCCCCTTTGGCGTGCTTGACGGCGTCGAGCTCGTGTTCAAACTTGGCTTTCGACACATCGCAGACCACATCGCCGAACATCTGAATGAAACGGCGGTAGGCGTCCCAGGCGAACCGGGGGTTCCCCGTGGCGTCCGCCATGCCGAGAACGGCTTGATCGTTCATGCCGAGGTTTAAAATCGTGTCCATCATGCCGGGCATGGAGAATTTGGCGCCCGAGCGAACCGAGACCAGGAGCGGTAATTTGTTGTCGCCGAACTTCTTCCCAGCCTGCTTCTCCAATAACACCATGGATTGTTTCATCGTCGCTTCAAAATCTTTCGGGAGCTTTTTTCCGTTGGCGTAGTAATAACGGCACATGTCGGTCGTGATCGTGAATCCTGGCGGAACCGGAACGCCGGATCTGGACATCTCCGCCAAGCCGGCGCCTTTGCCGCCCAACAAATCTTTCATGCTTCCATTGCCATCGGCCTTGCCGCCGCCGAACGAATAAACGTATTTGTTCTTTTTAGACATACACTAACTCTCCTTATTAATATGAATGTAATTTAAATCAAAGGTCTCTTTAAAAAAACCGATCCCCTGAGGAGTTGGGTTCCAACTCCTCAAGGGATGGCTGCTCTGTTCGAATCTTATTTTTTCTCCGCTTCGGCGGCCGGCGCTTTGGCTTTCTCAGCTAAACTTTGAAGTTTTTTATCAAGACTTTCTTCGCCCAAACCCAATTCTTCGTCGCCCATGGCGGTGCCTCTGGTATCAAACTGAGGGTAAGCCGAGGCGGCTCTCATGGGATTGCCGGCTGTCACGCGGGCATAGAGCGTCAAGAGCAACAAGAGTCCAAACACGAATCCGCACACGATCCAGGTTCGAATCGCTTTGGTGTCCATCACAATCACGAGTCCCTGAATCATGACGATCACGGCCCAAATATTGATGGCGATGGCGAGATACGAACCGATCTTAGGGATTGGAGAGAATAGCGCCGACACGGGAGAAAAGGCCGCGATGAGCGCCAGGATCCGGTAACATGTTTTGTACTCCGATGACGACCCTTTAATCAGACCGCTCACCAATCCCCAAAGAACCGCGGCTCCGATGAAACTGCCGAGGAAGGAAGCGACCGGAATCACGGGAATCATCAGCCACAAAGACCATTTCGGAACCTCGCCGGAAACGATATTGGCCGGAGGGAAAGCCATCCCCATAACAGAAGCGATAACGCCGCCCAACACGCCCATGACCACGATGAACATCATCGAGGATTTGATGGAAGCGCCTTCTCCTTCCGCTTTGAGGTCGTTTAACGTCGTAAACGGGTGAAGCCATGCCGACATGAATTTACTGATCATTCGAGTCTCCTTAAGGTTTGTGACATCTGCCGTATTATACGGCTTTTAGAATCTGATCTCTCCTGTCAAGAAGAGGGGTTATCAAGTGGTCCGGCACATGCAGATCGCCGGATCCCACTCCAATTCGAATCGACGGCTTGTTGTCTCCATGAAAATCCGAGCCGCCCGTCATAAGAAAATCAAATTTGGACGCCATCCGCTGAAAAAAAATCCGTTGTTCGTTCGAGTATCCGGGGTAAATCGCTTCAATGCCGTCCAACCCCCACCCCCGCCATTCGTCAAACGAGGTTTCCAACTCTCCCGGCGTTCTTTTTAAGAGCCCCGGGTGAGCCACCACCGCCACCGCTCCGGCTCCGTGAAGAAGATCAATGCCCTCCCGCAGGGGAACCTCCTCTTTGGGAACATACGCCGCGCCCCGCGAGCTTAAGAACCGGCCAAACGCTTCCCGAAGGCTGTGAACAATTCCTTTTTGAACGAGAAGCTGCGCGATATGAGGGCGTCCGAAACTGCCTTGCCCGACCAGGCTCTTCACTTCTTCCTCGGACACGTTATAGCCCAATTTTTGAAGCTTTCCAATAATCAAACCATTTCGAACAACCCGGCCTTTTCGCAAAAAAACGAGTTTTTCCTCCAGCGGCCCCAGCGGCCCGTCAAAAAAATAGCCCAACAGATGAACGGGCTGTCCGTTTTCACGCGTGCTGAGCTCAAGACCGGGAATGGCCAAAAGGTCCCGCCCCTTTCCCCACGCGAGGATCTCATCCCGGCGATAAATCGTGTCATGATCCGTGATGGCGAAGGCTTTGAGCCCCGCCGACACGCAGGCCTCGGCCACCCGAAGCCAGGTCCAAGTCCCATCCGAATCGGTGGTATGAAGCTGCAGATCAATCATGAGGTTAGGTGGAAATCCTTTAGGTGAACGATGCGGGATGATTATAGGATATTAATGGTTTTCCTGAAGCTCTTGAATCGCCCGGTTGTACGCCATGTGGGCCGGGTTGTTTTTCCCGTCAAATTGGATGGCTTTCCCCCACGCGTCCACCGCGTCTTTCAGTTTTCCTTCCGAATAAAGTTTCAAACCCTGGCTATAGAGCTCGCGGCTCTTATTGGTGTCGCGAGGCACGTCCGCGCGCTCCGCGGAATTGCTCGGCTCCGCCACGCGGGCCTGTTTTTCCAGCGCGTTCATCGTTCTCGACATCAACTGGGACGCCTCTTTGTTTTCGGTATCCAATTTCTGCACGTCGTGAAGAACCTTGATGGCCCCCAAGTAGTCGCCGGCGTCATAGTTCTTTTGGGCGCTCTTCAGGCCTTTCTCAATGGGCTCTCTCACGCGGCGCCGGGAATCTTCCAAATACGCCGACGCCTTCAGATTGTTCGGCTCAAACACCAGGACTTTTTCGCAGGCCTTAATGGCCTCCCGGTAGAGACCTTTCTTGTAGTACGTTTTCATGAGCGACATTTCATCGGTCACGATCTCGCGGGTCCGCTCTTCCGTCATCATCGCGCGCGCCTTCTCCAGATGCTTCGAAAGCGTATTGTCCGTGGGCGCCAAGGCCAACGCCTCGCCCAGAGACAGGATGCTCTTTTCAAACTCTTTCTGGAAATAATGAATGTATCCTTGCGCGGCGTAAAGCTCGCTGGGATTAATAAATCCTTTTTGCTTGATGACCTCATCGGTGTTCGCCAACAGACGATCCATCTCTTTCGAATCGATCCGGCGACGAGGTGTGTCCATTTTCCCTCGAAGATCGGCCAGGCAGCTCTTCGCTCTCTTCTGCCAGCGGGCGCTGCTCCCTTGCTCCACAATGGACGAACCAAAGCGGATATGAACGCCAAACCGGTGGGAATTACCCAAATCCTGGACGCCGGCGGCGGCGTCGTTGTAGCCGAACGCGTAATCAAGTCCCCAATCCTTCAATTCAATTCCCATTCCGGCGGTGATTTCCGATTCGTTGATCCCGGCGCGGAGGCTTAAGAACCGGGCCAGCTTGTATTCCGTTCCGAACCGAACTTTGAGGCTTCGTTTCTCCGGTTTAATCAAATCCGTCAAAATCGTGAAGCGGGAACCCGGTTGAGCCATCACGCCGAAACGAATGTCGCGCGGATATTTATCGGCCACGGACCGGAGTTTTATTTGCGGGGCCAGGATGTTTGTCACGGCCAACCCCGTTTGAAGCCCGGGTCGAATATGAACCATCGTGCCGGCGTCAAACCCGTATCCCATGGCGGAATAGGTGTCGATCTCTTCCCGAATCGCTTTGAAGGTGGCGCCGAACGACCAGCGTTTGTTGTACCGGACGCTGTGAGAATAAAGGAAAGCGGTCTCGGCCTGGCTGAAGGAGCCGATGTCGGCGCCGATGGAATCTCTCTTGTTGAAATTGCCGGAACGCAAAGACACCACGCTGAGCCCGAAGGATCCGTAATCCAGCGTGGGCTGAGCATAGCTGAAAAAGCCGTATCCCGACTGTTCCGGGAGAAGGGAATAAAGGCTCACGAAATCTTTTCTCTGCAGTTGAGAGAGCCCGGCCGGGTTCAAATATCCGGCGCTGGCATCATCTCCCATTCCGACGCCGGCGTGACCCATGGAGAGGGAACGGGCGCTCGCCGCGAAATCCAAAAAGGCGCCGGGCTGCCCCGCGTCTTCCTTGGCGAAACCGAGGTCCAGCGCCTGAGAGCGAAGTACGAACGCTCCCAACAAAAGAAGAACGGCGCATGAGGACCGAAGCGTCTTCATTTGACCACTCCTATCTTTCGTTTAACGACCGTCACGTTGCCTTGGCTGTCTTTGGCTCTCATCTGGATGATATAGCCGCCGTTGGCCACCACGTCGCCCTGGCCGTTCCGGCCGTCCCACGACCAAATGTTCTGGCCCAATTGGCTTTTCAAAGCCGTCCCGCTCGCGAAATCAAACTTCCGAACGAGATTGCCGAAGAGATCATAAATGGTGATGACCATCTCGCTGTTATCGCCGAGAATATAATGGAGTTCCGTTCCGTTCCCTTCGTAGGGACTGAACGGATTGGGCGCGTTGAAAAATTCGGTGATGCCCGGCTGCGGAATGGCTTGAGACGTCACGCGGAACACGCCGAAGGTGGTGATGGCGGAGTTCACGGTCCGCACCGTCACAGGGCTTGACTGCGCCAGCTGTTTGGCAAGGTCGGAGGCCAGAGGACGCCAGAGTCCCATCTGGGAATCAAGTTGATAGATCTGGATGACCCGCGCCTGCTCCTTTAATTCCGTGGGGCGGGGCTGCGTGAAAGAAAGCGACGCGTCGGGCGACAGAACCGGTTTAACCGGGTTCCCCTGGGCATCTGTTCCGGCGATTTGGTAAGGGCCGGCGACAGAGTTTAAATCGCTGTTCAGCGCCACCCATTTTTGATCCGCGGCGGAAATATCAGAGGTGGGCCCCGCGTTGGACAATTCAATATACATATCCATCGGCAGCACCCCCGGCGAGACCGTCAACGCCAGCTTTTGACTGTCAAAGGAAACAGTTCCTCCGGCGGCTCTGGACATCATTCTTTTGAAAGAAACCGTTCTGGAAAGCGGCATGCTGTTGTCGGAGGTGCACGCGATGTTTTCAACCGAAGCGTTGCAGACAACTGAAACGTTGAATTGCCAGACGATTTTTGAGTTCGCCGGGATCGGGATGCTTCCAGAAGGAGTAAAAGAAATAACGTTTTTCCCGTTCTGGATTGTGGCGCTCACGGACCCCTGCAAGGTCTTTGTGACATCCCCCTGAGTGCTCGTCACCGAAAAGTTGTCGGAAGAAACGGTTCCGCTCAGAACAACATTGTCCAATGTAACGTAAATTTGGGAATCAGTGTTCGTCACGACAAAGCTGTTGTCCGCCGGGTGAAGTATCACTTTGCCGTTCGAATATTTTGTTTTATCGATTGTGTAGTCGTACTCTATGGTTTTGGTGTTTCCTGCCAAGTCCGTCCCAATGACGATGAGCGTTACAAAACTGCCGTTACTCACGTTGGTTAAATCAAGAGGAAAGGAGTAGATGCCCGGATTTTTTTCCGGAGGTGTTGCGACCAGGTCGGCTCCACCAGGACCCATCCCTGGGAAACGGAACTCCACCCCTTGAACCCCGTTGAGATCCGAAATTTGCGCCGTGAAAATTTGTTGGAATCCGGTTGTCAACACACCATTACCGTCAGGAATCGGCGTGACACTCATTGTCGGAGGCGTGTTGTCGACAGTCACATGAATTACTTTTGTGGCGATGGTAGTCGGAGGAGCGCCGTTGTCGGTAGCGGTGACTGTCATCGTATAGTCTCCGTCCGGATAAGCAGGTCCCGCCAGTTTGGTATTCCAGACGTAGTCAAATCCGTCGGTGGAATTTCCGGTGGCATCCACGTTGGTAAAACCGTGACCGTTGCCGGCGGTGACTGTTATTTTAACCCCGCCAGTGGTGGGAGGGACATTGGCGTGGACCGTCACCACTCCCGACTCGGGAGTGACGGTAATATCGGTCCCCTTGTTTTTATCCGTGATGGTGATGGGGTTGTGCAAAATGTCCATCGGCCGCCACTCGTCCAGCGTTTTTGGCACCCCGTGATCAATAATGTTCACTTCGATGTGAACAAGATAAGGGCCCCCGTCCGGAAGCGACTTGGTGGGGTCCGTCCATGTGTAGCCGGTGCCCGGATTCGGCACCGTGATCGTTATCGGCAGTCCCGTATTCTGATCCAAAACCGGTAGTCCTGTCGTTGGGTCCACAATGGTGATCACCACTGTTTCGACGGTAATATCAGAACCCGGCGGGTATGTCACAGAAATCGGCAGCGGTTTTTCTCTCGTTGAACCATCCGCGGCGGGATCGATAATTGTGATGGGAATATCGATACTGTCTTGGATAGTGATCGTCACTTCAGCCGGAGCCGACAAAAAGCCATTTTGATTTCTTACAACCAGCTGAAATTTGATTGTTTTAACATCGGCAGGCTTAACAGACGGCATTTTAACGAAAATACGATCCGCGTTGGCCAGGAATCCCACGTTGGGTCCAGACGTCTTGGTCCATATATAAGAGGTGATCGAGCTTCCGCCGCCCGTAGACGCGGAACCATCCAACGTCAGGGTATCACCTTCATTAATACTTAGACCGCTCGGAGTGATGGACGCTGTCGGCGCTTGAGCTCCTTTGGCCACCGTGATCGTTTGACTGGCGGTGTTCCCGGCGCCGTCAGCGACG
This sequence comes from Elusimicrobiota bacterium, assembly GCA_003140895.1. GTDB lineage: Bacteria > Elusimicrobiota > Elusimicrobia > F11 > F11 > PLLH01. The sequence goes on from PLLH01000043.1 coordinate 41,655, forward strand.
TGCGCGATCAGTTGATAATCCCCTCTATCCAGTAAGGCCGACGTGTTCCAAGCCGTGGTATAGCCAGGTCCGGGCAGGGTCATGGTTGTTAAATGGTATTTTTTGAGTTGGGTATCGTCCCGCACCGGATAATCCAGCGTCACTGAACTTAAGAGGCTGCATCCTCCCGCACCCCCGGTGGTCACCGTCACCGTTTGACTGTTGTTATCCACCACCGCGGCATCGACTGGAACGGTGAAGGACACCGTCGGGGCCGTCGCGTCAACGTTGAAAGAATAGTCCGTTGAGGCACTGCTCAAAATTCCCGGAATATCTATCGCCCAAAATTTGAATGTATAGGGGCCCGTCTGCGTTAACTGAAATTCCCAGGGAACGCCGGTCTGAGTTGGCCCAACCGTCACGTTCATGTCTTGCGCCGTATTTTCTGGACCACCGGGCGGCGTTATCTTGACGCGGAATTTAGCCACTCCAGTGTTGTCCGTGGCCGAGAGTTTAAACGTGACAGTTTTGCCGGCGCAGGCCGCCGGAGCCTCTGTGATTGACATCGTGGGCGGTGTGTTATCAACGGTGATTTTTCGGGTTGCCGTGGCCTTCGCTCCCGTCAAGTCCTTCGCCTGGAGCCACACGTCCACGCTCGGAATGGTCGTCGAGCTGTTGTCAAGCGAAGAAGTGTCAAACGTCAATGTTTTGGAGCCCGCCCCGGCCGCCGTAGCCAAGGGCACAGCCGCCGGGACGGCGGTATCAGGATCCACTGAATATAACTTCACTGTTTGCTGCAAATCGATGCTAATTTTGACGAAGGCGCGGGCGGTCGTCCCATCAACGGGGTTCGAGGCTTCAAAAATTAAATAATCCGGGCTGACATTTTGAGGGGCGACATCCATGGTATGCGTGTACTTTACGATGGCCTGATTGCTCGCATTTTTGGGGACATCAACAGGACTCCCAAAATCCTGAGGTTTGGAGAGAGGAGTGCCATCTTTATCAAAGAGATCGCCATATCGCGGTCCAAAAAGCAGGCGATAAGTCCAGGTGGCGTGAGTTCCAAGAATAATATCGTTCCCGGACGAATGATACGTGACTGTGGTGGTTTGAGGCGTGGCGGTCGGAGCCGCCCAAAGGGTCGCAGACGCCAGGACGAAAAGAAGCCCCAGAAGCCCGGCAACCGATCGACTGTTGACTCTCACCTTTTGATCCATTGTTATGGCCTCGCTTGGAACGTCACAATAATGGGCACCGGCAGACCCGACGTTCCGGTCACTTCCGCGTACACGGTAAAATCAACCGGCAACGTGACATTGTAAACGTATGTGTAAATGTAGGACCCGGTCGCCTGAACATAGACGCAACCTGTAGAATCCCCGTTGCATTCCATCAAAGCCCCCGATCCCACCTGCGTCACCGGAGGCGTGTTCAGAGTCGTGGACAAAACTTTCACATCCAAGCTGGAAAATTCCGCCGGCGTCGACATGAGCGTCTTCACATCAAAATAACTATCTACCGGAGGAACCGTGATCTGAACGATGGAATTTTCCGTGACCGTCGGAGGAGTGGGCTTCGCCGCTGTGATATCCGCCCCCATCGTTGCGTTGGCGCCGGAATAGACTTTATCGGCTGGGTCGGTGATCGTGACCTCGTAGACCGGCACTAGAGAGGGAGACGGCGACGCATCTCCATGGACGTGCGATAGCCCCAGGACAGTAACAAACGATCCCGCCAGCAGAGTCCTTATGAACCCGCGCTGGGCCCGCGCACCGACGATGCTGCTGAGAAACAATGAACTCATAACACAACTCCTTTGACGATTCATGCCGCGTTCCTGCTTTTCTCTTCGATAATGACAGGCTGACGGACATGTTCCGGCTTATTGAAAACCAATTCTTTGTTGTAACCGACGTCGCTGGCAGGCCCCATGAGAGAGCGTTTGGCTTCCGCGCCCGCCGGCGCCAAGGGCAGCGTGAAGATAAAGCTGGACCCTTTGTCCACTTCGCTTTCAACCCAAATTTTCCCGCCTTGCGCTTTGACGGAATTTTGAACGATGTTGAGGCCGAGCCCCGAACCCGGGACCGGTTTGTTCACTCTGTTCTTGGTGTCTTTCAGGCACTCAAATTTTTTGAACACCGACTCCAATTTGTCGGAGGGAATTCCCACGCCGGTGTCTTGAACGGCCACCTGAATACATCCCTCTCCCGCTTTGGCCGAGACGACAATGCCGCCGGTATTGGTGAACTTAATGGCGTTATAAATCAGGTTGGAAAGAATTTGGCGCACCCGCTCCGCGTCGGCCATCGCGAACGGAAGCCTCGGCGCAACACTAGAAGCGATCCGGAGTCCTTTTTCCATGGCTCTCGGTTCAAAGAAATCCGCCATCTCGGTCACGACTGCGGCGAGATCGGTGGGTTGAATATCAAACTGCATTTTGCCGGCTTCCATGCGGGTCAGATCCAAAATGTTATCGACGAGACGGTTGAGCCGCTCCGACCCGTACGTCAACCGGTCGATGGAACGTTTAAATTTGGGGTCGCTCATCGCTTGAGGCATTTCCGCGAGAAGCTCGACGGTGGCGATGATGCTGGTGAGAGGCGACCGGAGTTCGTGCGTCACGTGGGACATGAAATCGTCTTTGAGTTCGTCGAGCTTGGTGAGTTCCTTCGACATGTGATTGAAGGTTTCAACGAGGCGCCCCAGCTCGTCCTGTGTTTCGCCGATGACCTGAACCCCTTTGTTCCCTTTGGCGATTTCCTTGGCGGCGTTCATCAGCCGGGTGATCGGACGCGTCAACGCTCCGCTCAGGAGTTGCGCCATAAAAAGTCCCACGATAATGGCGATCAAACCGATAACGCTCAACAATTGCGCCGTCTGCCTCAAGTTCTCATTGAGGAGGCGGATCGCCATCTCTCTCGAATACCCCAAAAACACGTACCCTTTGTCTTTGACCGGCTCGCTCACCTCCATTACCGCTTCGCCATCCTGGCTCGTCACCTCGCGGCGAACAAACCGCTTGGATTCTAATATCGACTGGAGAACAGTGCTCTGGGAAACATCGGAAAGATTGCTTTTATTTTGAGACCAGGCGTGGGATCCGTCTCGGGTTGAATACCCGCCATAGGACACTTTCGGGTTGAGAACGACCGTCTTAACGTAGTTGAGAAGTACCAGCTCGTCGTCGGCTTTAATCAGGGCTTCGTCGCAGACTTTCGCCAACTTGGCCAAATCGTCTTTTTGCTGGGCCTGCACCTCTTCCCAAAGCTTTTGCCGTTCGGAGAAATACAAAGACACCATCACTCCAACGACAACGCTCAGGATGAGACCCGCAGTGGCGATTCGAAACTTCGTCCGTAGATTCATCGAAACCCCTCACCTTTTTGGCCTTTCCCCTAACGCAAGTGTACCCCGACGATAAATGAACCTGCAACAGATTTGTAACGCATTTGTTCTTAACTTCTCCTGTCGATCCGGTTAAGATTTAACGAACTTGTAAACGCACGATTCAAGATGACAACTAGACGCATTTCTATCGCCCCCCTTTTCCTCCTGGCACCACAATGACCGCAACATTAACTCCACATTTTGAAAAAATAAATTTATTGAGTTTAATAAACCACTAGAAATGAGCTATTAATAATGAGGAACGGGAAAAGGCGAGAACGTCAGAGAGAAGTCGGGAATTCCTTCCCACCTGGGCGGGATTCCCGATGACGATAAACAATCGAATAGGGAGGCATTTTGAAAAACGCGCTTAATGTCATCGGACTCGTGGCCGCCGTCACCATGCCGCTCTGGAATATTCCACTGATCCTTCGGATCGTCCGGCGAAAGTCGGCGGAAGACATCAGTTTGGCTTGGCTCTTCGGAGTGTGGGGGTGCATCCTGGGCATTTTGCCGTCGTCTCTCATGAGCGCGGACCCCGTCTTTAAGGCCTTCGGCCTCACCAACGCCGTTTTGTTCTCCGTTGTGGTCGCGGTCATCCTGCGATATCGCTTGAGCAAAAAGAAATAGAAAAACATTTGTTGTATGATGGGGAAAATTTTCCCCTTGAGGTGAACCATGATTGTCCCGACCATTCTTGAACGCTGGAACCAAGGCGCCGCCGTCACCTACGATATTTACTCCCGACTTCTCAAAGACCGGATCCTGTTTGTCGGCGGTTTTGAGGGCCAAGTGGACACGGACTCCGCCAACCTCATCATCGCCCAGCTTCTTTTCTTGGAAGCGGAAGATCCGGAAAAAGAAATCAATCTCTACATTAATTCCCCCGGCGGGATGGTGTCGGCGGGGTTGGCCGTCTACGACACGATGCAATACATCCAATCTCCCATCACCACGATCTGCATCGGAATGGCGATGTCCTTTGGAGCCGTTCTTCTCGCGGCGGGAACGAAGGGGCGGCGGTTTTGCCTGCCCAATTCCCGGATCATGATTCACCAGCCGCTCATCTACGGGGAAGGCATTTCGGGACAGGTGACGGACATCGAAATCGAAGCCAAAGAAATGGAAGACACCAAAAATCGCCTCGCGGCGATTATCGCCCGGCACGCGGGACAGCCCATCGAGAGAGTGACGGCGGACAGCGAGCGGAATTTCTACATGTCGGCGGAAGAAGCGAAAGCGTACGGGCTGGTGGACAACATCATCACATCCCGGAAAGCTCTCCCGGGACTTAAATAAAACCTACGCGTTTTTTTTGGGGAAGCGGCCCTGCATGGCCTCGTAGCAAATATCAATCACGTCCTGCGAAAAATGACGGTCGGGCGCTAACAGCCATTGGATATAGTCGGGATGCGATTGCGCCACGTGGTGGAGCGTTTGCGATTTGTATTTCCCGAAATTGAAGACCGCCTCGCCGTCCCTCCAAAAAAACTTCCCCTCTCCGTCGACAAATCGCTCCTGATCCATCCGACAGAATTGGTGAAGAGCTTTGGCGTCGCGCGGCAGATCCGAGTAACGCTCCAACTGCGCCAGGAAAATCTCATAGGTGGCCTTCGTGTCCGCCGCGGCGGAATGGGCGTCCGTTAAACTTTTTTCACAGTAGTATTTATAGGCCGCCGCCAAATCCCGTTTTTCTTTCTGATGGAAAATGACCTGCGCGTCGATGAGTCCCCGCTGCTCCAACCCGAAATCCCGGCCCAAGCGTTTGTATTCCTCCACCATGACTTTGGTGTCGAAACGGGCGATGTTGTAGCCGCAGAGATCGGCGGTGTCAAAAAAGGCCTCGATCTCGGGAAAGAGTTCCGAGAACGACGGGAGCGAGGCCACGTCCGCGTTCGTGATGCCGATGATGGCCGTCACCTCGGCGGGAATGCGCAGGCCCGGATTCATCCGTTTCAGAAACGTTTCTTCCCGGCCGTCCGGAAACACTTTGATGGCGCCGATTTCAACGATGCGATCAAATTTAAAGTCGAGACCGGTCGTTTCAAGATCGAAGACAATCAGCGGACGCGTTAATTGAAGAGGAAAGGGCATAGAGTGTGTTTACCAAGTTTTCGTCATGAATACAAAAATTATCGCGCCCCGATCCCTTTTTCCCAATCGCGAAGAGCCTGGATCGTGCTGCGGAAAGCGAGGCGCCCCCAGGGAATTTCATCAACCGGAACCGCTTTGACCGCGCTGGCTTCATCCCCCGGAGACGGCGTTTGGCCCCGACGAACAGGCCCTTCAAACACGATCGTCACAACGCCGGAACTGGCATACGAATAAATTCCAACCAGCGACCGGGCCTTAACGCGAAGGTGGATTTCTTCCTGGCTTTCCCGGGAGGCCGCCTGGGCCACAGTCTCGCCCATCTCCTGGTAACCCGCCGGAAACGTCCATTTTCCTTGGGCCGGAGCCTTGCTTCTTTTGAGGAGAACGATACGGCCGTCCGGCAAAACGGGAATCAGCCCCGCCACCACCTTCGGATTCATGTAGTTAATGATCCCGCAACAGACACAAACGTCCCGGCGGCGTTTTTCGTTTTTGACGTACCGTTCCACGAGACGCCCGCCGCAAAGAAAACAGTGTTTGAGCGCCGAGCCGTGGGGCGTCCAATAGAGACGCGGAGGGGCAGGAGCAAGGAACTTCGCTTTGCCGCTGGTTTTTCCACCGCTTCGTTTTTTCATTTTTCGGAGAGATCCGTCTTGGGCGGCAACAGGTGGATCGTCGGGACGAGATCCATGTTCAACCGAACCGGGAATTCCTCTTTTTGAGGATGATATTTTCCGGGAAGGTCGGCTTCAGCATAACAAAGAATTTCCTGGAGACACGCCGTCATATCGATGATCAATTTCTTAACGGGCAACTCCCAAAAAACGTCGCCGGCGGGAGCCAAAAGTTTCACGCCGTTATCATAGAGAAGCCGGGCGCCGCGCGCGTTTCGGCGGCGGAAATGATGCAGCGCCGTCGCGAACTGAATGAGACCTTGAACAAATTTTTTGGCTTCTCCCGACTCCTCCCGCCACAACGATTCCCAGATCTCATGCGCGTCAAAAAAGTCGCGGCGATTGAAACAATCGATCCCCTGAAGATACCTGGGGTCACGCATAGACGTCCGGGTTGGCGCAGGAGGGTCGAATGGGGCACGCGAAGCACTTCGGCGAGCGGGCCGTGCAGACGCTCCGCCCGTGCGTGATCAACGCGAACGCCAGCCATATCCACTCGTCCTTCGGGACAAAAGACATCAACTCCCGCTCAATTTTCTCCGGCGTTTTTTCAAGAGACAACCCCAACCGCCCGGAGAGGCGCATCACGTGAGTGTCGACGACAATTCCGGACGCGATGTGAAAAGCCGTTCCCAGAACAACGTTCGCCGTTTTTCGCGCCACACCGGGCAAAAGGAGGAGTTCCTCCATCGTCCTCGGAATCTCGCCGCCAAATTTTTCCATCACCATGCGGGCCATGCCCCGAATGGATTTCGCCTTGTTCCGAAAAAAACCCGTCGAATGAATGTCGCGTTCAAGGTCTGTTTGGGAAGCTTCGGCGAAATCACGAGCGGATCGATATTTAACAAAAAGGTTTTCCGTGACTTTATTAACCCGCGCGTCGGTGCATTGAGCCGAAAGGATCGTGGCCACCAAAAGTTCAACGGGATTCGCGTGACGCAAAGCGCAGGAGGGAGAAGGATATTCTTTCTTGAGCGCCTTTAATAATCCGGGAACGTTCTTATTTTTCTTTGGCATGCGATCATCTTCCAAAAAACGGGCAAGGAAATCACGCGCTATCTAGAGACCGGCCGGGCGAAGCTCTTGGGGGGTGGGTCTTTTTACTTGGGCGCGATCCGCGGCTTGACGATGTCCCCCTTAAAACAGAGAGAAATCTGATTCCGGCCGCCTTTTTTGGCCGCGTAAAGGGCTTGATCGGCGGATTCAATGAGATCCTGATCGCTCGTCACTTTCCCGTCCGGATAGCAACCGATGCCGATGGAAGCCGTAACTTTCTTCTCGGCCTGCGTTTCCCGAAACGGGAAATGATGCTCCTCGATGGATTTCCGAATCTTTTCCGCCACGCCGCAAGCGGACTCCTGCGGCGTTTCCGGGAGCAAAACAACAAACTCCTCCCCGCCGTAACGAGCCACGATATCGGTCCCCCGCACATTCCGGATTAAAATTCGAGACACCTCTTTTAACACGATGTCGCCGGCCGGGTGGCCGTTCCGGTCGTTGTACGCCTTAAAGAAATCGACGTCGAGCATGAGAAGAGACAACGGATGGCCGTATCGCTGGCTCCGGGAAAATTCCTCGACCAATTGAAGACGGAAATAACGCATGTTGAAAAGTCCCGTCAACGAATCGCTTTGAGATTCCGACCGCAATCGTTTTCGCTCAATGTTGAGCTCGTGAGCCATCTCGTTGAAGGCTTCCTGGAGTTCCCCCAATTCGTCTTTTCCGACGGGCGGAATGCGGACATCCGTTTTCCCCCGGGTAAAATCCCGGATTCCATTAAGAAGGAGGGAAAGAGGGCGCACTAAAAAGCGCCACAAGTAAAGCGCCAGGAACGCGAAGAAGAGACCGATGGAAAAAAGAAAAATGAACGTGAGCTTGTTGTGATAACGAATTGTTTTTTGGATCCGGTCCCGATGAACAATGGTCATGCCTTCTCGAAACGCCACGATCTCGTCCACCAAGCCTTGGATTTGGGTCAGATATTGCCCCCCTTTTTCCAATATGTCTTTGGTAGGGGCCTTTCCATGACTGGCGGCCAAGAGAATTTGACGGGCGTGGTTATCGTACTGGACGTAAAGCTGGTCGATCTCGCTTAATTTATCCCGCTCCATGGTTTCCGCCCCGCCTTCTTCGACCTGGGAAAACCAACGCATGTAGTTGAGGCGCTCTTTCTCGAATTCATCCAGCCAGCGAGGCGTCTTTGAATTGAGATAACGATACACCGCGTTGTCCTGGCGGTTCAGCGCCACTTGCATCTCTCCCAGCGAATGCACCATCGGCAAATGGTTGGTGACGATGTTATTGGCGTCGTCGGCGATCATGTGCGCGATTTTCGAGCTGACGTAAATCGCGACCAGGAAAGACAACGCAAACAGGCTGAAGAACGTGAGAATTCGGGACCGTATGCTGTTCACAAAACCACCCTCTGAAACTTAAGATTCGCTGTACTTGGGGGACGGCATCGGCTGGGGCGCCGGAACGTGAAATAGATCTTCAATCTGAGACACCTTCAAGGACGAAATACTGGCGACGACCAAATCCGCCCCGGACAATTCGAAGGAAGGATAGGAACTGGCCACGGCGATGCATTTCATGCCGGCGGAATGAGCGGACGCCACTCCCTCGCGGGAATCTTCAATCACAACGCATTCCTCCGCCCGAATCGCGGTGGACCGCTTTCCCGAGGCGTTCAGAGCGTCCAACGCCTTTAAATAACTCTCGGGGTTGGGCTTTCCCTTTTCAACGTCGTCGGCGCTGATCACCGCTTCAAAATGAGGACGAATGCCCGCCGTTTCCAAGAGAAATTCCACCTCGTGCCGGCGAGACCCCGTGGCCACGGCCAGCGGATACCTCTGAGAAAGCGCCATCACAAGTTCCGGAACCGCCGGGAAAGGAAGAATTCCCTCGCTCTCGGCCAGCTCGTTGAATACCACGGACTTTTTCTCGATCAATTTTTTCAACAGAGAACCGTCCAAGGGCTTGTGCGCGTCTTCATAAAATTTCGCGAACGCGCCGCGATCATCCATGGACAGATAGCGCTCCTTATAGAGGTCTTCCGTTAACTCTTGCCCCAGGGGAGCCAGAGATTTTTTAAAAGACGAAAAGTGCAAGGCTTCCGAATCCATGAGGACGCCGTCGCAGTCAAAAATAATAGCCCGCAAGGCCATGGGAACTACCTCCTTGATCCTATAAGAGTATGACGCACCAACGTGTGATTTCCAGTATGTTTTAAGCATGGGGTTCCTTGAGCGATGCCCAGACGGCTTTCCCTTTTTCGAAAAGAGAAAGCCGAACTTTCCGTTCCAACACGGGAAAATTTTCTCTCTCAATCTTCTCCAGCAACGAGAAATAAATACGACCCATTATCCGTGCCGGAAGAAGTTCGCGATGCCTCGGGGTAGGGAGAAGCTCCATCGCTCGCGAGAAATGAGACCGGGCCACCTGAGCTTCATAATGAACGAGGTTTTGAAATTCAGCGCTATTTTTGTGCGCAAATAAGTCATCCATGGTATACCCAAATTGCTCCAAATGATCAAGGGGAAGATACACCCGATTCATCCTCGTATCATAACCAATATCGCGAAGGATGTTGACCCATTGAACGGCGATTCCAAGCCGGACGGCAAAATCTTTGGCCTCATTCATCGGGACTCCGAAAATGGGAAGGCTCGCTAAACCCACCGTGCCGGCCACTCCGTAACAATAATCCTCCACCTCCAAAGACGTTTGGAACCGGGGTGGAACGAGGTCCATCCACACCCCCTTCTCAATGAAATCGATAAATACAAAAGGTTGAATATCATATGTTTTAATGACATTGAGGCAATCGGCGGCCAACTCACGTTGACCGAAAGCCGCCACGGCGTCAGGCCGCTCCGTTTGAATTACTTTTTTCCAGGCTTCCAATAATTCTTGTGGCCGTTCGAACTCTTCATCGACCGCATCATCTAGAACGCGGAAAACGCTATAAAGGATCCCCAACGCCTTGCGGCGCTCGCTTGATAAAAAGAAAAAAGCGGGAGCAAAATTGCTTCGCAAAAAACTCAGCATCATCTGAAGGCAACTCCCTTGTTTGCATCTATTGAATTCATGATTTGAACGATGTGGACAATGTGCATAACTCTGTGGATAACGTCACTCCTTCGCATCCCTTCGAACCGCCATGGCGAAACGAGATATTTTTCTTTGGGACGTTAGCGAACGACAGGAGAAGAATATAATTCCTCAGGGAAAACGGAATACAATCCTCCCGGAGGCAACTCACGAAAATCATCGGAAGAAAAAATGACCCGGCATTTATATTTGTCGAGATCATAAATATTGATGGGATGGGTCGCGAGATCATTTCGGAGCCAATAACTTAACCGGCGGAAACGCGCGCGAAAATCATTCACGTTCCCGGGTAACTCACCCACGACCTTCAATGGGCCCTGGCCGCGCGCGATATCGAGAACCGAACACCGCTTCCCGCGTTCATCAACAAAGGTAGAGCCGGAGGTGGGGTCCAAACAAACCCACTGCTCCAACGAGGGAACCCATACTTCGCACACCTCATGCCCCAAAAGGGTGACATACCTGGCAAAAAAACCCATCGACTGAAGAGCCTGCACGCAGACATAGCAGTACTGAGCGCAAAAACCTTTCACCTGTCCCGAACGAAGCAGGGGGATGAGGACAGACGCGTTTTGAGATGGATAGGTGTCGGGATGCGCTGATTTAAACTGTTTCGACGACCACCGGAGGACCGCCAAAACGGTTTCCCAATCCGATTCCCGCTTTAATAAATTTAATTTTTCATTCACGTAAAGTGTTTTTAAATCGGCGGGGCGATCGTAATAAAAACGGAAGCGAGACTCGGTGACGCGGGCCATGGCTTTCTGCTCGTCGGTAAAATTGATGATACTACGACTCGCCGGGAACTCCAGAAGAGGTTCTTGAGGCTGGCCGGACACGCTAATTGAAAGAAATTGTTCCCCGCGAGTTGGGATGGGAAACCGTTCAGCGTTGATCAGAAGACTGTACGATGTCCCGGACTCGGTTTTAACAACCGCTTTTGAAAAGAGCGGCTTCTTCCGACTCAAAAAAAACATCGCTCCCGCTTGAGACAAGCAGAGGATCAACAAAAACCAGCTGATCAGGCGATTCCATTTCATAGAGGAAAATCCGTTGGCCGGCTGCATTCACCGACGATCTAGAAGTTCAGTTTCGTGAGACAATATAATTACTTTTTGCCCTCGGGCACAACAAAAGCATTTGATTGTTTAGGCGCAGCGGGATTGCGAGTCAATTCTCTCCACAAGCCACCCTTGGGTTGCTAGAATTCGGCGGCATGAAATCAAAAACGACTCCTGTTCCCTGGGTTCGGTGGGCGACGGCCTTCGGATTCGTCGGGTTTATCTACGCCACCCTCGGAAGCGTCCGTGGACCCACCGGTTTCCTGCGATCGCATGGCCTCCTGCGGCTATCCCTTCTGAGCCTCTATCTATCCTCCTTCGGATTTTTTCTCATCGTCTTGCTGAGACAAACGACGCGGGATGTATGGCGCTTTGCCGGACTCATCGGTTGTTTTTTTCTCTATTTTCTCTCAACAAAAGAAGCCGGGATCTTGGGAGAGAAATTTCGAACCGCCGGCTATGGAGCTCTCGGCACACTTCCCACGTGGATCCTTCCATGGGCCAAGGACATCTCCCCGCATGCGCTTTCGTATCTCACGCTCATCATCTTCTTCATCCTCTACGCGTTGTTTTTTTCATTGCTCATCCGCGCGCTCATCAACGATAAAAACCCTCTTATCGCCACGCTGGCTCTGGGAGGAATCTTTGTCCAATATTGGCTGGTCGGCCCTTTGCCCGGATCTCCGGAAGAGGAGATTCATTTCCTCGAGTACGGACTTGTCGGGATCCTTTTCCTCCGGGCCTTCTTCCTTCACTTCAAAAACGCTCGAACGGCGTTTGTCGCAGCTTTTCTCCTTGGGAGCCTCTGCGGAACCCTTGACGAGTTTATTCAGAAACTGATTCCCAGCCGCACGTTTGACACGAACGATATCATCTTAAATTTGATCTCCGTTCAGATGGGACTCGTGATCTATTCCATCTGCGTCCGGGGCCCCTTTTCCGAGGAGAAAAACTAAATGGGCAACCTGTTCTTGATCCATTCCGATCCGATCGTTCAAAACGATTGGCGGACCCTTCTCGAGAACGACGGGCATTGGGTTTTAACCGCCGCCACTGTCCCCTTCGCGTGCCATCGGATTCCCTCACACAAACCGGACCTCATCCTACTGGAGGCGTCGATGCCGCCGGATTCGACATCCGAAAACATCCAAAAACTTCAAGCCCTGCTCCTGGAAGACACCGTTCCCATCGTCCTTCTGGTGAGAAACGCGGAGATCTCAATGTTTCTGAACGCGTTCCCGGCCATGAGTTCAAAAGAATGTCTTTCCGTCGAGAATCAGAACCCGGACACCCTTACAAACATCATTCAACCGCTCCTGGGACACAAACAAATCCGCCGGAATAAAAAGCGTTTACTCTGTTATGGGCACATGGAATTGGACCGCCAAAAACGGTCGGCCCGCTTTGGAAATCATGTGGTATCGGGGATTCCCAAAAAGCTCTTCGAACTCGTCTGGCTTCTCTCAAAACGATCGAAAGACGTCTCAAGCCGGCAACTCATCATTGAAAAAATTTGGCACAAACAAGTCCGCGACCGAGAGGTGGATGTGATCGTGAGCCGTCTCAAATCACGCCTTCCCTTCATCGCTCCTTTTGTTGAAACGACGCACGGGAAAGGATACCGGCTTCTCCCGCCCACTCTCTCCCATATGACTTCCAAATAAACCAACTAGATCTAATTAATCGAGTTAGTTTTGTTATTGAAAAAACAGTTCGATTTCATCACTCACCTCACTTGAACAGAATAATTGAGAAACTAAAAACAAGTCTATAAATAAACATGTTTTTGATTTTTAACGGAACTATCACATTTCAATTTGTTGCAAAATGTTTGCATTTTAAATTCATGCATTAATATTCATATTCATTTATAGATATGTTTTTAATACTTGTTGTTCAAAACTAAGATAACTTTTATTCTCTGTCTAGGTAGTTAAATCGGTTTAATTGGCACGCATCTGCTTATCGAAAACGGTTTTCCTATCCGCTTAACAGAAGATCAGAAAACTAATCAACACAATGAGATATCATAAAAAAACGGTGCGAATTATAGACGTTAATTTCTCTGCCCATAAACAAAAATGGGCCGGGATTTTTTTTGCCCAACCAATGGACACCAAGTGTCCAGATGTGATCCCACGCAACCAGAACGAGATAAGGAGGAGTGTATGAAGCTAAGTCAAAAAGTTAGGTACGCCGTTTCATGTCTGTATGAACTCTCAAACAACCCCGGCGAATACATGGATACGGAACACCTCGCCGCCAGCCAAAAAATTCCGCCGGCCTACGCCCACAAAGTTATGCAGAGCCTGGCTCACGCTGGGTTCGCGTTCTCTCTAAAGGGACGAGGGTATAAATTGGCCCTTCCCCTTTCGAGCATCACGGCGCTCGACCTCATCGAAACGCTCATGGTGGACGCGGAAGCGAATCCGGTTATTCCTGACATCGCGACGCGGTTTGAAAACAGAGTGAACCAAGCGCTCAGCAGTTTCACGCTTGTTGAGTTGACAGGCGCTCGATAATTCTGGAGAACGGATAAGAACAACAAAAAATTCGGGAGGAAGGTTAAATGAACAGACGTATTTCCAAATCATTGAAAACGTGGGCCGTGGGGCTTGTGCTGACCGCCATTCTTCAGGCCGGTTTCGCGGCGGAGGAAGAACCGAAACCCGCCGGTGGCATCCGGACGGATTTTGGCGACGTGCTGATCGAAAATCTTGGGATCGGACGGTCGTATAACCTGCGGGAATTGGCCGGGACGCCGCTCAAAGTCACCAACACGGGGGCTTGGACCATTGACCTTCAGATCGATGTGCAGATCCCCGATGCCAAGCTGATCACGCAGAACCGAATCGACCAAGGATACAAAGCCATTCCCGCCATTGACTGGGTGAGCTTGTCCAAATCGCAGTTCGTTTTGCCCTCCGGCGAAAGCGCGTACACGGACGTGATCATCACCATCCCGAACGACCCGGCTCTCTATGGAAAAAAATTCCAAGCCAGCATTTACTCGCGATCGGTTGATAAACGGTTCCTTAACCTCGGCGTGTGGAGCCATTTGTTCATCAACATGGTTCAAAGCCCGGAAGCGCAGAAAAAAATTGAAGAGAACCGGAAGCGCGGCATTGTCGAGAACATGGAATACACGCTCATCCCAGACAAACTCATCATCCTTAACGCTTCCATTGGCCGGCGTCTGGATATCCAAAAAGAATTAAAGAAAACCATCAAGCTCGCCAACTCAGGAGCGGCTCCCGTTGAACTCACTCTTAAAGTCGTTCCTGTGGGAAACACCCCGCTCACGCTTCAACAAGGCTACGTTGAACCCAAAGACATTAACTGGCTGAAACCCAAAGCCAACATTTTCACCGTTGATCCGGATAGCTTTGTCGATCCCGGACTCATTCTCGATTTGCCCAACGATCCATCGCTTCATCAAAAGAAACTCATGTTTGTCATCAAGGTCGACCTGGCAAACCCGGACATCACCGGGGTCACTTACTACGGAAAAATTTATGTGGAGGTTAATTAACGATGACACATCGGATTCAGAAAAAAAATTCAAAGGAGGAATTACAAATGAGAGAAGACAGATTTTCAGCCGAGTTCAATCGGTTGAATATATTCGCCATTAAAAATACAGGAGGACATACCATGAAAAAAATAAAGACAATGAAACTCTGGTTGATCGGGGCCGCTTTGGTGGTCGCCGGTTTCGCCGGACAGGCTCAAGCCGTCACAAGCCAGGCCTTGGACATCCATGTGTCCATCAACGCGACGAAATCGCTCACGGCCGCCACGACCTACTACAACTTCGGTGCGCTGGCTGTGAACTTCTCGTCTGTTTCCCTCACGGCGTTGACGATCACGAACAACTCGGCTGGTTTGGTTGAGACCTACACCATGATCGCCGGCAACGCCGTCTCGGATAGCGGTGGAACCAACTGGACCTTGGCGTCCTCGGCGGGATCCGATCAGTACGCCCTTGCCGGTCAGTTCAGCACGGCCCAACCGAACAACCTGGATGCCAACTGGGCCAGCGACGACTTGACGTCGTCTGCGGTGGTTTGCACGTCCACGCAGTTCGGCAACGGCACGGCGGGTGAATCCGGTGCGGCGGTCGCGCCTTCGGCGGCACGCTCCCTTTGGTTGCGAATCAAAACACCAACGCAGGTAAACGATGCGGGAAGCCACACGGCCACGATCACGGTCGCGGTGCAATAGGGAGTTTGAAATGAAAACCAACACATTCGAAATCTTCAAGGAGAGTACGAACATGAAAACATTAACACAGATGA
>PLLH01000090.1 GCA_003140895.1 Elusimicrobiota bacterium
CCCCTGTTCGCCTCCGACACCGCTTCCGCCGACATCAACAACTTGGTCTTTAACGGACTGGTCAAATACGACAAAGACATCAAGCTGATCGGTGATTTGGCCGAGCGTTGGGACATATCGCGCGACAATAAAACCATCACCTTCCACTTACGGAAAAACGTGCTCTGGCATGACGGCCAGCCGTTTACCTCGGCGGACGTCTTGTTCACTTATCAAAAGCTCGTCGACCCCAAAACGAGAACGCCGTTCAGCTCCGATTATCTTTTGGTAAAAAAAGCGGAGGCGCCGGACCCTTTCACGTTCCGCGTGACCTACGCGGAGCCGTTCGCTCCGGCGTTGGAATCCTGGGGCATGGGAATCATCCCCAAACATATTTTTGAATCCGGCGACATCAACGACCATCCGGCCAACCGGAACCCGATCGGCACCGGCCCCTACGTGTTCAAAGAGTGGAAAACGGACGAGAAAATTGTTTTGGCCGCCAACCCTCGTTATTTTGAAGGCCGCCCGCATTTCGACCGCTACATCTACCGAATCATTCCAGACATGTCCGTCCAATTTTTAGAACTCCGCCAAGGGACGTTGAGCACGATGGTCCCGACACCCGATCAATACAACGGCTACGACGAGTTCTTCACGCTCTACAACAAGTTTCATTACCCGGCCTTTCGTTACGACTATATCGCGTTCAACCTGAAAAACAAGCTCTTCGCCGACCGCCGTGTGCGCTTGGCCCTGGCGCATGCCGTGGACAAAGGCGCCATCATCCAGGGGGTGTATCAAGGATGGGCGGTTCCGGCCACAGGCCCCTTTCCTCCGGGGAGCTGGGCCTTTAATAAGGACGTCCCTGATATCACCTTTGACGTATCAGCCACGCGCGCGCTGTTAAAAGAAGCCGGATGGTCGGACACGAACGGAGACGGCCTCCTCGAAAAAGACGGGAAGCCCTTCCGGTTCACGCTCATCACCAATCAAGGAAACAAAGTGAGAGAGTCCATCGCTCAAGTGGTTCAAAACAATTTACGGCAGGTGGGCATTCAAATGGACATTCGCGTTTTGGAGTGGTCCGTCTTTATTCACAACTACATCGACAAGCGCGAGTTTGAAGCCTGCCTCTTGGGATGGACGTTGAGCCGGGATCCCGACGCCTATTCCATCTGGCATTCGGGACAAACGGGAAAAAACCAGTATAATTTTGTTTCATACAAAAACACCGAGGTCGACCGATTGTTGGTTGAAGGGCGGCGGACGTTCGACATCGAAAAACGAAAAGGGATTTATCACCGGATTCATGCTCTCATCGCTCATGACGTCCCCTACATTTTCCTGGTCCACGGAGAAAGTCTGCCGGTGGTTCATAAAAAAATTGTCGGCGTCGAACAAGCGCCGGCGGGGATCGGCTGGAATTTCATTCGCTGGTTCGTTCCCAAGACCTGGCAAACCAAAGCTGCGTATGCCTCCTAACAAACTCTCATGCTAACCTACGTCTCGAAACGCCTCTTGGCGGCCATTCCCATTCTCCTGGGCATCTCGTTTCTGACCTATATGGTGATGGCGCTCGCCCCGGGCGGGCCCACGGCGTTCATGTCGGACTTAAATCCAAAAGTGTCGCCGGAAGTTCGGGAAAAAATGGTGAAGCTGTATAACTTGGACAAGCCCATTCATGTTCAATACGTGAAGTGGGTTGGACGACTGGTTCGTTTCGATTTCGGGAATTCCTTCAAAGACAACCAACCCGTCATCAAAAAAATCCGGGAGCGGCTGCCGAAAACCGTTCTCTTGAGCGGCCTGTCGCTTCTCCTTGTCTTTTTTCTGGCGATTCCCATCGGCGTTCTCTCCGCCGTCAAACACAATTCCTGGGTTGATCGAATCCTCACCGTCTTTGTGTTCGTCGGTTTCTCCATTCCGACGTATTGGGTGGCGCTCCTCTTCATGATCGTTTTTGGGATTTATTTGGGGTGGCTTCCGATGACGGGGTTTCGATCCATCCTGGCGGATGAAATGACGTGGGGAGGGCAACTCATGGACGTCGCCAAACATTTGGCGCTTCCGCTTCTTGTCACGGCGCTCACGGGACTCGCCGGGCTCTCTCGTTACATGAGAAATGGTATGCTCGACGTCATTCGCCAGGATTACATCCGAACGGCGCGGGCCAAAGGCTTGCCGGAACACCGGGTCATTCTCATTCACGCTCTTAAAAATTCGCTCATCCCGCTGGTCACGATTTTGGGGCTTTCGCTGCCGGACCTCATCAGCGCGGGCGTTATTTTTGAAACCGTTTTTTCGTACCCGGGCCTGGGCCGGCTGGCCTACGAGGCCGTCATGGCCCGCGATTTTCCGGTCATTATGGCGACCGTCACCATCGGCGCCTTTTTGACGCTGGCGGGAAACTTGATCGCCGATATTTCATACGCTTACGCGGATCCGAGGATACGTCACCGATGAAAAAATTATCGACCACGCAACGTTTATGGGGAGGGCTATCTCTCTTCTTCTTAATTCTCTCTATCCTCCCGTTCGTCCCTCTCCGATCGGACGACCTCAAATTAAATGAATCAGAGTCGAATGATCAACAGGTGGTGCCGACGGCAACCGATACCTGGGCCAACTGGGAAAAGCGATTTGGCCGGGCCTTTGACAATATCACCCCGCGAAAGATACCCGGTCGAACCATGGGAATCCTCGTCCCCAGCGACACGCGGCCGGATTTACTGGCTCTCTCGGCCTTCGGATACCAACTTCTGGCCCGAGAGAGGACGGAAACGGTGGTGATTTTTTTACCCGCTCCGCCGAACGTGAACTTCAACGGTCTCTGCATACCAAACATGGAAGCGGTGGAAGCGGCCGTCGGATCCTTTAAGATCGACACGGCCCTCGCGGGGCAATTCCAGGCCATCGACTTTCCCGTCGCCATCGACAACTCTCTTTTCTACCCGGCCATTCCGCCCCTGTTGGAAACACAACTGGCCGCGCTCAAATTTGTCCTTCAAAACCGCTCATCCAAAATTAAAATCCTGCCGATCCTGGTTAAATTCCGAGATGTCAATTCGGATGTTAAAGATTACGCTCCCGTCATCGCGGAAAAAATAAAAGACTTAGGGAGTGAGGGAGGCATCACCTTCGTGATCGCGGCGAATCTGACCCGGGCCGCCTCCGAAGACGCCTTGATCCAAACGGATAAGCTTTATCTCACGCACATTCGGAATTTGGACATCGATGGCGTCATCGGCCTTCGTAAAAGCCAATTGAGCATGGATGGAAGCGTCTACACCCCCGACATGGACGTGCTGGCGATGGGCGTTCTCACGCTCAAATGGCTCGGGGCGGATCACGCCGAAATTTTGGCCTACGCCCACTCCGCCCAAATGATTTTGACCAAAGATAAAAATAGCCCGTTGAGTTACGCGGCCGCCGGTTTTTCGTCCGACTCTTCATACCCGCCAAAGATCCCTCACGTGGAACGGGATAAAATGGTGAAGATTTTCGGCGAACTCTTTCGAACCGACATTCTGGCCATGACCCGCCAAACCTGCGCTTCCATTTTGGATCCCACCGCCGCCAAACCGCCGGCGCTCGTGAACATTGAATCCTCCAAAAAGTGGCCCGTGTACGTGACGCTCTACGATCCCAAAGGAAACCTGGCCGGACAAGCGGGATCCTATGCCGCCGTGGGACCACTCGAAGAAAGCATCCGGCGTTTTACCTTGGAGGCCGTGAGAGCCTCCCAGCCCGTATTGACCAAGGACACCGCCGCCAACTACGTGGTGGATGTCAGCATCCCCTATGGATTTAATTTCGTCACGTATCCGGATGAACTCTTGCCGATGCAAAATGGGGTCATCGTTCACGGCGAACGAAAAACGTCCGGGGTCCACCCGGACGCCTGGAGAACGTATCCGGATCCTCATCAACTTTTAGGGGCCCTGTGCACCAAGCTCGGGATGGTTCCGTGGGCGTACGCCACCAAAGAAGCCAGAGTCGAATCGTTTCGCGTGCTCTCCTTCAATGAGAAAGAACCCTTCCAGGATTTGAGCGGCCTCGGCAAAAAGAAAAAGAAGAAGGGAGAGGAAGACGAAACCCCGGCGGACACCGGAGGAGCAGGAGCTTTTCCGTTCTAATGCTGTCCCTCTATTGGAAACGTTTCCGGTCCAATCCTCTCACCCTCGCGGGATGCGCCCTCATCGTTGTTTTGATTCTCCTCTCCCTCTTTTCCTCTCATCTCATCCCGCATGATCCCTATCATCAGGATCTCCTCAATCGGCTTAAGTCCCCGTCCCTCGATCATCTCTTTGGAACCGACGAACTCGGGCGGGACGTTTTCAGCCGCATGTTCGTCGGCATTCGAGTCTCCCTCTCCATCGGGTTCATCGCGGCCTTCATCTCCATTCTGATCGGCACGCTGGTGGGTCTTGCCGCCGGCTATTGGAGAGGGTGGCTGGACAGCGTTCTCATGCGATTCGTAGACGTGATGCTGTGTTTTCCAACCCTCTTTTTGATCCTCACTCTGTTGGCCGTGTTGGAAAAACCAAGCATGGTGATGATCATGGGCATCATTGGGCTCACCTCCTGGCCGGGGCTGGCCCGGCTCATTCGAGGAGAAGTCCTCAGCATGAGGGAACGGGATTTTATGCTGGTCGCCAAAGGGCTGGGCCTTTCAACCCCTCGGATTCTCTTCGTTCATTTGCTTCCCAATGTCATTTCTCCGGTGCTCGTGGCGGCCACACTCACCGTCGGGAGCGCCATCTTAACCGAGTCGGGGTTGTCGTTTTTGGGGTTGGGGGTACAGCCGCCGGAACCGTCCTGGGGCAACATCCTCACCTCCGGAAAAGATTTCATTCATGTGGCGTGGTGGCTCTCTCTTTTTCCGGGGCTCGCTATTCTCGTCACGGTGTTGTCTTTTAATCTATTGGGCGAGGGACTCCGCGACGTCCTCGATCCGAGGATCAAATAAGAGTGGCTCCGCTCCTCTCGATCAAAGATTTGACCGTCGACTACCGTCACGAGGACCGGTGGCTTCCGGCGGTGAAAAATGTTTTCCTGGACGTCTCGGAAGGAGAAACGGTGGCGATTGTGGGGGAATCGGGCTGCGGGAAATCAACGTTGGCTCTCACGCCCCTGGGCCTTCTCCCGCAGGACGGCACCTGCCGAACAACAGGCCAGGTGTTCTTGAATGATAAGAACCTCTTCAACCTCAAAGAGGAGGAACGGCGTCTCCTTCGAGGACGGCGTATCGCCATGGTGTTTCAGGATCCGTTTTCGTCACTCAACCCCGTTCTTACCATCAATTATCAGCTTCAGGAAGCGATCATCTTAAAAGAGGGAAAACCCAATCATCAAACCGCGATGGACCTCCTCAAACAGGTTCATCTCTCGGATGCGGAACGCATCTTGGAGTCGTATCCTCATCAAATCTCAGGGGGACAGCGCCAGAGAGTCTTGATCGCGATGGCGCTGGTGCATCATCCGGCGCTTTTGATCGCCGATGAACCAACGACGGCGCTGGATGTCACGATTCAGGATGAAATCCTCCAGCTTTTGAAGGAACTGAAAACCAAGTTGGGCATGGCCATGATTTTCATCACGCATAACATGGGGATCGTTAAAAATATTTCCGATCGGATGGCGGTGATGTACGCGGGTCACATTGTTGAGCTCGGGAAAACAGCGGACGTTCTTGCCGCGCCGAAACATCCCTACACGCAAGCGCTACTGCGGTCCCTTCCAAAATTAACCGGCTCTTTGGGAACCATCCCCGTCATGGAAGGCCAGCCGCCGGAACCCAGCGCCATGCCGGCCGGGTGTCCGTTTCATCCCCGCTGCGACCGGACGTTTGAGCGATGCGAAAAAGAAGACCCGTTTGAGCGGGACTCCGACGGGAGGCGCGTCCAATGCCACCTGTTTTAACTCCGGAAACGACACGGGACATCCATATTCAGCATCTATCCAAATCCTTTGAGATTTCGTCGGGACTTCTCTTTCGCGTGAAAGGGACATTGGACGCCGTGAAAGACGTCTCCGTCAGCGTGAAAGAAGGGGACAGCTTGGGCATTGTGGGAGAATCGGGAAGCGGAAAAACCACGCTCGCCAAAATCCTGGCGGGGTTTCTCCAGCCGGATCAAGGTTCCGTGACGTTTGGGCCGTTGGATCTGCTCACGATACCGAGGCAAGACCGCGCCCACGTGGTTCAAATGGTGTTTCAGGATCCGTTTTCGTCGCTCAACCCCAAACTCCTTCTCGGAACCCAGCTCCGGGAAGCGTTTAAGGACAAAGAGAATGTAAGCGACCGCGCCTCTGGTCTCATGATGGACGTGGGTCTCTCATCCGACTTTTTGAAGAGATATCCGCACCAACTCTCCGGAGGACAGCGTCAACGCTTCGCCATCGCCCGGGCGCTGGCGGCCTCCCCGAAACTCCTTTTGGCGGACGAGCCGGTCTCAAGTCTCGACTTGTCGGTTCAGGCGCAAATCATCAACCTTTTAAACAAACTTCGCCGGACAAAGAAATTCACGCAAATCGTGATCTCGCACGACTTGGCCGTGATCGCCAACTTGTGCGATCACATCCTGGTGATGAAAAAAGGGGGGCTGGTGGAGCAAGGCCCGACTCAGCAACTCCTCCGCTCTCCCGCCGACCCGTATACCCAACGTCTGTTAAACGCCCTCCCGATCCTGTAGAGGTTCCCTCTGGAGGCTTCCTTACATTTCATATAATACCCCAGTCGATACGATCGACAAAAAATGACATTACCTGATCTCATCACGAAACACGCCAGCGAAAACCCCGGGGCCACCGCGTATATTTTCCAGGACAAGAAAATATCCTACGGCGAGCTGGAAGATCATATTTTGAGATGCGCCGCGGGCCTCGCCAAACGCGGGATCAAATCAGGCTCCACCTTCGGCCTGGTGCTCCGGAACAGCCCCGATTTCGTGATTATCGTCATGGCTCTCGCCAAAGTGGGCGCGATCGCCGTTCCCATTAATTTCCTGGAGAAGCCGGAACGAATCGCGCTCATCTTAAACGACGCCAAGGCGGTGGGGGTGCTCACATCAAAAGAATTTCTCGCCGGGATCAAGGAATCGTCCAAAACAATTCCCACACTCAAAATGATTTTTTCGCGGGACGGCGCTTTCCCAGGTGTATCCCTATTTTCGGAACTTCTCGAGGAAGAACCGACACCGCCGCACTTTGAACCCTTGGAAGACGACGTCATGATGCTCCTCTACACCGCCGGGACCACGGGGGAACCCAAAGGCGTGATGCTGACGCACGGCAATTTCCTCGCCAATATCGACCAGTGCATGGAAGCGATTTCCTTATCGAAAAAAGACCGGTTCCTCTGTCTTCTGCCGATGTTTCATTCCTTTGCCTGGACGACCTGCGTCTTGATCCCGCTAAAAATGGGGGCCGCCTCCATCATCATTGAATCACTGCTGCCGTTCTCGCCTATCATCACTCAAATATGGAAACACCACGCGACCGTCTTCGTCGCCGTTCCGCAGATTTTTGGGACATTGGTCTCGCGCATCAGCCGGCCCAAAGCGTTTCTTCTGCGGTTTTTAAACCCGATTCGGTTCTGCATCTCAGGCGCGGCGCCGCTCATGCCAACCATTCATCGGAATTTTGAGAAGACGTTTGGGGTCCCGCTCTTGGAAGGGTATGGCCTCACCGAGACATCCCCTGTTGTCTCGTTGAACACGGGGAAACGAAAAATTGGGTCGGTCGGGCGGCCGCTCCCGGGCGTTCAGATCCGCATCGTTCAGGATGACGAGGGAACTCCCGTGGGTCCCGGAGACGTCGGAGAAATCTGGGTGTCCGGGAAAAACGTGATGAAAGGCTACTACCACAAACCAGATGAAACCAAACATGTCATGACGAAAGACGGTTGGTTTAAAACGGGCGATATGGGAAAGATGGATAAAGACGGTTTTTTATCCCTCGTGGATCGGAAAAAAGATTTAATCATCGTGCGGGGGCTGAACGTCTACCCGCAGGAAATTGAAAATGTCATCCTCCAACACGACGCGGTGAAAGAGGTGGCCGTCGTCGGAAAACGGGACGAGAAAACCGGAGACGAGATCATCCGCGCCTTCGTCACGGAAAAAGAAGGGAAAACAATCGACAAATCAAAACTAAACGCGCTCTGCCGGGAACGGCTGGCTCCGTTTAAACGCCCGAAGGACATCATCGTTATTAATGAGATGCCGAAAAACGCCATCCAAAAAATCTTAAAAAAAGAATTAAGGGACCGCTAAATGACCTCCAAACACGAACTCCTGCAAACCGTGAAAGACATTCTCTCAACCACGGAGGCCTTTGTCGTGGGAGGCGCCGTCCGAAACCGTCTTTTGAACCGCCCGATTTTGGACTTCGACATCATTCTTCCCAAAGATCCGTCCCTCTACGCCAAAGCCATGGCGGAAAAGCTGGGGGGCTCTTTTTTCCCGCTCGACGTCGAGAGAGGCGTCATTCGCGTTTCCCTGTCCGATGGCTTTCATTTCGATTTGGCGCAGCGCCAGGGAGAATTCTGGGCGGACGACCTGGATCGGCGTGATTTTTCCATTAACGCCCTCGCCGTCCCGATGGAGCATTGGGCGAAGCGCTCCTGGGAAAAACATCTCTGGGATCGCCACAATGGGCTCATGGATCTCAAGAAAAAACAAATGAACGCCATCTCGAAACGCGTGTTCCAAGAAGACCCGCTTCGCCTTCTCAGAGCGTTTCGAATTGGAGGCGAGCTGGGGTTCACTCTTTCAAAAGACACGCTGGCGCTGATCAAAAAAAATGGACGACTCATCAAAAAGTCGGCGCCGGAACGAATTCGGGAAGAAATGCTGAAAATCTTTTCTCTGCCCAATTCATACGAAACACTGATGGTTCTCGAACAATCCGGCCTTTTGGACGTGCTTTTGCCGGAAATGAAAGCCCTTCGGAAAACAGCGCCGGCCTATTACGGAAAAGGAGGGGTTCTCACTCATATTCTGGAGAGCATCGATTGCTTTGAATTTGTGTTAAACACCTTGAACCTCCGATTCCCCAAGACCCACGCCAAGATTAAAACCTATGTGTCAGAAACAAAAGGAGGATACCCGCGGCTGGCTCATTTAAAATGGGCGCTGCTTCTTCATGATATTGGGAAAGCGGCCACGGCGAAAAAAATCGGCGGGCGCCTCCGGTTTTTTGAGCACGAACACGCCGGAGCCAACCGTATCCCGGTGATAGCGCCCCGTTTCCGCTGGTCCAACGAAGAAACAGCCAGCTACGCGCGGCTGGTGCGAAACCACATGCGCCCCGGAAATTTGGCCACGCATCCCGACCTCACCGACAAAGCCATGCACCGGTTTTTTAAAGACCTGGAGGAGGATGCCATCGGGCTTTTGCTCCTCTCCTTGGGGGACCATCTCACCTATCTCACGCCGCGCCAGAAGAAAAAGCGGAATTCCGCCCATGAAAAACTGGTCGCGACAATGGTGAACCGCTATTACCTCAAGAAAGAAAAAATCCTCCCGCCCAAAATTCTCAGCGGTTACGACGTCATGAAAGCTTTCCGGCTCTCACCGTCGCCCTTGATCGGAGAGCTGTTGAAAGACTTAAGCGAGGCCCAAACGGAGAAATCCATCAAGACGAAGGAAGAGGCCATCAATTACCTTAAAACCCGCGTGGCCTTCTTCCAAGAAAAAGCCAAGGCCAAAGCCAAAAAACCTCAATGAAAAAACGCTCGCCGGCCTTTCACCCACACGCCCGCTTCCTTGAATTGGCCGCCCGCGAAGCGGAGAAAGGAATGAAACGCGGCGACGGGGGGCCGTTTGGAGCCGTCGTTGTTCGTCGGGGGAAAATCGTTTCGAAAGGGCGCAACACGGTGCTTTCCCGAACGGATCCGACTCTTCATGCGGAAATCAACGCCATCCGCTTGGCCTGCAAGAAACTCAACCGGATTTTCCTGGATGACTGCGTCATCTATTCTTCAACGGAACCCTGCCCGATGTGTTTCGGCGCCATCCACTGGGCCCGCGTCAAAACGATTGTCTATGCGACCGGCATTGGCGACGTGAAGAAGCTGGGCTTCAACGAACTCGCCATCTCGAATAAAAAGATGAAAGTCTGGGGCCAAAGCCGCGTGGCGTTGATTCGGCACCCCTCTCCCGCCTGCACGCGTCTCCTTAAAGAGTGGGCCCGATCTTCAAATCGAAAAACCTATTAATAGACCCCGCCGCCGGCGTCGCCCCAATTAATATATAATTAAGCCCTTAATAATTAATCCCCGTACTACTATGGAAAACACAATCATCAAAGAATGCAAACGGAACTATTACACGAGCTTGCAAAAGCATGCCCGGACGTTCATTCGCGACTATGACGAATCGGCGGCGGAAGTCGTGTTTAATATACTCCACGTCTTTAATCACCTCCGCGAAAATCTAGGAACGGCTCTTCAGCGGGAAGGGATTTCAATCGTTGGGTTTAATGTTCTTGGAATTCTGAATTACTCAAAGGAAAAGGGACTCCCGCTGAACATCCTTAGCCGTCTCCTTATTGTGAGCCGGGCCAACATCACCGGAGTCATTGATTCGCTGGTGCGAAATGGACTCGTGGCACGTTTTAATAATAAGGCCGACAGACGGGTCAAAATCGCCAAAATCACAAAGAAAGGAGAGAAAAAGCTTCACTTTTTTCTTCCCCGGCATCACCGGCGGGTTCGAAACATCCTGGGAGCCTTATCCAAACGAGAAAAGCAACTTCTTAGCAATTTGCTTGTTAAATTGTTAGGTGGAAAAAAACCGGCGCCGAAATCAGGGTCGGCGTCAAAAGGCTGAAGGACAAACCGCATGTCCGTTAAAAAACATATTTTTTTCTTCGGAGCTCTCCTTCTCACCCGGGCGGCCTTGACCGCCTCGGGTGAGTCAAAGAATACCCTGACGCTTGTTCAGGCGATGGACGTGGCGATCAAAAATCACGTGACCGTCAAATTGGCCGCGGCCAAAACGCGGGTGGCCAAGGGACAAACCCTGAAAAATGCCTCCGATCTCTTGCCGCATCTTATGGGGTCCATCTCTCAATCCCGCGTCTTTCGTGAAAATCTCGAATCCCAAGGGTTTATGGCGGGAGGAATGCTTGATCCGCTCCTGGGCCCCTTCAATTCGTTTGACGCCCGAGTGAAACTCACACAATCGCTTTTTGATTTAAACGCAGCGTATAAATACAGGTCAAACCGAAGCGTTGAAAAAGCGGCGCTCCTTCAAGAAAACCTGGCTCAGGAAGAGGTGGCCTCCGCCGCCGCGCTCGCATATCTGGAAGCGGTTCGATCGCATCGAGAAGTTCAGAGCGCCCAAGCCGATTACGAACTGGCCAAGTCTCTCGCGGATTTGGCCATGGACCAGCACAAAGCGGGACTCTCGACAGGTGTGGACGTGGCCCGGTCCAAGACGCGTCTCGCTCAGCAAAAGGTCCAGATGATCAAAGCCCAGGATGCCGCTCGAGAAAGCCTCATTCGCCTGGAACGGGTGGTGGGGCTCCCGTTATCGGAAGAAACCGTTTTAACTGATGATTTCCAATCCTTCGCTATCCCGATTCCGACGCTGGAAGAATCCATCGCGAATGCCCTCAAAGACCGCCTTGAACTTCAGGTGGCGGAAACCCTCGTCAATGCGTCGATGGACGATCTCAAATCGGAAAAGGCCGGGTACGCCCCCAAATTGCAAGTAGAAGGGGCCTACGGGCTGAGCGGCAATGTGCCGAAAGACTCGAAAGAAGTGGGGGACATTGGAGCCCAATTGGAAGTTCCTTTATTTAACGGAGGAGAAACACGGGGAAAAGTGAAGACCGCCCGAGGGCATTACGAGGAGGCCGCGGCCCGGGCTGTGGACACCCGCCGGCAAATTGAAGAGGACGTCCGGCTCTCGCTCATCTCTCTTGCTTCCTCACTCGACGAACTGGAAACGGCTCAGCAAACGGTTCAATTGGCCGAAACGGAACTGAAAATGGCCAAAGACCGGTATTCCGCCGGCGTGGGCGATAACATTCAGGTTTTAAGCGCGCAAACCGCCTTGGCCCAAGCGCACGCGACGCTGGTGGACGCCTTGGCGCTCACAAACGTGGCTCGCGTTAATTTATCCATGGCCCTCGGCCATGTGCGATCATTTAAACTGTAAAAATTGAAGGGGACATCTCGATGACATCCACAACCGGATCAAGCAGCCATGAGAGCAAAAAGAAAATCCGTCTGATTCTAATCGTCGGCAGCCTTGTTTTAATTCTGGGAATCGCGGGAGCCCGCTTCCTCTGGCTTACGAACCATTACGAATCCACCGACAACGCCTTTATCGACGGACACATCATTCAGATGAGCTCCAAAGTTCCGGGCCAGGTTCTCCACGTGAGGGTGGACGACAATCAATCCGTCAAAGAGGGGGATCTCCTCGTCCAAATTGACCCCATCGACTATCAGGTGAAGCTGGAACAGGAGAAAGCGAATTTGGCGTCCGCCTTGGCGGAGGAAAAACGGGCCGCCCAAGACGCCGTTCGCTACACTGAAATTTTCCAGAAGGACGAAATATCCCGTCAACAGTTGGACAACGCCGTGGCCACCGACGTCAAAGCCAAAGCCGCCGTGGAACGGGCCCAGTCCGCCGTCAAACGCGCGGAGCTGGACCTTGCTTACACCAACATCATGACGCCGGAGTCCGGAACCGTGACGCGAAAATCAGTCGAAGAAGGCGTCTTTGTTCAAACAAGCCAGCCGCTCCTGGCGATCGTGCCGGACAAAGTCTGGGTGACGGCCAATATGAAAGAAACTCAAATCACCCGCATCAAACCCGGCCAGGGAGTGACGATTGAGGTGGACGCTTATCCCGGGGTCACGCTGCACGGCCATGTGGACAGCGTGCAACGCGGTACCGGCGAACGTTTCAGCCTGATGCCGCCGGAAAACGCCTCGGGGAATTTCGTGAAAGTGGTTCAGCGCGTGCCGGTAAAAATCCTTCTGGATGATGCCGACAAAGCCGGCGTGACGCTTTCGCCCGGAATGTCCGTCGAGCCCACGATCCGCATCCGGTAACATCCCATGTCGTCCTCCGCCGATCCCATTCGAGTTAATCCCTGGGTGGTGGGCCTGACCGTCACGCTCGCCACCTTCATGGAGATTCTGGACACGAGCATCGCCAACGTGTCCCTGCCTCACATCGCGGGAAATTTATCCGCCGGCATCGATGAAAGCACGTGGGTGCTCACCTCCTATCTTGTCGCCAACGCCATCGTCCTGCCCTTAAGCGGATGGCTGTCGTCACTCCTCGGACGGAAAAACTATTACCAGATCTCGGTCGTGATCTTTACCGTGAGTTCCCTTTTAAGCGGCCTGGCGCCCACGCTGGGGCTTTTGGTGGTGGCGCGGGTCTTCCAAGGCATCGGGGGAGGGGGACTCCAGCCGAGCGCCCAATCCATTTTGGTGGACGCCTTCCCGCGAGAAAAGCTGGGGATGGGAATGGCGATCTACGGCGTGGCCGTCGTGACGGCTCCTATTATTGGGCCCACGTTGGGAGGCTGGATCACGGACCACATGAGCTGGCGATGGATCTTTTTTATCAACATTCCCGTTGGACTCCTGTCGCTTTTTCTGACATCCAAATTCGTCCACGATCCGGTCCATTTAAAACGGCATCACAAATCCAAAGGATTCTCCATCGACTACGTGGGCTTAAGCCTCGTCACCCTTGGGATCGGAGCGCTCCAAATCATGCTGGACAAAGGGCAGAGAGAAGATTGGTTTTCTTCACATCTGATCGTCGGGCTGGCTGCCGTCGCCATTACATCGCTCGTCGTAGCGGTGATTTGGGAATTGAAACGCGAGCATCCGATCGTGGACCTCCGGCTTCTCCGAGACCGCAATTTCTTTCTATCGAATGTTCTCATGTTCATGTTGGGGTTTAGCCTCTTCGCCAGCACGGTTCTCCTGCCGCTTCTGATGCAAACGCTGCTGGGTTATTCGGCCACAACGGCGGGGCTTGTTCTTTCACCGGGAGGATTCATGACCATGGCCGTCTTACCGATCGTGGGATTCCTTTTGTCCAAATACGACGCCCGGCTTCTTGTGATGATCGGTCTTTCCATCGTGTCTTTTTCCTTGTTTCAGATGAGCCATTTCAATCTCGGCCTCGACTATAGAACCGCCGTCATAGCTCGCATTATCCAGTCGGGCGGACTGGGGTTTCTCTTTGTGCCCATCAACTCCATCGCCTACTTCTTTATTCCCAAAGAAAAAAACGCCGACGCTGCCGGGCTTCTCAATTTTTCCCGAAACATCGGAGGCAGTGTCGGCATCGCGCTGGTCACAACCTTTTTGGCTCGGGACACTCAGCGCCATCAAAATAATCTTATCGCCCAATTGACGCCCTACAGCGTCGGGCTCCAAAACTCACTTCACCGCGCCACCGACATGTTGATTCACCGCGGCATCAACGCCGTCCAAGCGCCCCAATTCGCCATCGGCCTTCATTACAAACAACTACTGAGGCAATCCATGATGCTGGGATATTTGGATAATTTCCGACTGATCGGAACCATTATGCTTCTCACGATCCCCATCCTGTTTCTCATGAAAAAAGTGAAGCCCCACAAAAGCAGCGACCAGCCCAAGATTGAACCGGAAGGAATGGGAGTTTAAAGCAGGAAAAAGCCGGGAACCAAACGGGGCTCTCTCTGTTGAAGAAGTTGACACTTTAAATTCCACTTGATAGTTTAACGGTGTAATGATGAGCGTAAAAAAATCACTGCGTCTTTTGGTTCTCGCGGTCTTCGTTGGCTTTCTGGCCGCGCAAATCCTTCACACGCACAAAGAGAACATCTCCGAGGATCAGTGTAGTATTTGCCAAATTATTCATCAGACTCCTTCGATAACGCCTCCCGCTCAAACAATTCAGCCGCTTTATTTTATTTTCCTGTCGCTTATCACAAAGAATGACGAACCGCTCCTCACAACGTCGTCTCACGTCCATTTCGACACCCGCGCTCCGCCTCTCCCATTCTTGTCATAAGTTCTTTCGAGATTCTCCAAACATCAATCTGTTCGAACGTTGACTTATCATAAGGAGTTGCTATGCGACGATTAATATTTATTTCAATCATTACAATATTTACAGGAACCGTTTTCTCTCTTGCTTGGGCCGATGTCACCATAGACCAAGTCAGGGAGGAAATACAAAAAGAGCTTCAAAAATCCAATAAACCGGCTTATAACCCGAATGTGTTCAACCCCGCCATGGGTCTGGTCTTGGATTCTGTGATCAGCAATACCACCGCGAATCGAAGCGATTTCAATTTTCGCTCGGCGGAAATAAATCTTCAGGCGGCGGTGGACCCATTCGCCAATCTTTATGCTGTGTTTAATGGCACGCCCGACGGGGTTGAAGTCGAGGAGGCTTTTTTTATGACGACCTCGATTCCGGGACTCACGATCCGCGGCGGCCGCATGTTTGCGAACTTCGGA
This sequence comes from Elusimicrobiota bacterium, assembly GCA_003140895.1. Taxonomy (GTDB): domain Bacteria; phylum Elusimicrobiota; class Elusimicrobia; order F11; family F11; genus PLLH01. The sequence goes on from PLLH01000090.1 coordinate 15,479, forward strand.
CGGCTTGGGCACTGGCACGATCACGAACTCCCGTTCGTCAACCGCCCGCCCTCCCTCGACACCTTCATCGGCGGAGAGGCCCAGGGGGATGGCGTCGAATTTATGCATCTGTTCAAAACGCCATTTTTCCTTCAGGGAACCTTGGGCGCTTATAACAAGCTGGGGGCTGACAACAACCGGCTTGCTGATACAAACGGCGGCCCCGGAAATCCGAATGGCCACCCGTGGGATGCCAACACGTATCTGGCGCGCCTTTTCTCCTACATTCCCATCGGAGACAATTACGGCGTCGATCTGGGACTTAGCCAAGCGGAGACGCCACGCGCGTACTTCACCAATGGAAATCCCGTCGACAACCACCATTCGGCGCGGTCCCTCACCGGTTTGGATGTCACTTTCCGATATGAACCTCTTGTCCAGAATGTGTTTCGAAAATTAATTTGGGGGTCCGAGGTGTTTCGAAACAGCGAGTTGCGTCAGCCCGACGCGGCGGTTCAGGAATTTCCAAGAAAAACGGCGTGGGGCGGGTACTCTTACATGGATTGGCGCTTTAGCCGCATTTTCAGCACGGGGCCGTTCTTTGACTGGGCCCAAGATTTGGACACGCCGGATATTAAAACCAACACCGGCGGCGCCATGCTCAATTACATCCCCTCAGAATTTCAGAGGTGGAGACTTCAGGTATCCCGGTCGAAGAAAGAAGGCGTCCGCGAAGACAACCAGGTTTATGTGCAGTGGTTCATGACGATTGGAACCCATGTGCACGTGTTTAAGGATCGATAAATATTTTCTATAGGAGAATTTCNNAGATTAAAAGTTCTGTTCAGTTTATTTCTTATGACCGCGGTCTCGCCTGCCTTTGCAAAACTTCGGGTCGTGGCCACCACGCCGGACTTGGCCGATGTGATAAGGCGCATCGGAGCCGAATTCGTGGATGTCGAAAGCCTCGCCAAAGGAACCGAAGATATTCACGCCGTTCCTCAGCGCCCGAGTTTTATTCCAAAGCTTAACCGGGCGGATGCGGTCGTGATGTTGGGTTTTGAAGCGGAACACGCTTTCCTGCCGGCGCTTCTGGACGTCGCCCAGAACCCGAAGATCATGCGCGGCCAGCCGGGTTATATTGATTGCAGTGAGGATGTGAGCCCGCTTGAGGTTCCAACCATCATCTCCCGTGCGGAAGGGGAGCAACATCCGCTTGGAAACCCGCATTACAACATTGATCCGAGAAATGGAAAAAATATCGCAAAAGCAATTGCCGATAAATTGTCCGCTCTTGATCCAGCGCATGCGGCCGTCTATGAAAAAAACAGGCACGCCTTCACCCAAGAGTTGGAAATAAAAATCGGCGAATGGCGAAAGTTGGCCGCTCCAGCCAAGGGAACCGGCGCCGTGTCGTACCATCCGTCGATGGCGTACCTCGCTGATTTCCTCGGTCTTAAAATGGAGGGAACGGTCGAACTGAAAGCCGGTATCGCCCCCACGCCGAAACATTTGGAAAGCTTGGTGGAGATTATGAAAAAAAATAATGTGAAATTAATCCTGAGGGAAGTTCAATACAGCCAGGAGACCGCTGATTGGCTGGCCAAAGAAACAGGGGCCAAGGTCGCCACGGTCGCCACCATGGGCGGGGCCTTTCCCGACAGCGGAACCTACTTTGGCATGATCGACCACAATATCCATTCAATTCTAGAGGCGTTGAAATAGAACATGACGAAAATTATTTCCCTTGAGCGCGCGGCGTTCGGCTACGGAGCTGTTCCCATTATCGAAGATATTTCTTTGGAGATCTCCGCCGGAGAATTTTGGGGCATCATTGGCCCGAACGGCGCCGGGAAAACGACTCTCTTAAAGGGTATTCTGGGGCTGTTGTCGCCGCTCAAGGGACATATGGACCTGGCCGATAACTTGAACAAGCAAATCGGCTATGTCCCGCAAAAAGAGCGGTTGGATTCCAATTATCCGCTGACGGTGTTTGATGTGGTCCATATGGGCCTCACAGGCCCTCTTCCGTGGTATCACCTGTTTCCCAAAGACAGCGCCCACATCATTGAGGGAGCATTGAAAAAAGTGGGGATGGAAGACGTCTCCAAAGAAACATTTTCAGAACTCTCCGGTGGTCAGAGGCAGCGCGTTTTGATCGCCAGAGCGCTTGTGACAAACCCCCGCCTTCTCATACTTGATGAACCCATTTCCGGCGTCGACCCTATCGCGCAGGAACATATCCTTAAGCTTCTTTCCCGGTGGAATTCCGAGGAGAATTTGTCGATCGTTATGGTGTCGCATCATCTGGGGACATTGGGGCCTTACATTGAAAAGTTGGCCGTCGTTAAAGACGGGCGTGTGTTTCTCGCCTCCAAAGAAGACATTCAACATCCGGAGCGCGTCAAGGATCTTTTCTTATGAGCGATTTCCTCTCCATCTTCCGGCCGGAATTTCTTTTGCACAACGCGCTCTGGGGGAGCATTGCCGTCGGTCTCTTCTGCCCTTTGATCGGCGTATATTTTTATTTGCGCCGTCTCGTTTTGCTTGGCATGGCGCTTCCGCAGATCTCCTCCGCTGGGATCGCCTTCGTCTTTTTTCTTCAGGGGTTGGGAATTACCTGGTCACTTCATGCCGGTGAATCAAACGATAAGTTTTTGGCGCTCTTTGGTTCCATTCTTTTCACGCTGGCGGCCATCTTTCTGCTGGCTTTTCTCGAGCGCCGGCGCGAAGGGTCGGTCGAC
>PLLH01000001.1 GCA_003140895.1 Elusimicrobiota bacterium
TTATGGCGCGATCAGAACTATGCCGGGGCTACGGACACCAGTCGGAGTTTGCTCACCTGGTGGTTCAAAACACCACACTTGATACCGATAATTGATGGGACTATGGCGGAATTCCAATATTACTTTGCACAACGCGAAGCATTAGAAACGGTCATCTATCTCTACGATGTGGTCGGGTTCAAAGATAAGTATGACCTGATGCGTTTCGATAGTTCTGGGGCGATCTCTACCGGGATGTTCGATGAGACATGGCGAAGGTTGGTTCTAAAAATGGCGACCGGAGCGGGGAAAACCAAAGTGCTTAGTCTCGTTCTGGCATGGAGTTTTTTCCATAAACTCTATGAGTCTGATTCAGGGCTCGCCCGTAATTTTCTCGTAATTACCCCCAATATCATCGTGCTGGATCGAATCTACAAAGACTTTGAAGGTTTACGGGTCTTTTTTAGCGATCCTGTTATTCCTGATAATGGAATAGATGGACATAATTGGCGAGATGATTTCCAACTAACTTTGCACAAACAAGACGAAGTAAATATTACGCGTCCCACCGGGAATATTTTTCTGACTAATATTCACCGCATTTACGGCGGCAATGATACCCTCGCCACATCCGATGACGATAATTCCATGGATTACTTCTTGGGGAAACGCCCCTCCGGGGCCACGACGGATTCCAAGGTTGATCTGGGGATGATTGTGCGTGATGTGAGCGAGTTGGTAGTGCTCAACGATGAAGCCCATCATATCCACGATCCAAGCATGGCTTGGTTCAAATCAATTGAGGACATTCACAACCGCTTAAAACAAAAGGGGAGTTTCCTTTCCCTCCAGGTTGATGTTACTGCAACCCCCAAGCATACAAACGGCGGCATTTTCGTCCAGACTGTTTCAGATTACCCGCTTGTCGAAGCCATTTCTCAAAATGTAGTAAAGCATCCCGTTTTGCCGGATGCACCTAGCCGGGCTAAATTGGTCGAGCGTCAAAGTGCTAAATATACTGAGAAGTATGCTGATTATATTCATCTTGGGGTGATTGAATGGCGCAAAGCATACGCTGAACATGAAAAGCTGGGCAAGAAGGCTATTCTGTTCATAATGACCGATGACACAAAAAATTGCGACGATGTAAAAGAATATCTAGAAGGAAACTATCCAGAATTCAAGGATGCCGTGCTTGTAATTCATACCAAAAATAACGGGGACATTTCCGAGGCCTCTTCGGGAAAAAACAAGGAAGAACTAGACGAACTAAGAAAGCAAGCAAATGGAATTGATAGCTCCGAGAGTCCCTACAAGGTGATCGTATCGGTAATGGTTTTGAAGGAAGGATGGGATGTCCGGAATGTTACCACAATCGTCGGTCTTCGTCCTTATTCTGCAAAAGCTAATATCTTGCCTGAGCAGACGCTCGGACGTGGACTACGCAAGATGTATCTAGGCGGTGTCGAGGAATATGTGAGCGTGGTCGGCACTGATGCTTTCATGGATTTTGTAGAATCCATTCAAGCCGAGGGAGTCGTCCTTGAACGTAAGCCGATGGGAGAGGGATCCAAAGCAAACACCCCACTTGTTATCGAGGTTGAGCATGAAAATGTTAACAAGGATATAAATGCGCTGGATATTACTATTCCAATTCTTACAACGCGTGTTTTCCGGGAATATAAGAACTTATCGGATTTAGATTCTACTAATTTATTCCATACAAAAATAACATATCGTCAATTCAGCCCAGAGCAACAACGGGAGATTATTTTTAAGGATGTCACAACTGGCGAAATATCGCATACCACAGTTTTAGAATCAACAGATTTGGTTGATCCTAGCAGTGTCGTTGGCTACTTTACTCGGACCATCATGAAAGACCTCAGGCTTATTAGCGGCTACGAAATACTCTATGGAAAAGTAAAATCTTTTATCCAAAACAGCCTCTTCGAACGGACCGTTGATCTTGAAGATCAAAACACATTACGCAATTTATCCGAGTTGGCTGCCACAAAAACCGTAATTGAAACCTTTAAAAGGGCAATTAATGCCCTGACGGTCCAGGACAAGGGAAGTGCGGAAATTAGAGACAATATCAAGATCAGCGATACACGTCCATTTGTAACCAAAGATCAGGAATATCTCGTCCCCAAAAAGAGTGTTTTCAATCGCATTATAGGCGATAGTCAGACCGAACTATTGTTTNNTATTAGAAGATTGTGATGATGTGGCTGCCTATGCTAAAAACTACCTGGCGGTCCATTTCCAACTCGATTATGTGAATGCGGATGGCGACATATCAAACTACTACCCGGATTTTTTGGTGAAGCTAAAGGACGGACGCGTATTCATTGTTGAAACCAAGGGACAAGTAGACCTTGATGTCCCACCTAAAATCCTGCGCCTTAAGCAATGGTGTGAAGACATAAATGAGGCGCAGAGAGAGGTTACATACGATTTTGTGTATGTAGATGCGGAAGGTTTCGAAAAATATAGGCCCACGACGTTTAGACAATTAGTTAGCGCTTTCAAGAAATATAAAAGCTAGCGATTTTCTAGGAGCTATTACGGACATTATGCATCTTAGGTGTCCGGGGCCTGCCACCTCGATAAACCTTGCGCTTGAGGGAACCGCTCCGCCCGATCCTCGCCATATAATCAGGCCCCCTTTGTTTTACCAAAGCTATTCCACCAGCTTGGCGTTTCTTATGCCGTATTATATTTTTCATATTTAAACTCCATGTTTTCAACCGGGCTGAATCTTTTGTGCGATTCTGCCGCACTTTGGCTATTTATACTTGCAGCATATTTGCGAGTCATAACTAGAGTGCTGTGTCCAAGAATAGCTTGCACTTCAAATTCCTTCCCCCCATTTTGGAGAAAGAATGTCGCAACTGTATGACGAAACGTGTGGGGTGAGCATCGCGCATCGGTTATTCCGGTTTTTCTCCCTAGGACATTTATCATTTGGGCAACACCCCACTTTTTAAGCGGATTTCTTTCTTCCGTCAACCATAACTCGGGAAACTGATAATTTCGTTTCAGTAAATATTTCAAGAGAGCTTTTTCCGTCCTTGGTCCTATACGGACGATTCTTTCCCGAGCGCAGTAACAAAACATTTGGTTGGTTTGCCATCGCTTTTCTTACACGAGCGTATCTAATGGAACCTATACACACGCGTAGTTAAGGGTAGGCCTACCCTATCTTACACGTGTGTATTACCTTACTACCCTTATACGTGTGTATTACCTGACTCTGGACAAACTTTTAAGAATATTTTAACAAGCGTATTTCATGCGTAATTTGAATCCTTAATTTATTGACTTAAGGGTAAGCAGTTTACTAGGCTCAATATACGCGGGTATAGGAGGGTAAATTGCAAATATTTAGGTGTTCAGAGTGCTCTAAGGAGTTCAAAACGGAGACCGGGTTGATTTGGCACACATGGCATATTCATGACATAACAGTTGCCGGCAAGAGACCTCCCAAAGAATTGCCTACTTGCGATGTCTGCTACATGAAGGGTTGGTCCGACGGCCATAATCAACCTTTGAGATGGGAAGAGTCATGATAAAACGTGACGTAGCGTCCTATTTCGGTGATCTAGACATTATCGTTTCGGCGGTTGTGTCCCTTGAATGCAGTTGCATTCATTTTATTATCAAAAATACTCTCGGGAGGTCGAAGGCTAAGGATTTCGGGAAATTATTTTGTTCTCAAAACCATAAGACGGAAATACGGAAAATTAAAACTGAACTCGTGCGATTAATTCAACAGGATAGACTTTGTGATTCCGCGATTTACTCGCTCGCCAGGAACCTTGATACCTCAAATAAACGTCGAAAATTGCTCAAACAAATCAAGACGACCGCTCTTAAACCCATGTTAATCCATTGTAATACCGGTTTCTTGAATGAATTGGCTGCCGAGTGTGAGGCGGCCCTCTCATGTCTACCGGAGAAATCAGAGTCTCTCTGCAAAAACATTATCCCCGATTTGATGTGCAGCTTCGAAACCCTGGTATCAGAGCCGGAACGGGCCAGTCGAGCATTCCCGATTGAAATATTAAAATCTCCAAAAGAAGCTTGGAAGCTTCGACAACAACTTGGAAACTTACCCGGCGCATATGGAGAGCAATTAACCGCAAATCTGTGGCAACTCGCCAACGATCCATTTTCTATCGGGCTTAAACCACCTCGGCGGAGGGACCTATTGTTCGATGTGGCTGGCGTGAAGCCGGGTGAAAACGTTTCAGCTCAGGAAGTCATTCGCGGGTGTCGCCAATTTTTAGTAAGTCTTGCAGACGAGAAGATTCTGCATTCCCTGATGGACCACGAAATATCTCGAATCTTCCGANNAACAACAATTTAGACTCAGCCGGGACGAAGGGGTCGAAACCTTTTCTGAATTAGAAAATAGTGCTAAGCGAAAAGCATTACAACACGGGTTCGATCCCGAGGACGGTGGTTTCGACCCAGAGGACCGTTTATCGTGCGTTGGTTATGAGGATGTCGATAACAGACAATTGATAGGGGCACTGTTGGTAGAAGCGGAGAAATTCCCTCATAAACAGAAAGAAGCAATAGAAGTTTATTTCCAAAGCTGCATTGNNAAGTGTGCCAGCAAAAAAATCTCAATTATGTAGGGGTTCGAAACAACTTCAAAGTCGCTAGGAAAAAGTTAGCCGAAATCCTCTAGTTATTATCAAGTCACTTAATCGGTAGTAAAGCCCTGGGAAAATTTCCCGGGGCTTTTTTATTACATCTATCTCCGCTCATCCCTTCTAACTAGGAGGGATGAAAGATGTCAATCGTAATTCTAACGCTACAACTGCCAAGGGGAGGAAGGGGGATACCCATCGCCACCACCGCCGATATGGAGGTGCTCCGCTGTTTTAAAAGAGCCGTAATACAGGAATGGAGGATGAAATCAGAACGTGGCGACGACGCCGAAGCAATGATTGCCCGGCTGGAACTTGAAAGAGTAATTAAGGCTCTCGACGTATTTATTCCTGATCAGACGGGGTGCGACGATGACCGCGCATAAAGATGGAAAAAGAGAAATCGAGGTCGAATACAAAATTACCCCGGCCGAGCCGACACTTTTACAAAAAGCGGCATGGGAAAAATTCTGGGAAAAAATGTTGACCGGTCTCGACCGGAAAATTTCAGGTGTTCCTGATTTGCCGTGTAGGGGTGAAGACAATGGGTAGGATGGGGGCTAACGTCCGGAGTTGGGCCTATCGCTTTTTGTGCCTCAGAGATGGAGAACAATGCGTAGTATGTGGGAAAAAACCGCCACGGGTGAAGTTGCAAATCGACCACATAGACAGTAATACGCAAAACAATAATGAAAATAATCTTTGCTTCATGTGCGGGAAATGCAACTGCGAAATGAAGTATAAATCGCCTTCCGAACACAAAGGGATTGTTGATGCCTATCATATACAAAGAGAAAAAGAGAGAGATATTGGGTTAGCTTCAACAGCGACACGATTTACGAAGGGAGTTCTTGATTACCACGGTGGTAGCGTTGAAATGCAAGCCAATATTTTATACGAGGTTAAGTTCGTCGATTGGTTATGGGGGAAATTAAAAACGGGTCAAGAGGTGACTAGAAAAGAAGCAATTGGGGGAGGGTCATATATATCCGNNGCCTCTTTGTGAGGAGAAAAATGAGTTTGGCCAGGTGGTTATTCGATTTAAGCCAAACTTAGGGACTAGACGTAAGAACACTAGGGGGACCAAAACCGATGTTCGTTAAATGCCCAAATTGCGGCCATGAAGTTCAAGTGAGGGGATTAGGCCGGAAACGGCTCGATGTTGGGCTCAATAAAGTTCTTGATGCCTTAAAAGGGCAACGTAGCGTTGTTGCAGCTGCCAAAGAATTGAAATGCAGCCCTGGTTATATTTTTAACGTGTTGAAATCGCAAAAACTAAAGGCTCAAGATGTTATCGATCAGAAAAACGCGGAGCGAGACATATGTTAGAACAAACTCGGGTTGCGATTTACGCCAGGGTATCGACCAATGATCAAAATGTAGATAACCAGGTTAGACAACTCAACGATTGGGCTTCCGAAAGAAACTGGCAAGTCGTTAATACCTACCAGGAAAATGAAAGCGCATGGAAGTCTGGACATCAAAGTGAGTTAGCGAGTGCCCTGAAAGCGGCTCGTCACCGGCAATTCGATGTGCTCCTCGTATGGGCTCTGGATCGGTTGAGCAGGGAAGGCAGCGCTCAAATTCTAAACCTGGTCAATACGTTAAGAGCTTACGGAGTGCGAGTTTTCAGTCTCCAGGAGAGTTGGACCGAAGCGCCGGGTGAAATAGGGGACATACTTTATGCAATTGCCGGATGGGTTGCCAGGATGGAAAGCCAGCGCCGCTCAGAACGCACCAAAGCCGGGCTTTCTCGACTAAAAGCTCAAGGCAAGGTATTAGGACGACCTCCCGGTAGCAAAGACAAACATCAGCGCAAAAAGGTCCGGAAAATTTCAAGGCTAAACACTTATGCCTAAAGCCATTTGGCGAGAAAGGATCCTTTTTCCTTGGGAAATTATCCCGACCCGGAAGAACGTATTGCCACAAATATTTGTGCAACAAGGTCTTGATAATATTTGTCTACTAGACATATAATGATGGGTATATGAGCATAAAAATTAGGAAATGCCTCAGATGCGGTCATGAATGGGCCGCAAGACAGCTTAAACCGCCGAAGCAATGTCCAAAATGTCACTCACCTTATTGGCAAACAAAAAGATGGAAGGGGAAAAAATNNGTGGTTTTTGACTCGTTTGAATAAATACTTTTTCAAATCGCTCGCATCTGAAGCTCTTCAGGAAAACAACAAAGCATTCATCGCTTTGGCAAACACTGATTTAGAGGATCGGCAAAAAGCTATTGGCACACTCGTTGGAGGGGTCAACGAAACATTGAACCGAATCGAGACACAAAGAAACCAAGACTATGGGTCATTAACTCAGATGGCATCCGCGCTAAAAACCGAACAAATCGGCTTGACTCAAGAGACCCGAAANNCCTGGGGCGAAACCACATTGCGAAATGTTGTTGAGCTATGCGGCATGGTCGATCATTGCGATTTTTATGAACAAGAGAGTATAAACACGACCGAAGGGGTGTTAAGACCGGACATGCGTGTAAAACTACCCAACCAACGTAATATCGTAGTTGATTCCAAAACCGTCATTAAGAACTATTACGAGGCTATGATAGCGACCAAACCTGAAACTCAAGCTGATCTTCTTAAACTCCNNCAATTTTTGCCCGGAGAGCAATACCTATCCGCTGCCTTGAAGGAAGACCCGGAGCTCATAAATGATGGGATGAAGAAAAACATTGCCTTGGCGAGCCCCGCGACGTTATTTTGTTTGTTACACGCTGTTAAATTCGGTTGGAAAGAGGAAACATTGACGGAAAACGCGGAAATAATTGAAAAACAAGGCCGGGAATTGTATGAACAATTATCGGTTTGGGTTAGCCATTTGGCGAATATTGGGAAGTATTTAGGATCAACGGTCGATGAGTTCAATGTTGCCGCTCACACTTTGCAAACAAAAGTTCTCAAAACCGCGAAAGGGTTTAAGGATATAGGCATAACAGCTGCCAAAACTATTCCGGATTTAGATGAAATTCACAAAGCGGTCGACCAGCGTATAAACGAATAGGGTCCCAAAGGCGCGAAAGGAATGATTGATGGTGCGTAGATTATCACAAATGACGGAAGACGAGCTTGAACGTTATCTCGCTAAGATAAAACGTATTTCTAAAATCACTGATCAGGAAGATGCCCTGGCGGAATTGGATGAGTTTATATCGAAAATAATGGAATTAGTGAAAGACGAGAACGACTCCCAGGAAGATGGTTTTGGGTTCGATCTTCCGAGGGCGCATCGTCCTCCAGTTGAGACAACTCAACAAGCCCAAGATGAGTTACTCGAAATTCGTCAGGATTTATTGCATGAACTGACTAGCCCCTGGGTGGGTGAAGATTATATCGATTTACTGTTAAACGAGATTGGTGAGAATTGGTCTAATAAGCTCAAACAGGAAATGCAATCTCAAATTGACCAACTTAAAAAAGAAATTTCTGATGCTGCAAAAAAGGCTGCCATAGAAGAATTGAGAAAATCCATCCTGAGTTCAAACAAAAGGGTCATTTTTAATGTTACATCTCAAAATAATATTTTAGAAAGCTTGTTAAATGCAGAAAAACGATTAGCCGAATATCAAGCTTTAGACGAGAAATTAATTTTCGAATTGAGGAAAGAACGGGAAAGATGCGCGAGGAACCGGGCAACTAAAATACTCGAAAAGGAAGAAATAGCTAGGCAGACCGGTAAGACCAAAAAAGCCGAAAATTTGATTCTTGAAGCCCAGGCATGTTTTGCGCAAGATTGGAACCGAATATTTCCCGGTGAACCATGTCCCGGTGTTTGATAATTCTTGATGGGCCGGATTTTAAACAAACTACAAACTTTTACAAAAAAGAGGTTCGAAAATGATGAAGGCGGCTATTTATTGTCGAGTGAGCACGGAGGATCAGAAAAAAGAGGGGACTTCACTTGAATCCCAGGAAGAGATATGTTTAGCCAAAGCCCGGGAATGTGGTTACGAGATCCCTGAGGGGTATGTATTCANNTATTCAGGGAGGCTGAGTCCGGGCTGACGCTAACAAGAACATATTTAACACGGATGAGGCAGTTAGCACGTTCTGGATCTCTCAGCGCGATCATATGTCTCAAGCCGGATCGTCTGGCTCGCAACGGTGAGGATATTCTTTTACTGCTAAAGGAGTTCACGGGAAACGGTTTAAAACTGGTCTTTGTTAAAGAGGAATTCGATGACACTCCGACCGGCAAATTTTTGGGATTCGCTTTAGGTTGGTCAGCCGAACAATATGTGATCCAGATGAAAGAGGCTACAAAACGCGGCAAGGCAAAAGCAATCGCGGCAGGAAGACTTCCCCAAGGTTGCGGAGCAGGATTGTATGGATTTAATTGGGACAAGGCAGCAAAAAAGCGGGTTATCCACCCGTTCGAAG
>PLLH01000026.1 GCA_003140895.1 Elusimicrobiota bacterium
GAGTCGCAGGAAAATAAATAGAAGCGTCAAATAGAATGAAATGAATAGATAAAAAGGCTTCAGATGTTGAGGATAATAAACTTGAACAAAATAGAATGGATGAACATGCAGAGGGGATGAAGCCCCCATCCATTTCGCAAGGGCGCTATTCAGAAAAATCCAAAGGAAAAGAATTGACCAGGCCCACGGGATTCGATACCACCTCATTCGAAAAAAGAAGTATCCTCCGACCCCGCTTAAAAGAAAAAGAGCGCTTACCTTTAATAGGCCTAAAATGAGCAGAAGAAAAGGCAAGAAAATAAAAATCCATGCAAGGGGCTTTAATTTTATCGGGCCTTTTTCCATCCTTGAAGAAAAATCCAACCCCATTGACAAAAGAACGCAAACAAAGAAGATGCTGATCACATACGATTCGCTGTTGATGATCAGATTTTGTGAGAATGTGTGTTTCAATAAATCATCCGGCAACAATCCGATAAACGTGATGGCAAGAATCATCCATTCCGTCAACCCGAATTGTAAATGAGACAAACCCCCGCCCAGCCGTTCGGCGACAATCTTCCTGACTTTCGACGAAAAACTCATCAAACCGAATATGAACAGGGGAAGGATAATGACGGGATATCCAAGTTGGTAAAAAAACAATGGAGTTGTTCCCAAAAGGCTCGAAAGCTGGGCGATCCACCAATGAGAGCCAAAATGATAAGGCATAAAGACAAGGCCATCAAGCCCGAGGCTGGGAGTTTTCTGAATTCGAATCATTTCTGACATGGCCGCATTGAAAAAAGGGTCCCGCGGAGCTTCCCCCATATACAACCCCTCTAAAAAAAGGGGGTTACGATACGAATATCCCCAGAGTTCGGAACCAAGCCAAATAGAAAAAATAGAAATAATAAAAATCTTAAGCAGTAACCACTTCTCGGTTGAATGAAATAATTTTGAAATGAGCGTCAAGAAAAACATCAGGGAACCGAGGCCCCCAAAGAGTTGCGCCAGAAAGAATTGAAAAGGCGGATTGGCATATCCGCCCAATGCCACGCAGAAAATCCCCCCAAGAAAAAATACGCTTTCCGATAAAAGCCAAGAGGAATGCTCGGGGGAAAGCGCCTTGATTAAACCGGGGGAAAAGAGGAGAAAAAAGGAAACGCCCACAAAAGGATAGATTTCGTGAAAGGTATTATGGCCGAATCCAATCCGTGCCATAACATACATGAGAGCCAAGATGATGGAAATAAATGAAGAAAGGAACGCGATGTCATTTCTTTCCGACCATTTCATCTCAAACGATTTGAATTGTGAGTCCAGCATGGAGCGTATCCTTTCATCAGAACAAATTTTCTTTTAAAGGGAAATTTTTACCTTCATTCGATCCGGTTTAATTATAATCAGTTTCCCATTTTCATTCGCCGCTCGCGCTGAGCGAGGCCGCCGCGGCGGCCGAGTCGAATGTGCCGAGGTAGCTCAGCTGGTAGAGCAGCCGCTTCGTAAGCGGCAGGTCGTCGGTTCGATCCCGATCCTCGGCTTTCTCAATCACGCCCGATCTGCAATGAAGTGAACGATTCCTGTTCACCGGCATCCGACAGAAGCGAATAGAAGAAGAGGATCGCGAGCCCCCCCAACCCAACCCGATAGGACGGTGTATTAAGCGTCTCCGCCGTTGCCATCAACACACCAGACGTTCCCAAACAAATCAAATCAACGCAACGCTTTTGTATCGGCACGAACGGGTTAAAAACGGATTTAAACTTCATCATGAAAAGCGGAAAGGCGAGAACCAAATAATGCACAAGGATGATGGGGCTGATGATCACAAAAGACACCAGCCCAAGCGAGAAGAAAAACTTTTCGTTGTGATACGACAGGTCCTTCTCGCCAACGGATTTTTTCGAATAAATCACCAGAGCCCGCCTGAACGAGACGACACAGATGAATGAAAAAATCGCCAGGCTCCAACCGTACAAACAATACTTAGAGTTCGTGTTAAAAAAACTCCGGACAAAATTGGCGTTCAAGGGCCAGACTGCAGCCAGTTGACGGGCTTCAAGCCACCAATGGGGCCAGGTGCATTTCCCATGAAAATAAATGAGCGGAGCGACAAAAGACACAACGATTCCCAAAATGAATCCCCCCAGAATCGACCTGTCCACCTTCAATTGATTGCGCAGAAGAAGCGCCGCAAAAAAAAGAAAAATCGCCATAACAACAACAGGCTTAAACATCAGCAAAAAGCCCAACAGGAACCCCGCTAAGACCATGCGCGCCCCCGAGCGCGTGCCTTGCAGAAGAAAATAAAAAAGGGATATAAGGCCAAGAAGAATTTGATTCACATTCCCGACGCTCGCTTCGTTTAAAAATGGGCCAAAGAACGACGTGAGCAGAAAATAAAAAGCAATGACAGCGGGCCACGAATACCGAAATTGCCATCGCAACAGGAAAAAGAAAAACGTGAAGAAAATCAACGAAACAATCCGGAAAACGGTGTAATCGCGGTCATAATCTCCCGTTGATAAAAGTGAAAAAACAAAGTAGAGCGTCGGCGTGGCTGTCAGCTGTNNGCCCCGCGCATCATCCGGACAGATCGAGAATGGCCGGCCTTGTTAACAAATTCATCACGGATTCGGTCAGCATCACTAAGCGAATACACATTGGACACATCCATTTGTTTAACGGCTTGGCCGACCAGCCAAAACTGATAGTAGTCGATGGGATTATCGGAAGACCAGGAAAAGCAGCCATAAAGAAACCACCCGGAAAACAGGAGGATGTAAATCCAATTCGGCAGTTTGAAGGAGAAGAACGGTTTCATTGATTTCTCGTTAAGGAACATCAGGCTGACTTTATCAAGAAAAGCGAAAAAAGTTGGAGATTTTTTCGTTACCGGGCCGGCGGGAGATCTTCGATGGCGTTCCAAATCATGTCCCAGGTTTCCGTTTTTAGCGGCGAGTTGGCCGCTTTTTCAACCAACTGGATTCCGAGAGATTTGAGCCCCAATTGAAGCGCCGCCTTGGAAGAAATCCCTCCTTCCGAATTGGCGCCCAAGCCTTCCGCCTGCCAGAGAGTGTCTCCCGTTTTTGATTCCACCATCTTAAAAGACGCCTTCACTTTCCGGATATTGAGAAACCCGGTGGTTTGATAATCGAAATTCAAAAGATCCCCATAGATCACCGCGTCCGCGCTAAAAAGCGCGGCTAATTTGGGGAGCGGAACAGCCGCCAGCTGGCCTCCGTCATTGATTCCGATTTCCTTGAGCTTTTCATCGATTTCGTCGAGTGAAACGGTCTGATATCCTTTCTTCTCCCGAAGACGCTGGTCAAACCAATAGCGAACGACATCGGGACCGTTCAAATCATTGGTGTGATTGTCCATGGGAAGGACGGCAACGCGCCGCGGCGGAACAAAGCCCGACTTCAGATAGGGCTTTGGGCCCATCGGGCACCCGGACAGCGTGAAGGCGGAAAGAACGGCGAAAAAAGTTAGGAGCCGCGGAAATGCCATGACATCATAATGAGCGTGGTTTTGAACCCTTGTTGGTCTTTCGTGGGATTGGCCTGCTGAAGCATGGCCCCAACCGACAGATTCCAGGGAACGATAATCAAGTCGGCCCCCTGGGACGTCACGGTAAAAGGATCCACAGTGACGGTGGTGTCCCCTACGATATTGGTCGTGCCCTGATACCCCGAGTTGAACGTCATTGTCGCCGTTCCGCTCCGCGTGCTTGACATGTAATACGGAACGAGTTTAAGGGGTCCCAAGGGGATACCGAGCTGAACCCCCATTTGAACGCCGCCCAAAAACATTTTCATATCAGCGGTGTATTTTGTCGGGTCACCATGCAATACATGGTAAGGAGTTGATAACGTTGTCGAATCAAAATTCCATCCCGGGCCTCCGAACAAAATCAAGCTGAACGGTTTCTTGATCGGCTGAACCTCAA
>PLLH01000078.1 GCA_003140895.1 Elusimicrobiota bacterium
CGCTCGTGGGTCTTACGCGGAGGGATCCGTCATGCTTCCCGCCATAAGACCCACGAGCGTGTGAAAATTCATTTTATAAACCAATCGAGTGAAAACCGCCACGAGAAAAACCGGCACGAAGGTCACGAGAGCCCCCCACATCATCCACTGAAGGCCGTCTCCATGAACCAACACCTTCAAAAAAGGTCCGCCGGAACGAAGCCCCACGCACGCCAGAAACAAAATAATTCCAAATTCGCGCAGAATCGTGGTGATGGGTGTCGGCAATCGAAAATGGAAAGGCCCCACGCGTCTCATATGACTCAAGATGAGCGCCACAACCAACGGTCCCCCCGCCACACCCAAACGAATCGCCCCGGGCAAACCGTGGATCCGAACAGGAATGCTTCCCAACGCGACTCCTAAAAAAATCCCGATAAAAAGAGGAAGGATTTTTGGCAACGACACGGATCCCACTGTGGCAGCGTCAGAATGATGCGCGCGCTTAGATGAAAATCCGTGCCGTTCCGCCTCAATGGATACCTTAAAAAATCGACGAATGAGAAGCATCGCGAGAATGACCCCAAACACGCCGAAGGGATAACTGACCGCATATCCCAAAGCGGGAAGAAGGGCGGCCTCTGGTGTTACCGTCGGAAACCCCTTAATCACTTGTTGAACCGTCGCCAAGCTGGGGGTGTTGGTGACGGCCCCGGAATAAATTCCGCAGGACGCCAATAAGGGGAGCCCTCCCACAAAATGGGATAAAAGAACAACTCCAACGCCGAGGACAACAATCAGGGCAGCCAACGAATTCAGAATGATCCCCTGTTTTTTCAATGTCGATAAAAAGCCGGGACCCACTTGAAGCCCCACGGCATAGACAAACAACACAAGTCCAAAATCGCGGAGAATTTCAGAAACGGGGTCACTGAGTGTGATTTGAAAATGGCTAAAGAGGAGTCCGGCGACCAAAACGCCAAAAATGCCAAATTGAATACTGAGAAATTTAATCTGTCCCAGGAAGAGGCCGACAATAGAGACGAGAGCGATAACGAGGAGAGCTTGAGGAACCGACGGGGTTGTGAAGAACTGGAGGAGAGTTGTCATACTACTTTGACTCATGCCCCCTCCCATCGCTTTAAGCGATGGGAAGGGACTGTAGTCAAAAAAACAAACGAATAAACCAACTTAAGCCGCGGCGTCTGGTCTTTCGCGCTTGGATTGCCAAACCGCCCATACCAAACCGGCGACGCAGACGGCAATAACAATGTAATAAACAAGACCAAACGATCTCGGCGTCACAATCACGTTGAAATGCGCCAGCTTCGCCAGAAGCTTGTGGTCATAAGGCAGGATGAGACCCAGGATGAGCAAGCTCACCATGTTCATCACTTTAATGAGCGGGTTGACCGCCGGACCTGACGTGTCCTTCAGCGGATCTCCGACGGTGTCGCCCGTGATGGCGGCCTTGTGTTTTTCACTGCCTTTGCCCGTGTTGGCTTCAAAGTTGACCGGTTCATCTTCGATCATCTTTTTGGCGTTGTCCCACGCGCCGCCGGCGTTCGCCATAAAAACAGCGAGAAGCTGACCGGCCACAATCATTCCGGCGAGGAACCCGGCCAGAGCCACGGTTCCCAGTCCGAACCCAACGAGCATCGGAACAAGAAGAGCCAAAAGACCAGGGCCCACCAATTCTTTCTGAGCTTCGCTGGTGCAAATGTCCACCACGCGGCCGTAATCCGGCTTCTTGGTTCCTTCCCAAATTTCCTTGTCACGGAACTGAAGGCGGCACTCGTTCACAATCAGGAACGCCGCGCGTCCCACCGCTCGAATGGTCATGGAACTAAAGAGGAACGGCACCGCGCCTCCGATCAACATGCCGATAAAGAGCGTCGGGTCGGAAATGGTCAGGATGGATGAGACGAAGTTGAACACATCGGCTGATATGTTCGCCGTTTCCCCCTGGCCACCGGAACCCACCGATACGATGAAGCTATTGAAAAGAGACACCGCGGCGATAACAGCTGAGCCGATGGCGATTCCTTTCGTGATGGCTTTCGTCGTGTTTCCGACGGCATCCAAGTCCGCCAAGATTTGACGGGCTTCTTTATATTTCACTTCGCCCATTTCCTTCTTGTCGTATCCCATTTCGCCGATTCCGTTGGCGTTGTCCGCGACGGGACCAAAAACGTCCATGGAAATCGTGTTCCCGGTCAAGGTCAACATGCCGATACCGCACATGGCCACGCCGTAGGCGACGAAGGTCGGGTTCGTTCCGACATAGATCAGAACGCTGGCAAAAATGGCGCCGGCGATAATCAACACGGTCGCCACCGAGCTCTCAAAGCCGACAGCCAACCCTTGAATGATGTTCGTGGCATGCCCTGTTTCGCAGGCCCGCGCCAACCCTTTGACCGGTTGATATTCCGTTCCCGTGTAATATTCCGTGCATTTATTAAGAGCGATGGCGAGAACGATACCGATCATACAGGTCCACGCGGGTCTCATATCGAGACCACTGATCCCCAGATTGGCCCAAAAGGGAAGCCCGGCGATATTGGCCATGCCGTCTAACCCCATCGGGAAACCAAAGGCGGATTGCGGATACCGGAGAAGATAACCGGCATCAAACCGCAGATAATAATACCCGAGAACCACAAAGCCGACGATGCTCAAGATGGAACCGATCACGAACCCTCGGTTCACGCTGCTCATCGCTGCCGCCACGCTTCCTTTATCTCCGGCTTTCACGCTGTAGGTGCTGATGATGGAGGCGAGCACGCCGATGGCGCGAACCAACAGCGGGAAGATCACCCCTTTGTGCCCGAAGCTCGCCATACCCAAAATCATGGCGGCCACCATGGTCACTTCATAGCTTTCGAAGATGTCGGCGGCCATTCCGGCGCAGTCGCCCACGTTGTCACCGACGTTATCGGCGATCGTGGCGGCGTTCCGCGGGTCATCTTCCGGAATTCCTTTCTCTAATTTTCCAACCAAATCGGCGCCCACATCGGCGGCTTTCGTGTAGATACCGCCTCCCACGCGCATGAAAAGCGCCAGGAGCGTTCCACCGAAACCGAACCCCAAGAGAACTTCATAAGCATGCTCACCGAATACAAGGAAGATCAGGGATCCGCCCAAGAGGCCCAGCCCGTCGGTCAACATTCCGGTAACGGTTCCCGTCCGGTACCCCAATTGAAGAGCGGAGCCGAAACTTGTTTTCGCGGCTTCCGCCACCCGCAAATTGCCGGTGGTGGCCAGCCTCATTCCAACGAAACCAACGGTCGCGGAGAAAATAGATCCCACAAGGAAGGCGATGGCGCGGCCCCAGGCAATGGCTTCAACGACGCCGGAAAGCTTGGCCGCCGCAAAAAGACCCACCGTGATAAACGCGATCAAAACGCCAACCACGCGGAATTGCCGATACAAATAGGCATTGGCCCCTTCACGAACAGCCCGGGCGATTTCTTTCATCCGGTCCGTTCCTTCGGGCGCCTTCTTCACTTGTTTCATGAGCAAAAGGGCATAGAGGAGACCAGCCAAAGCGACGAACACGTTGGCGATCAACGCGATTTTTTCATACAGCTCATATTTGCTGCTGAAAAGCGGCTCCCACATCATAATCTTTCTCACTGTTTCCGTTGCAACCTCTGGTAAAGCCGGTATCGCCGGCATCGGTTGAACCGCCATCCAGGCCGTGGCGGCAAGAAAGCCCATGGCCAGGAAGCCGAATATTCCGATTGAGACTTTTTTCTTCATATGTTTGATTTTTCTCCTCGAATGGCGCCCCTTGATGAGACACGAAGCCCCATTAAATTGTCCTGCCTCCCCCAAAGATGACGGCCCCAGCTTCACGCCAAAGAATCATCTCGCGTTTCCCAAAGTGAGTGAGCGGGTTTCAACGAAGGCAGGTTGAATACAGATGAGTTGGGATTATAAATTAAGAACCCGCCGGCTTCAACTGTTTTGACGCCGGCGGGCTCAGGATACTGACTTAGTTAATGTTAATCG
>PLLH01000019.1 GCA_003140895.1 Elusimicrobiota bacterium
CCACCACGTCGACCGCTTTGATTTTCTCGAAAAACCGCGGCAGTTCGGACGGATCATGGGAAAAATCAGCGTCCATCTCAAAGATGGGGTCGTAATCCCGTTCCAACGCCCATTTGAACCCGTCCAGCGTGGCGCTCCCGCGTCCATTTTTCCCGGAGGCCCGGCACATCAAATGGACTTGTCCCGGCCATTTTTTTCCCAAGGCTGAGATGAGCTGCGAGGTTCCGTCCGGGGAATTGTCATCCACAACAAGGGCCTGTACGTTAAAAGAAAGCAGTTGCTCAACCAGTTTCTCAATGTTGGCGGCTTCGTTATAGGTCGGGATGATCACCAAGGGAGTAGGCATGTTTTTCCTTTTTACGGCCGGTCTCTGTAGCTTTGCAACGTATCGAAAAGAGATTTTTTTAAGCTGATTTTTGGGGTCCAGCGCGTGGCTCGGGCGATTTTCTTATGGCTGCCCACAAGGACCCGGGCGTCCCGCGTTTTTTGCCGGAGGCGGCTCGCTTCCGTTATGATACGAATTTTGTGACGGGCTTTTGACAAGCGCACCAGTTGGCCAAGAATATTTTTAAGTTTCGTTCCGCGGCCTGAGCATACATTGTAGGCCTGGCCCGCCTGACCTGATTGAGCCAGCGCGATTAAGGCCGAGGCGGCGTCGCGAATGTCGATGAAATCCCGGACGTTGTTCAGATTTCCCGTTTTTATTTCGGGGGGAACCAAGTTCTTTTCAATGCGAACAATTTGATGCGACATGGATCCGGCAAACAAATGCGGCGAGCACGAGGGCCCGACCAAATTAAAAATCCGGGCGACGACAACATCGAGTTGATTGTTTTGAGCGGCCAGACAGAGTTTTTCCTGGGCCCATTTGATATTGGCGTAGTCTGTTAATGGCGCCGCGGGGGATTTTTCCGACAGGAGCGAGCGGGTCTTCCGTGGGCGGCCGTAAACAGTGACGGAACTCGCCAGAATCAGGCGGCATCGGTTTCCCTGATGGCTTTTGAGCGCCGTCAGCAAATTCCGCGTTGTGTCGATGAATGCGTTCTTGAGGTCTTTTTTATTCGCGGTGGCGGGAACTCCGGCCAAGTGAAAAACGAGACTCGGTTGAATCTGTCGGATCATCTTCTTCGTTCGCGTTAAATTGAGCAGATTCCCAGCCCGAACGCGAGGCCGGCCGCGTGTGTTGGAGGGGACGAGATCCAGCCCGATGATCGCTCTTCGAGGGAAGGCTCCCGGCAGGAGCGCCATCAGGTGTTTCCCTAGAAAACCGGAGGCGCCGGTGACAAGGATGGTATTTTTCTGAGGCAAAGAAGTCAGCTCCCTTTAAGTGGTGATGTGGCGAGTTTCGGGATTCTAACTTTTTTGCTCACCGTTGACAGGAAGATAAGATATCCTTCGTTCCATGCATGAATCGCATATAGAAAATCTGTTGGAACTCATTGAGATTGAACGAGACGCCGAAAACGAGGAAAACAAGCGCGGGCTCGAGAAATATCCGCTCCACGTGAGGGAAGCGCTGGGGAAAACCGTCACGCGGCTCCATATTTCAAGTGAGGATGTGGGAGTGGGAGGAATGCCGCTCCTTGTGTTAACGAAAGGCGCGGCGCCAAAACCAACGCGTGGTCCTCGCAAGCATGATTTACCAGAGGCGGCGTCTCTTTATGAACTGTCTCCGTTTCACGCCATGAACCAAGGCGACAATGTTCTTCTGACGTATCCTTCCGGCACCACCCCGCCAAACGTGGACGGCACTCTTTACGATGTGGGGGAACTGAGCGTGACGGTGGCGCTCAATACACCCATCCCGAATCCCATGCCGAATGGCTATTGTCAGTTGGACATGCTGGGAAGCGACGCCACCTACAAACGGATGAGGCAGGCGCTCAACCTGGTTCGCCGCAGCGAACGAGCGGAGTTGGTCCGCCTCCGGGATATATGTTTGGGGCAAGGTGAACCCAAGACAGGGAAACCATCCGAGCTTGAACTTTTTAATACGCGCCTCAATCAATTTCAAATTGATGCGGCAAAAAAAGCGTTGGCGGCACCCGAGGTGGCGGTTATTCACGGGCCGCCGGGGACGGGGAAAACCACTGTTCTTGTCGAAGTCATCGTTCAGGCGGTCAAACGGGGGGAACGTATTTTGGCGTCCGCCCCCAGCAATATCGCCGTCGATAATATGGTTGAGAAATTGCTTCCATATGATCTGCGTATTGTTCGGCTGGGCCATCCCGCGCGCGTGATGGAAGCGCTCCATCACGTGACGCTCTCCGCTCAGGTGGAAGAGAACCCCGGGCAGCGGGAGATTCAGATGATGGATGAAGAGCGCCACAAGATGATGAACCAGCTTCGGCGAAAACGGGAGCGGGGGTCCAGCCTCACGTATGACGAGCGGAAGGACACCGAGGCGTATATCGAACAGCTTTGGAAAAAGGCGCGGGATCAGGAATTCGCCATCCGGCGGGAAATCATAGAGAACGCGCAGGTGGTGTTGGCCACGCACGGCGGCATCAACCACAAACAGCTGGGCCGGAAGAAATTTGATTTGGTTGCGATGGACGAAGCGTCTCAAGCGACGGAGCCGCTTTCCTGGATCCCGGTGTCGTTGGCCAAGAAGGTCGTGTTCGCCGGAGATTCGTGCCAGCTGCCTCCGACTATTTATTCCCGGGAGGCGGCGGAGCGGGGCCTTTCCACGACTCTCTTCGACCGCTTGCAGAAAAACCTTCCACCGGAACTCCAAACCCTCCTTCGGGTTCAATACCGTATGCACGAGATCATCATGGGGTTTTCGTCCCAGCATTTTTACGGCGGGAAACTTCTGGCGGACGAATCCGTCCGGCTTCACACGGCCGCTGAATTGCCTTTGGTGAAACCGTCGGCCCTTACGGAGGCGCCGCTGGCGTTTATCGATACCGCCGGCACCGGCTATGAGGAAACGTGGAACGAGTTGTTGGAGAGCCGCGAGAACAGCGGGGAAGCGGAACTCGTGATGAAGGTGGTGGAGGCTCTTAAGTATTCTGGCGTTCAGTCGTATCACATCGCTCTCCTCACGCCTTATGTCGCCCAAGTGAAACGCCTGCGCGCGATGTGCAAAGATTGGGCAATTGAAATTGGAAGCGTGGATAGTTTTCAGGGCCGGGAAAAAGAAATCGTGATTCTTTCCCTCGTGCGGAGCAACCCCGACGGCGAAGTGGGATTTTTAAGCGACACGCGCCGCATGAACGTCGGCATGACGCGCGCCCGGCGGCTCCTCATCGTGATCGGCGACAGCGCCACCATCGCCCGGCATTCGTTTTACCGGAGCTTTATCGACTACGTGGATCATCACGACGCCCACAAGAGCGCCTGGGAGTGGAAGAGTGAGTAAGATTTTTCTCTTCTTGCTGGTATTTCTCTCATCACTTTCTGCTTTTTCAGCGGAGGCGGAGCTTGTTTCATTCGTGGACCCGTCAACTCAGACAGTGAAAGAAGCGTGCCATCTCCCGCAGCTGAGTTATGACGGACGATTTGTTGTCTATGAATCCTGGCTTCCGGGAGCGGAGGCGGAAAATGATTTTTCCCGGGGCGTCAAACTCGTGGATCGTTCCGCGCACACGAGTCAAATCATCACACGGGACGGTTCCTCCGGGTTCGGCGGATATCCGTTCATCAGCTCGAACGGCCGCGAGCTGGCCACTGTTTCTTACTCCACCACAACGGCGAACGGTTTTTTGGCCCAGTTGGCTGAGCAGAAAAAGCGGTGGGGGAAAACCATCCGGTATCCACGGATTGCGGACGTTTATGTGGCTCATGTGAAGACGATGGAATCTGTTCTGATGACGCGGGGGATGAACGGGGAACCACACGATGGGGAAGCGCTCACTCCGCGTCTCAGCCGGGACGGGCGTTATGTTCTTTTTACGTCCAACGCAACCAACCTCCTCCCGGCCAAAATGAAACCGTTGCGGCAGGTTTATTTGTTGGATCGGGTCAAAAACACGCTTGAGTTGATCAGCCAGTCTCCCGAGGGAATTCCCGCCAACCGCCCCTGCGCTGAGCCGCTCATGAGCCAGAACGCGCGGTTTATCGCTTTTAAATCGGCCGCGACAAATTTGGTGAAAGGACTTCCGGAGCGAGTGATTGAATATCACCTGTATCTATTGGATCGGAAATTGAAGGTCCTCATTCGCGTCGATGACCGGGTCAAAGGTTTTCCGGAAAGCTGGGAGGCGGGGCGCGTGGCTCTGGATGACGCCGGAGAAACGATGGTTTTTGAAGGCGTTCGCCAGTCATCGGCCCCGGATCAGGAGCCATTTGATCGGAGTGATTTGTTTTTGTTCAATCGTGAGGAAGGAACGCTCGCTCAACTCACTCAAGGCGTTTACGAACAGAAGTCGTTCAGCCCTGCCTTAAGCGGGGACGGCCGGTTTGTCGCGTTTGTATTTGTGTCGACCGGTTCAACTTCTTCTTCGGAGGGTCTTACCGTTTATGATCAAATATCAAAACGATGGGAATTGGCTGTGGCGGGGGCTGTGTCCAACCCGGTGTTTTCGGGGGATGGCTCCGTGATCGCCTATGAGTCAGGCGAGCCCTCCAACATCTACGTTGTGAAGAATCCCTTAAAGAAATAGAAAGGATGAGGAGATCGCATGAATAAATGGATTTTATTGGGCGGGGGAAGTCTCGCCGGCGGGTTTTCCCGGTATCTGATGTCGGGTGTCATATCCGATAAATGGGGGGCGCGCTTTCCTCACGGAACGCTTGCGGTCAATTTGAGCGGATGTTTTTTGATCGGCCTCTTGAACGCTTTGGCCGAAGAGAAATTTT
>PLLH01000109.1 GCA_003140895.1 Elusimicrobiota bacterium
GTTCCTCTCGTTGAACCCCCGGCATAAAACGCCCATACCGGAGGGAAGGCCTCTCCCGGGCATACAAACTGACCATGAGCGAATCTCCGGTAACATCCGTCACGGACCAAGCAGTCACAAAGCCCGTAACCGGGGGAAATTCAGGACCAAGAGGCTTCTTGCCTGAATTGTCCGTCAGAGCCCATCTCGTCGAACGATCCCCCGCGGCGAATTTCTTTTCAAAACCCAACGCCGCTATCCTAAAGAAGTAGGCGCCAAGCTCTCCATCGGATTCATTTTTAATCTTCTCATAACTCGCCGCTAATCGTTCCGCGGAACGGTTGTTCTTCGCAACCACCACGTCGAAGCGGCACGTCCTGACCTCCTCTCCCAAACCGCGGCGAAGAATTGACACTTGAAAAACAGCCTCGTTAACCGTTTCCTCCCAAAGCCGGATCTCAATATCAAGGATATCCTCCGGTTTAAAGGGCCCCATGTCTTGATTAAAAAATCTGTTCCAAATCGCGATGAGATTTTGCCCTTTATTTCCGTAAAGATACGTCTGGAAAATTTCACTGACCGCCGAGAAAACAATTCCCGCGGGCCCGGTGGCGACTTTATACTGCCATTCTTTGGCGCCCTCAAAATGCGTTCTGCTCTTTAAATACTGTAGAGCTGGCTCCTCCAAGACCGATATAGATTCAGCTGCCTGGCCGGGGTAGGGCCGCCCAAGTGCTGCGGCACTAATCAAGCGCCGAATTTCATCCCGCATCTGTTCCGGGATCCAACGGCGTTGAGACGAATCGGCTGGAAACAAGCGGTCCAGATTGGCGTATGCTTCGAACGGTAAAAATAAAGAGGGCGCCCCGTGCCGTAGAACTTTGTTTAAATCAAGAAAAATCTGATGGTTATCCCGATGCCCTGTTCCCAATGAAATAAACCGGGCCAAGATCCGCCCGCCCACCTGCTGCTCCAGCAAAAACAAATCTCCCATAAGATCGCCGATTTTGTGACGAGCCAAATAGTCGGTTTTGAGCTTTCCACCAGACCCATAAAGAGAAGGATCGTAAGCGCGAAATAGGTTCGCATCGGACCCGCCCGAGAACAAAGGACTCAGGTCTTTGATCGGTTGTTCAACAAAAGTTCGATGGCCGCCAATCTCCTCAATGAAATGCGCCACATCTCCGGTGTTCAAAAAGCGAGCCGCAAAATATCTATTCTCTCCGAGTGAATCGAGTGGTGGCAATCCCTGTAGATTAACCACATGAAGGAATTGAGCGTACATCTCGGACGGGTCCAGAGGAAGAATCATAAACATGGTGCGGGGTCCTCGCCAGAAAAGAAGCGGTTCCATAATGCGATACACTTTTGGATTCACGGATCCCGGCGGCGGAGCCATCGGTTTTAGGTGTTCGATGAAGGAGGCGATGTTCCCATCCAAAATCGGCAGCTCATCACCCCAAACACAAACATCGGCGTCCCAAATATCAAGAATGGATAACGCCGCCATCAGGTGCTCTGTTGTTCTAATTTTCTTTCCCCCCACGGTAAGCCCGCTGAACCGTTTCTGCCCCACCCACACGGAATCCGAAACAGCGGGAACTTCGCCGACGACGACAGATTTCTCCATATCTCCATCAGGTCCCTCCATTACTTTGAACCGGATGCCGTTTCCAAATCCTTTGCGTATAACCTTAATCGTCGTGTTGACTCCCGAATGAAGAGCCACGCCCCGAATCGTCACTTCTTTGGATGGATCGGCGGCGACAGGAACGGATTCGCCAGAGCCGACGTCCAGTTTAGCGTCACCAGAACTGGCATCGCCAGAGCGGTCATTATCAGGTAAGGAGAACTCACTAAAGAAAACAAATATGAATCTGGCTAAATGTTTCTCAACGAGAACGTATCTAAAAAACTCGCGCAACAACATCCGGGCGATTCCACCCGCCCGCTGAACCGACTCCGACATCCAAACGGCCTTTTTGCCCAAGACCACATGAAGAAGGACCGGACTCTTCTTTGTTGGAATTTCCACATTGACCTGCCCGGTGCCATCGGGGTTCTGTTCAACAATCTGCGCCTTGAACGAAGAGACTCCTTTTCTTTTCATGAGACGGCTGCCCCACTCCACCAGAGAAGACGTCTTCGTCAGGAGCCCTTTCGCAACGGCCCCCGCCGCCAAACGGACATAACCGGCGGATGTCACGGGTTGCGGGGAAAGAGTGAATTGATCTTCGCGAAGAAGTCCTTCGAGAGGAGAGGAAACACGGGTGAGCGATTCAAGAGAATCCTGAGTGCGAGGGAAATCGAGTTTTCCCTCTGTGGCCGGCGTGCACGAAACATAAATGACGCCCGCTTCTTTCAAGCGCGCGGCCACCCCGTTGGCGTGGAATCCTCCGGCTACCAAAACAAGACCAGCCCCAGGGGAGCGGCGAATTTCCGCTTTGATGTTATTAACAAAGTGGTCGTTGCGTTCTTCCGCGAGGACATAAAACAGCCCGTGAGCCTGCATTTTCTCCTGCAGCTGACGCCTCTCCCTCTCCAGAGACGCCAGTTCCCTTGTCGGCGCCGCTGGGTATTCGCTGAATTGTTTCAATTCGCTCCATTCAAACGGATCCAATGAAAAAGAGAGGAGTTTGTTCATGAGCGTAATCCGGCGTGAAGAATCGGCGAGGAATTGTTCTTTGTCGGTGAGGATGAGACGGGACAACACATGGGCCGAGGCGGCCTGAACCGCCCCCATCACCTGAGACGGGTTCAAACTCGACGCCAAAGACCGGTACTGAAGGAAATTTTTGAGATGGGAATAGCGCGCAAGAGAAACGGCCTCATGAGAGGAAAGGCGATGCGGGGCGTCTTCAAGATACCGCCGGGCATCCGACCGAACACCGGGCAGGCTAATTTTGGCTTCCAGATCCTCCGCTTCCACATAGGCCTGCAAAACCAAGGATCCTTCGCCCGAAGCCAATAACAAGCGGGCGAATTGCCCCAAAGACAGGTCGTTGCGCTCATACGCCTGAACAGCGCCATCAAACGCCAAGAGTCTCTTGTTATAGGTTGTGTTCTTTGCCTGCCGAACCTTCCGTTCAAGAGAAGTTAACCGGCCTTTCAGCGCCGCTCCTTCCGACAAAGCGCGTTTTAACACTCGAACGTTGGAAAAATAAGCGGCGCGGTTTTCAGCCCCAACAATCCTTGGCATCGTTTTGGCGTAAACCAGAGCGGCATACATGGGACCTGATATTTGACCGGCTTTAAGAAGCGGCCCCGCCACCTGCCCCACGATATCCGCGTCCGGGACGGAACGAAACGGGGACAAATCCACCAGTCCCTCATGCCCTTCGAGGACGAGAGCGTCTATTTTCTGGGTTGAAGCCAATTTTTTGAGTCCCGAAGCCAAACGCCGTTGCGTGGATTCGTGTTGATGAATATCTTTGATGTGCAACACCCACGCCCCCGTTGGATGAGCCGGAAGGGAAACGTCATCAACGGAAGCCAGCTCGGCCGGCAAATGCGCGACCATGTCGGAAAGAGCGGCGGGGCAACGCGGATCTTGAATAAGGCGTTGAATGATTTGGGAAGGAGCGGAAAGAGAACGGCTCAGGCCGACAAATTGTGGAGAGACGGATTGGGAAACAACAGATGGTTTTCTCTGTTGGTCCGGATACATGACGGTTCGATGCGCCATGAGGGTCTGGGTCCAAAAAAGGACGAACGATAAAAGAAGTGATATAAAACGCATCATAGTTTGATTGGGAGAACGCAAGGTCATTTATTCTTCATGTCAATGAAAGAATAATGGCTTGTCATCTGAAACAAGTGTACTGAAACGACATTAAGATTCCCTTAAATCTGTGTAACATTTTTGGGTTATTTTCGTTACAAACGAAAGGAATTCGTTACGGTTTTGTTACAGGCGGTCATCGAGCAGAGAAGGGATATGTGATTGATCTCTTTAAATTGAATGGCTTATTTTAAGGCGAGTGTTTTTTTAATGATATGTTGCAGGGACGCATGAAGGTATCCGTTGGTGGCGAGCGTCTCTATTGGAGAATCAACGTTGAAGGGACGCCCCTGGAAATCCGTGACCACTCCCCCCGCCTCTTCCACCAACAAGGCGCCCGCCGCCACATCCCATGGGCTCAAATGATATTCCCAATACCCGTCCGCGCGGCCGCACGCAATCCAGGCCAAGTCCAACGCGGCGGCTCCAAAACGGCGGATATCAATTCCCTTCTTGAGGAAGGGCCGGATCAACGACAAATACAGGTCCGCGTTCGTCTTGCGGTCATAGGGAAATCCCGTAATAAGAAGAGAACGCAAAAAATCTTTATTTGACGAAACATGAATAGGGCGGCCGTTGCACGTCGCCCCTTTTCCGCGGGCCGCCAAAAAGAGTTCTCGTCGGAAAGGGTCATAAACGCCGCCGGCCAGAACAACGCCTCCGCGCTCAACCGCGATGGACACCACCGATTGCGGGATCCCATGCATGAAATTCACCGTTCCATCCAACGGATCGATAATCCAACGCCACCGGCCCGGTTGGGCTTTTTTTCGAATGCCGCGCCTCTGAAAATCGGATTCCTCCGCCAAAAAACCGTGATCAGGGAAACGGGATCGAATGGCCCGGATGATGGCTTTTTCAGACGCCACGTCAACCTGTGTCACGGGGCTCACGGGAGACTTGTACGAAACGCAGAGCGTCTTCTTGGCCCCGCGCCGGAGGATGTCGCCTCCCAGCAAAAGCGCTTGTTTTAACGTCGAGATCAGTCTCTCTTGAGCGGGTTCTGGTTTTGGCCTCATATCCATCTAATACCAAAAATAGGAAGGGATGGCTTATTCGGTTGGCTGAATATGTAATCTTTCCGGCGGCACTTCTTCTGTCCGAATGATTTCGTCCTTAAACACGTTAAAAATACGCCCGCCGGATTTCACAATGAACTTGTTGCTCGTTTCCCGTAACACGGCGCCCTGAACTTTCTTCCCGCTATCAAGCGTGATGACGACGGTGCGAAGCGGGCGGGCGTCGGGGTTGTCTATATTGTTGATGGTTTGCCGAGCGGCCTTTTTTTCCTGAGGCATTTTAGGACGCGGCTCCCATTTCGGCAGGCGAAAGACCAACGTCACGGCGTGCGTGTCTCCCAACGCGCCGTAAGGAATCCAGGCGTAATCCAACGACAACGCCTTGAATGAAAAGCCGAGGCCGACACTGGCTCCCGACAATTTATCGATTTGGTTCCGTTTGGTGTTATAGCCGCCGCGCAAAAAGACTCCGTTGTTTTCTTTTAACACCATCGCCCATTCGGCGCCCGTGGCGAAGATAAGGCCGGCATCTCGGACGCGGGAAATGTCCACATTCCACACGAGAGCCTTCCCAAAGGAGACGGCATTCCCCCATGTGAATTGGAGTGGCAGCGGATCGCCTTCCGACAGAAAAGTCATTTTCCCGCCAACGTTCTTGACCACAAAGGCGTGACGCGCCATGCGGGCCCATGGATTTTGAAACGTGACGCCGGCATCCGCCGCCACCGCGCTCGCTCGGACCCGGCCTATTTCAGAGCGAAGGAACTTCCCGCCAACGCCGCAAGCGAAGGCCGGCGATCCGAAGGCCATCCCGAGGCTTCCCATGTGGTCTGAGGCGTCGTAGGCGCCGGTCTTATTCCCCACCTCGTCATACGAATCAATGGGATCTTGACTGATTCCGATATATCCCACGCCAAAGGCGAACGATTTCTGTCGGAAGACCGCGGACGCCTGATTCACTTTCGTCTTATCCAAAATGGGATTGTACGTCAGCATGAAGGTGGGGCGTTCCGCTTCGACGAGACGGGAGGGATTCCAGAAAAGAGCTTCTTCCGGCCGGGCCGACGCCGAGGCCGCCTCGCCCAGGCCCAGCGCGCGGGCACCAGCCCCCAGCTTGAGTATCCCGGCCGAGGTCGTGCCATTGTCGGACGAACGGGCCAGGGAAGACAACCAGAGGCACCCGACCAATATGCCGGCCCATTTGAAAGAAGCCGAAGGCTTCATCGGATCACCCCGATCCGTCCGACGTCTTTGTTTCCTTTGGGATCGGTCACGACGTAAAAATACACGCCGCTGGCGACGGGACGCCCCGACTCGTTTTTCACATCCCACGTAATTTGGCCGTCGCTGTTGTCGTCGGGGAGATCCCGAACCAAACCGCCCGCCATATCATAGACGCGGACGCGGGAACCCGCCGTCAGAAAATCAAACACAACCCGTGAATGATTTCTGTCGGACCGAAACGGGTTCGGGAAAGCGATCGCTTTTTTTAAATCCGTCGACGCCGTGTGCTGGAGGAGGGCAAACAAGCTCAAATGGCTGACCCGCGCCGACACCGTCTTGTTGTTCGTATCCACCTGCGATACCAACGGTTCCCATCGGCCCGTGGACAAATTGTATCGAGCGATCGTCAAACTAAGTTCGTTGACGGGATCCGTCAAATCCGACAATCGATAGGGCAACGTCATAAGAAAAGGCTTCTTAAATGAAACGGATGCCGGGGTCGGGACAAGTTCGGCTCCAATTCCGGTCGCGGCGTACGGATCTTTGGTCGTATCGACGGCGG
>PLLH01000002.1 GCA_003140895.1 Elusimicrobiota bacterium
ATTTCTATTTTTGAAAAATATCGCGTTATATCCTAAGTCCAGTGACGTATTCCCAAAATGAAAACCAGGACCAACTGTCAGAGCCCATCTACTTGAGTCAGGTATAGAGGATTCCATTGTTCCTGATGGCACTACCCTCTCATAAATCAATCCACCAAATCGCAAGTCCACCATTTGGTTTACTTTCCATTCGGCGCCGATACCGAGATTATTTGTGCTTCTCCAATCGCGAGCTATTGATTGAGGAAGTAAAGCGTTGTTTTGGTCATAATTGAATTTGGTCTCATTTGTAGTTGACCAATTCACCCATTCGTAATCTGCGAATAATGTCCATTTTTCATTGGGGCGAAACCCATATCCCAGCAAAACGCTCTGGGGAAATTTAAGTTCTGTTGATGCTCCCGTTTTAAAAGAGGGACTACCGCCTAAATATCCATTTGTCGGAACCGCGACGTCCTTTAGTTCTGTATTGCCATCTACGATCACGTTAACCTGGCTTCTATATGAAATCCCGAAGGAGTGCCGATCCCAAGGTTTCCAATGAACTCCCAAGTTATATCCCCAGCCTTTACCATCACCGGAAAACTTTCCGTGACCATCGGTCAACCCAGGCACTTGCTGATTCAGTTCCACGTCGTAAACATTATAATAGTCTATGCCACCGCCCACTGAAAATTTTCCCGTTAATGAATAGGCAACTGTGGGATTAACGTCGTACATCAACAACTTGGATTCTGTAGCATAATATTTTGAAAAACTATCATTTTTCCAATCGGTAACAAGACCGAATGGAGAATTGACTCCCACCCCAAATGCCCAAGGCGAACTGGGTTTAGAATATGAAAGATAAAAATTTGGCGCGACCGGCAAATGGGAAACGGTCTTATCCTTTGTTCCATCGAGAGCAGTATGCTCCGAATTAATACTTAAAATCGCAGCACCAGCCATCATTTGCCAGCCTTTTACCTGAACCAATCCAGCTGGGTTGTAGAAAATGGCGGAGGGGTCATCGGCAACCCCAGCAAATGCAAAACCATGAGATGTGGCCGGTGTCCCGACCCCTGTTTGATTCCCGAGAGCACCTGAACCTACGGCAAAAACCGGGCTTACAGCCGCACAAACCAAAGCAGTCATTAATATTAACTTGGCATTTTTCATTTCAATCTCCCCCCTCTAATCCTGAATTACTCATGCCCCTTCAACAACGGACAATCCGGGAATTTCCGTTTGATTAAAATATTGGAAGTTTGACGAGGTTTGACACCACAGGTCCATTTCACGACGGTGTTATACCGGATTCCCGTCTTATGTGAAAAGTCCTCATAACTGAGATTCTTCTTTGAGAGCCATTTTTTGAAATCAGTTTTATTATTGTTATGGGACATCGCAATTCCTCTTACTTGTAATTACACTAGCCATTTATACAATAAGATATTCTCAAAGAAAAGCAAAACGGTTGATCATTAATGGGTATTCAATCGCTAAATTTGCTCAGCTATCGCCCCCCTATTTCTTCTCGGGCAGATACCAAACCTTCCACCACTGTTTATTCTCAGGATTAAATCGTGATTTCAGGGAAAGGCGACGTAAATCCTGGAGAAGATAAACCGCACATTTAGGCGGGGAATGCGCATCAACGGAGGAAGAAAAAAGGCAAACAAGAAAATTGTTGTATCCAATCTCGAAAACCAAAGAATATATTTTCTCACTTAGTATCTTTAGTTCCTGTGGTTCTTTGGGGCAATCCCCCCGAATTGTGCTGGCCTGATTCAGAATATATTTGATTGCATTATCCGAAAATTCACCAACAGCCAGATGAAGGATGCCTTGATACCCTTTGAGACCAACCCTACTGATAACCAAAGCCGCTTTTATGCCGTCCAGCCCGAGGTAGCCCTGCATAAGCTTTTCAATCCGTGGCACAAGCCGGCTGGCTACCTCCTCACTTTCCAAGACATTCAACTTCTTCTTTTCTCCCTGAAAATATTCCCAAACCTGAGTGATCCTGGCATAGGTTATTTCCTGGCTTTTACCCAGGACATATTTTCTTTCCTTCGGATATGGGGCTTCTCCTGCTTGATATCCCACCCAAATACCATCCGGCCTTCTTTTCATGATAAATGCAGTCACTCCATAGGAGCAGCTATGTCCAACGGCGTAAATGCCCTGCTTATGCTTTTGAAGCAAAACTGTGGCTTCTTCAGTCCCTAATTCAACAGGTTTGTATTCCGTCCCCACTTTTTTAGTGGTGAATGCCTTCTTCTTTTCATAATCAAGTTCGATCCATCCTGTTCCTTTAGCCATGTTTCAAAGCACCTCTACGCCCATATACTTCATTCTCCCCCTAAAAAAGAAAATCCCCGATCAGCACCCCTTACCTTTGCCGACCGGGGAATAAATTCGATTTGAATCTTTCGACCACTGTTTATTTTTTCTTATAGACGCGGTAAAGCAAAAAGGCGGGATAACTTTCTGCAAAATCAACGGGGCTTTCCTCAGTTATTGCCGGATAAACTTTTGAATCCAAATCACATAAACTTGAATACCCTTTCGGATATTCCCGATCGCTTAATTGCGCCAACAGAAAACCGACTTCAATACACCTTGGCTGAATAAGGTCATGAGGAACCATAAAGTCATAAAATTCATCTAATTCTTCATATTTAATCCCGAGTTCGCGCAGCCGTTCAAATGCCATCTTTTTTTTCGCAGTTAATTCAGTCATCTTAAGAACTCCTTTTGCCAATTTGACGAAAGTCTTTCTATGGTTCCGTCGGCTTTAAAAATTAATGCACCAGCATTCCCTCCTAAACTCCCCAGAGTGGGATAATGCTTTAATGAATATCCTTCATCAATAGTCCTTCGCATATCCGGGAAGATGTTTTTCAATATATATTCTTTTTCACCCTTCGTTAGAGTAGACCCGGCCCATATATCAACATCTCCCTTTCCCTTCTTGAAGTCGATCAATTTTGAATCCGGTTTTCTCGCACGGTAATCAGCGATGCCATAATTCTGGACCAATTGTTCCTTTAATTCCGGTTTTGAAAAAAGTTCATACCTCCTGGACATCCCTAAATCAGTTTCTGCAAGGCTGCCACAGATAGGGATATCTTTCCCAATTTTCATTGAATAGGCACGCATCGCACTCCATTCCTCGTCCTTAAATTGGCCTTTTATCCAAGATTCATAAAGCGATCTCTCCGGAAGACCAGGACGACGGACTACTTTAAAATCCGATGCAATATTAGGCAAATCAGCAATGGTTCGCTCTTTTAATTTATTGATCAACCCATCAACTGCATCAATTTTTTTCTGTAATTTCGCAACAATAGCCGAATCTCCGCCTTTGGCCGTCAGATCCGAAACAACTTCCCTCAGAGCAGCTAATTTTCCCTCATTCAATTCAACTCGGCTGAAAGTCGAAAGCTGTCTGTAATCACTCAGGCTATTGAAAGCACCTTCTGCTGCCTTTCCTCCACCGTGGAAGAAAAAGGGCAGTGCAGCCAGAGCAAGTTCCATTTTCCCATCGGACAATTTCGATTCTGCAAGTGTTCCAACTGCGTGGCTAACATCTCGTGCAGCGCTAAGACCCATTGATGCAACATAGCCCAACATGACACCCCTTAGGGATGAGGGTGATGCTTTTTCTTCAGGTAGGTAACTTCCGTATATTGCCCCTCGTAAATCCTCGCTCAACCGACCTTTGAACACTTCCGCTACAAGATCGCGGGCAATAGCCAAAGGCCCCAGCGGCGTAAAATAAACCGCCGTTCCAGCAGCGACACTCAATCCAGATTCTTTTTTCATCGTCGCACCTAAAACCACTCCTCCGATGACGTCTTCTGTCACATCGGCAAGTTGGACGGCACTAATGACGCGGGATGAACTGACTTTATCAAGGTTAGCGAATCCACGAATGACGTCTTTCTGTTTGGAAACAAGCTGAAATTGCAACCGATCCGTTGAACCTTTATCAAGGACACCCAAATCAGAGAGAAAACCCACCGCCTGCACTCCTTTAGGTGCTTCTTCAAGAGTCGCGTGCTGAACTTTCTGAACATCGGGATCGGACGCAAAGAACGGATTACTAATTCGAGCTAAATCATCTTGACTCAGTTTCGACGGTGCGACCGGGTCCGCATGACCGGAGGTGTATTTCTGGGCATCGTCTAGTTGGTCAAAACTTTCCTTGATTGTAGAGAGTCCATGAGCCGCATCAGCATAAACGACCTTGGTTGTGATGGCATCCTCAAACGCCTTTGCCATATGATCGGCCGCGCCTTCATAGTCCCCTTTCTGCAAAGCCTCCTGGGTTGCCACCACAGCATTATTCAAATTCTTTTGTTGGGATTGAACCCGCCGATCAAATACATCGAGTCCATCCTTAAGACCTGAGAACGAGTCTTTACCCACAGGAGAGAGATTTTGCGATGCACCAAGAAAAAATCGCTTAATAGAACCCGTCATCCCTGGTTCTTGCTGAAGAGCCAAGCTGCGCCGATCTTTCATCGAAACTTGTTCTTCTTTCACCATTCCGCTCAATTCGTTGAATGCCGTTTTCACGTCGCCGGCTTCTTTGTTCAAAGAAGGAACCAGCGTATCCCGTGTGTAAGCGCATAGTTTCTTGACGTCGGTCACGTCTATTTCCCTTCCATTTTCGGATCGATATATTTCATGCCCCATGTCGTTCACATAAAGGCCTCGAACAGGAATTTGGATCTTATTGGGAGTGGATTGGTCGCCTTGGAGAAGATTATTTGAGGTGGCGACGGAGCGCCGAAGGTCTGAGAGCGACATAAAACTCGGATCACTGAACCCGACCGCGAGGACAAACTTTTCGGGATCGCTGTTTCGGAGCGACGTGAGATTTTGACGCATGGCTTTCACATCCGCCCATTTGCCGGTAATCATGTACCACACATTTTTTAGAGCGTTACCAATGGAGAATCCCTTGGACGAATTGGCATCCGGAGCGGAGACATCAACTTTAATCCCTAGGTCTTCTTTTCCAAAGAGTGCTGAGATGTCTTTGGCGTCGCCAAATTGTTTNNCTCCTGGGACCTACAAGTACGGGTATTGGTAAATGGTCTCTTAGTAACGCGAACGCTTCATCGGGATTTGCCCCCTCTTTGGGGGTCCATGTCACGTTGACTGTCGGAGCGCCGGGGCTTTCGATTTTAAACTTCATCGGCGCTACATCATTGTTGCCGTCCCTTGGAGCCGTAACGGTGAAGGTGAGGTTTGTTTTTCCATCAGAAATGGTTCCTTTGTATCCCGTTAGGTGTCTCTTTAGCTCAGTGCCATACTCCATGGAATCGATGGAGAGGTTGATCTTTGAATCAACAGGTTTCCCGTTTTCATCCCGTGATGAAACGCGCCACGTCTCATCAAACCCGTTCACCAGTTCCTTGGAGGGAGCCGGCGGCACCTTCACATCGGAATTCTTTCGCTCTTCATTCGCGAAAAATGTTTTAAAGCTCTCGTAGGACTTGTTTTTCTCTCCCGTTTGATGGGTTCTCTCAATCTGAACGGAGTTTCCTTGGGAATCCTGGTAAGTTTGCTTGAAATCCGTCGGCGTGACGGAGCCGGGAGTGTACGTCATCTTTGATAGATTCATCGACACGGAATCCTGTGCCGGGTTCCCGTCAAACGTAAACTGGATTTTCGCAGCGTAAGCGGTGGCGATCTTTAAGTCACTGTTGAAAGAATAGTTTTCTTTGTTGTACGTCCAGACAGAATTGTCGATATCCCGAACGTCGAATTTGGGGAGGCGGAGTGTGTTGAGGTCGATATTAAATTCAGGAATGAGATTGAGTGACCGTGGGTTGAAATAGCTTGACCCAAAATCATATCCAGGTCGACGTACGGAATCGGGAAGAAATGAGTTGATGTTGGTCGGGTTGTACTGATTCTCGTAATCGAATGCCTGAAGAGGCGACAGATCCACAAACAATAAGAGGAGGGCGGCGGTTAGCCGCATTATTTTCCGAATCATACTGCCATCTTAGTCAACTCACCCACTATTGGGAATAGTACTTTCGGGCAAATATTTGATTTGATTTATAGAGGTGATTATGAGGAAGGAGTCTTTTTCGAGTTTTTATGTGTTCAAATTATCTTTATTCTTTGATGCAGTAGACTACTCCATGATACGGCGGTAACCATGTCCCATCTGACGAAATAGTATGAGTATGATCAGAAACGGAACTCGTTCCTAATGGTGACGGGATCGATGGTCCCGTATTGCCTTCCTTGTAGTCGGATGTGATCGAACTCGTCTTTTCAAACTCGCGGCCATCAGGTTTAGGCCCGACAGCAACGGCAAAACCATATTGATCAAAATTACCCGCCGAAGAGTCAGTGTGTCCGAACGGGTCCTTAGAAACAGCGCCCGCCGAATTGAAGGCAGTCAAATGCTGATGATCGATGACGGATTTAGGAATGCTGTGTTCGTGTTCATTAACTGTGTGGCTGTGCCCGCCCGCAGCGACCGTGGTGAGTCCGCTAATGGTTGT
>PLLH01000075.1 GCA_003140895.1 Elusimicrobiota bacterium
GCGGAGAATCTCCGAATCTTGCAACAAGACCCGCCAACGGTACCGGGGGTCGCCTGTTCCCGTTCCGCATTTCTTCCGAGGCAAATACGGCTCGTCTTTGATGCCCCACA
The DNA here is from genome assembly GCA_003140895.1 of Elusimicrobiota bacterium. Taxonomy (GTDB): domain Bacteria; phylum Elusimicrobiota; class Elusimicrobia; order F11; family F11; genus PLLH01. The sequence goes on from PLLH01000075.1 coordinate 111, forward strand.
CGCGGGACGCTTTTTCCGTCGACCCGCCGCAGTTGGAGTGGAAAAACGCTTTGATCGGCTTCCCGTCATACGTCAGAATTTCACCGTGCGTAAAATCAACCGCCTCGGACGTATTGGGATGTTCTTTGAGCATGCCGCCGTAGACCTGGCAATCGACGTCCGAGCAAAGATCAAACCCCTCGCCGGCGTGTTTGCCCAAATGAGAAGCCAAGTAGGTGCGGCTCGCCACCGCTTGCGCCCGGAGCGATTCCTGACTCCACAACACGCCCACTTCCCTCGGAAGAACGCCTTTCAAATAGTCGTCGACGCTCAGCTCGTCAATCACCGTGATTTTGTCATCCGCCGCTTTCACGATGAGAGAGCCCCGATAGCCCCGTCCATTAACCTGTAAAAACACCTCGGGGTCGGCGGGGGTCAATCGAATCTTTTTATGCCTGGAATATCCGTCCACGATAACACGCCCCTGACCGCTCACCCGATGAGACCCCGCTTCCAGCATCGACTCAGATCGCGTTTCCATATCCTCGACGCGAATCCGAGAAGACGACTCGAGAGTGATCTCTTTCACTTTGATTTTGATCCCGACCAGAATTGGTTTTTCAGCCGGCTGCTTCACGAGAGAACCGTCGGCGAATAAGAAAGAGGCGGAAGCGCCGATGATACAACCGATGAGAGAAAGGCGGGTTTTCACTGTCACTTTTTCATGCCGGAACAGCGCCAACTCACCCCTTTGTAAGGAGAGATGTGAACCGATTCAAAATCGTTTGAATTGAACCAGCGCTCCACGCGTTCCCGCGTGATGAAAATGGTTTGCGGCGCGTTTAACTTATCGTGGACATTCTGGAGATTTCTCTGAAAGGACAATTTTCGAAAGTTTCCAAAATACTCATAGAACGGAAGAATCGCTTTGAGCGGAAGCAGATACACCGTCCAGACAATGGGATAAAGAAGGAGCGTGATCACTTTGGAAAGAAAAAGCAGCAGTCCCCGAGGAAGCTGCCCGAGGCCGTTACGTTTGAGCCATTCCACCAGCGTCCGGTTCCAAAAATTCCCCTCGAACGAATACGCCCAGACAATCAACGTTCCACCCTTGCGCGTGAGCCGTTTTAAATTTTCAAAGGTTTTATCGGGATCGTCGGTGTGATGAATGACGCCGATGCAATAAACCATATCAAACGGATCCTGCTGCGGAACCACCGCCAAATCCCCTTCCAGGATCGACACGTTTTTCTGATCTTTCGTTTCCTGGCGCGCGATCTCCGCCGTGTTGAGATCAATTCCCACCACTTCCCGAGCGTAGGGAGCCACCATGAGGACATGATGTCCCGGGCCGCACCCGGCGTCCAACACTCGTTTTCCCCGAAAGCTTTCCAGCGTGTGAGGACGTATCCATTCCTGAAAGAGAAAGAGAGAATCGTCTTTAAATCGCGACCATTGGTCGGCCCATTCATTCTGTTTGATTTGCATATCGGTCTCCTTGAGCGGTGTGCGCGGCGGGGGTAAAAATCAACTCGATTGAGACCCGTTTTCAGGGCCGTCAAAAAATTGAAGTTCTTCGGCCACGGATTGGGGGGTCCCCCCGGCGGGGACCGCCCCAGCGGGAACCGCCCCGGCGGGGACCGCCTTTCCGAAATGAGCGTAGGCCAAGGGGGTCGCCACCCGTCCGCGCGGCGTTCTGGCTAAAAATCCGGATTTAATGAGAAACGGTTCGTAGACGTCTTCGACGGTTTCGCGTTCTTCGCTGACCGCGACGGCGATGGTGTCCAACCCCACGGGACCGCCGCCGAATTTTTCGATAATCGAAAGAAGGATCAGGCAATCCATCCGATCCAGCCCCGCTTGATCCACTTCCAACGCCGCGAGCGCTTTTTGGGCCACGGCCAGCGTCACGCGTCCTTTCTCAATTTGGGCGAAGTCCCGGATCCGGCGCAGCAGGCGGTTGGCGATGCGAGGCGTCCCTCGGGAGCGGCGCGCCACTTCCGCCGCCGCGGCGGGATCGATATCCACTTTCAAAATAGCGGCGGAGCGAAGAATAATTTGCGCGAGCTCCGCCGCGTCATAAAATTCCAACGTCGCCACAATTCCAAACCGGTCCCGAAGAGGGCTCGTGAGGAGTCCTGACCTGGTGGTCGCCCCCACCAGCGTAAAGCGCGGGAGGGGCAGCTTCACCGTTTTGGCGGAAGGCCCTTGTCCGACGATAATATCCAACTTAAATTCTTCCAGCGCCGGGTAAAGCGCTTCTTCGACGCTCCGGCTCAACCGGTGAATTTCATCAATAAAAAAAACATCGCCTTCGGACAAGCTGGTTAAAATCGCCGCCAAATCCCCCACCCGATCCAACACCGGCCCCGACGTCTGGCGCAAATTCGCGCCCATTTCTTTGGCGATGATGTTGGCGAGCGTTGTTTTCCCAAGTCCCGGCGCCGCGCAGAAGAGCGCGTGATCCAGCGGCTCCTTTCGTTCCTTGGCGGCCGCTAAAAAGACCCGCAAATTCTTTTTTAATTTTTCCTGGCCGATGAACTGGGAGAGATTTTGCGGACGAAGCTGAACCTCCACCCGTTCCTCGCCGGATTCCGTCGCCGGGTTCACCACAACCCGGCCCGTTCTCTCAATGATGGTCATAGGGTGACACTCCTCTCATGCGAAGCGCTTCCTGGAGAAGGGATTCGGTGGACGCCGAAACGCCCAACACGCCTTTGGCTTTTTGGACCGCGTCCCGGGATTCATCTTCCCGATATCCCAAATTCACGAGTCCCGAGATGGCTTCTTCTTCCGGCTTCGAGGCCGGCTTCTCCGCCCATTTGGGGGCACCCGCGATGCTCCACGACGCCGCCTCTCCTTTCAACGCGAAAACGATTTTCTCCGCCGTCTTCTTCGTGAACCCAAAGACGGAGACAAGAAGGCGCAGATCGCCGTCGATCACGGCGCGCCGGAAATCCGGCATGGATTTATTGATTTTGTCGATGCACTCCAACGCTTTCTTGGGTCCCATGCCGTCGACGTTTTCGCGAATCCGTAAAAAGAGATCTTTTTCTTCCCGCGAGGCGAAACCGTAAAACGTGGTGGCGCCGTCAAAGGCCGTCACCGATTCGCTGATAAATAGAAGCCTCGTTTGCCCCAAAAGGGTCTGGCCGTCCGTCCCGCTCGGCATGAGCACTTCGTATCCCACGCCCTGGACGTCCACCACCACGCGGAGCGCCTCTTTGTGCGGGGCCGCTTCGATAATTTTTCCTCTTAGTTGTGCGATCATACGTTCCTATTATTAAACCGTGAGCGCCGTTTTTCCCATGGTCTGCGCGTATTGAGCGTGGCACAAAGCCACCGGGACCGCGTCCGCCGCGTCATCAGGGGAAGGAATCGCCGCCAAATTGAGCCGCCGCTGAACCACGAGCTGCATTTGTTTTTTATCGGCGCCGCCGAACCCGGTCAGCGCCATCTTGATTTGGCGGGGAGCGTATTCGGTGACATCCACTTTTTCCTGCCCCGCCACAAGGAGTATCACCCCTCGCGTGTGCCCCACCTGGGCCAGCGTTTTCACATTTTTAACGAAGAAAAGCGTTTCAATCGCGACGGTGTCCGGTTTCAACGAACGAAACAACTCCTGGAGAGCGGAATAAATATCGGACAGGCGTTCCGTGAGAGGCCGGTGGGGTTCGGTCCGAATGCATCCGTATTCGACGCTCACGGGGTTGGTTCCTTTTGTTTCAAGAAGGCTCCAACCCAAAATCGCCAGACCCGGATCGATCCCTAATATTTTCATTTGTTAGGAAGTGACTTTCTCCAGAATGTCTTTCGGAATATCAAAGTTGGCATAGGCGTTTTTAATGTCTTCGTGGTCGTCCAGCGCGCTCACGAGCTCAAGACATTTCCGGGCGTCATCCCCTTGAAGCGCGACGGTGTTTTTGGGAAGGGCCGTCACGTCGGCGCTGTTCAAATTCACCTTGGCCTCGACGAGCTTGGTTTTAACAACCTCAAAATCATGAGGGGCCGTGATGATTTCGTAAAATTCGTCGTCGGATTTAATGTCTTCGGCGCCGAAATCAATGGCGAGCGTCGTCAACTGGTCTTCGGAAATCGATTCTTTGGGCACCGTGATGAGCCCTTTCGTTTCGAACATCCACGCCACGCATCCGGATTCCCCCATGTTGCCGCCGTGTTCGGAAAACATCTTTCTGATTTCGGAGGTGGTCCGGTTTTTGTTGTCGGTGGTGCCTTCCACGAAGACGGCGACTCCACCCGGCCCGTAGCCTTCGTAGGTCACTTCTTCGTATGAGGCGCCGGGAAGCTCGCCGGTTCCCTTTTGGATGGCGCGTTTAACGTTCTCCTGCGGCATGTTCATGGCGCGGGCGTCTTCGATGGCCGTCCTCAATCGGGGATTGCTGTCGGGTTTCCCCCCACCCGCTTTGGCCGCCACGCTGATTTCCCGGGCGATCCGGGTAAATACTTTCCCCTTTTTGGCGTCAATGATCGCCTTCTTATGTTTGATGCCTGCCCACCTGGAATGACCTGACATAGAATTCTCCTCGAAAAAATTGGTCTCGCTATTGTATCACAGCATAGAAATGGTGCCTAGACGATTTAGGGGAGCGAGGCCAGGGCGGCCTTGGCGTCGGCGTTTTTGGGGTCGATCTCCAAAGCCTGGTTGAAATGCAAACGGGCCGACGCGACATCCTTTTTGTATAGGTACACCCTTCCCAAGTTGACATGGGCCACGGGAAAACTGGGTTTCAACGCAAGGGCCCTTTTAAACTCATCGATGCTGGCATCGATCCGCTGCTCGTAGAAAAGAATATTCGCGTACGACAGACGGGCGTCGCCGTTTTCCGGCATCAGCTCCACGATGCGCTTCGCGGCCCGTCCCGCCTCCCCGTATTGTTTTTGAGTCAGCGCCGATTCCATTTGCTTGATGAGCGGCGGAACCTCGAGAAGTGGTTCTTTCTTCTTGAGCTTCATCGACGCCACGTAGAGATTCCGCCACCCTTGCGTGAACGTGACATCCGATAGAACAGACTTCCGATACGCCACCAGGCTCTTCTCGTCGTCTCCCAACTGGCTCAAGACGTATCCATAGTTATTCCAAATGTCTCGATCCTTCGGAAAAACAAGAACGCCCTGCTCAAAAACCGTCCTGGCTTTGCCCAGTTGACCGGAATTGATGTAAAGATTCCCCAATGAACTATACGCCTCTTTAAGGAGCGGGTTGATGAAAAGGGCGATCTCTAAATTCCGCTGGGCTTCGTCTTTATCGCCCACCTGAAGCTCGGTAATGGCCAGATTGAAATAGATTTCGTCGTAGCCGGGGTTGGCCCGAAGGGCGGCCTTGTAAGCAAAAATCGCTTTCTCGGTGTATTGCCGGGACTGATCCGGAAGTTTTTTATCGGCGAAGAGCCGCGCCTGCCGTGCGTAACTGTTCCCCATTTCGTAATTGCTGTTCACTTCACCGGGAAACCACGCGTAGGCTTTTTCCAACGCTTTCACGGAATCGCCGACGAGGTCCATCTTGGACGACTTGAACCCGTCGAAATAATAAACCTCCTGCGCCCACCTCATCGCGTAGTAGATGGAAACGCCGGTGGAAAAAAACATGAAGACAACAAGGAGAGCCCGCCCGGCAAACGACAGCGTCTTCCTCTCAACGACAAGCCCCGGCTTGTTAAGCCCCGGCGCCTCGTTATAGAGAAGCCCCGCGTTCCACCAGAAGAGAAAAGCCGGAACCGCGAAGAAGATGGAGACGTTCCCCAAAAAATTATCAACCAGCATCCCCACCATCCCGGCCAGGAGCGCCGCCGCGACTATTTTTTCGTTCTCCTCCATCTTGCGTTTAAAAATAAGCCAGCCGCCGGCCAGGATCGTCGACATGAGCCACAGCGCCATGCCCGTCCCCAGAAACCCCAACTGAGACCACATCTCAAGCAAAATATTGTGCGCGTTATTGGCGTGGGTTCGCAGAAGCGCGAACCCGGGCATGAGAAGTATTTTTCCCTGATAAAACGGGAAGAACAGTTCAAAACAACCCCAGCCTTTCCCGAACCACGGCCTCTCCAACATCATGTCCCAGGCGGACGCCCAAATCAAAATCCGTTGGTGCCACGGAGCGTAAACGCTTCCGCTTTTAAAGGCCTGAAAGAGTTCCGTGAACCGCGCGAGCGGCGACTGAATGGCCGAAACCGGCGTCCGGGGAAAGAGCACGATCAACGCGACAACCACCGCCACGCCGGCCAACGCTCCTTGAGCGTATTTCATCTTCTCTTTTTTAAAAAGAAAAACACCCATCGTCAGATACGCCGCCAAGAGCCCGGCGTAGGTGGAACGCGTCAAGGTGCAGAGAACGCCCACCGTCGAGACCGCCGCCACAAAAAGATACCCCGACACGTCATTTCCTTTGGATCGTAACGCGAAAGCCAGCGCCAGCGGGCTCACCAACATGAGATACGACGAAAGGAAGTTGGGATTTCCAAAGGTGGACACCGGGCGGCCGCCGTAAGGCTGAATGAGGCTGGTCCAGATGAGATCTTTTCCGGCGTATTGAAGAATGCCGTAGAGCCCGGCCAAAAGGGCCACCATAAACACCACGTGAATGTATTCCAGCGCCTCGCCCCGGCGCGTGCGGAAGTATGCGTAGAGAAGCGCCAAGGCCCACAAAAAGGCTCCGTAGGTGTCCCATATCACGACGCGCGGATTGGGATCTTTCATGGAGGCAAAGCCAAACCAAAGAAAACCCCAGAGGAGGGCCAGAACGATATCCGACCAAATGGACATCGGCTTCGTGTTTTTTCCGAGCGGCTTTACAAAAACGAAGGGTAGATAAAACGCCACCACGCAATTAACGAGAGTGAACGCCCACACGCGAACGCCCTCGAAGGCAATCCCGGCCCGAAGGAGCGGATGAACCCACCACGAGTGGAACGTGCTCACGAAACCAACCAGAAGAAACCCGGCGAGGGGCGCCTCAAACGAAACGCGGGGAAGAATCCACTGATCGGTGGTGAAGCACTGAACGGCCCATAGGAGGCCTGCCAGCGCGATCAAAATATAGAGAAGCGCGATCTGGGTGAAATACGGGTTTCTCGTCAGGTTGGTAAAAAAGAGAAGAGCGCACACCACATGCGCCAGCGCCACAACGAACCGGCCGCTTTGAATGGGGAAGGACGTGGCCGCCGAGGGAGAAGAGTCGTTTTTTTGAGCGCGTTTGCTCATGGAAGTGGTTTATTTTTTAGGGAGATTGACCCGAATATCAGGATCGTTGGGGGAGACCCGCAAAGCCCGTCCCCACATCTCCTGCGCCTCTTTCGTTTTTCCCAATTTGCTGTACATAAACCCGAGGCCTTTCAACGCCTCCATACTTTTCGGGTCCATCTCCAACGCCTTTTGGAAGTATTTCAAAGCCTCGCTGATCTGCGGGAGGAGCGGACTGAACGGGTTCGGCGTTTTCTGCAACGCTTCCGTGTAATAGAGTTTCGCGAGACTGACGGAAAGCTCCGCGACGCGATCATAAAAAGGCGACTTCCGAATCGCGCGCGACACCTCGTCATTATTATAAATGGCTTCCGTATAAAGGTCTTCGGCTTCTTTAAACCGATGCTGCATGACCAAAATCTGAACCATCCGGTCGTAATTCTGAGGGAAAACCGGGTCGATCATGTGATAGCGTTCAAAGTCTTTGAGCGCCTCGGCGTAATACTCCTGAGATTTCTTCACGTCTCCCCAGCGGGCCGCCGCCTCCGCGCGCTTGACGAAAAGAATCCCCATCTGGTGATGCGTCTGCACATAATTGGGCGCCAACTGTTTCGTCACGTTGTACGCTTTTTCAGACAGGTCCCACATATCAAGCGCCTTCTGTTTCAACCGCTCCGCTTCAACCAAATCCCCCTTGGCGCGGGCGTTTTCGCTGTCGATCAAACTCTGAGTGCCCCAATCGTTGTACACGTTCCCCGTGAAATAACGAGCCATTGGGAAGTAGGGATTTAATCTATTGACCTCGGCGTAGTGTTCCAACGCCCCGCCCCATTTCTTGTATTTCTCGCGAATGTCCGGCGGAAGGGAATTGACTTGGGCGTCAAACTTCGGCTCTTTTCGCCAGAGGGATTGTTTGGAGAAGAAGATAGCCAGATTGTGATGCACGTCGGCTTGGAACAGGTCCCCAAAATCCTGAACGAGGGCCCCGGCGCCAACCATGAGAAGAACAATCGCCCCGACTCGAAGGCCGAACCATTTGCGCGAAACAGGCTCATACTGCTCCGCGAACGGGATGACTTTTTGCGGTTTATTCCCCCATTCCAACGCCTCCATCAAAATCCAGATGAACCCAGCGGTGGCGACGGCGCACAGAACAGCGGTGGAATACGGCGTATAGCCGCCGGGCGTGAACGATTGGGGCACCAATTCCATCCCCAGATAAAGCATGACGAAAAGAGACACAAGCGCGATGGCGGCGCGGATCCAGCGTTCATAAGGCAACCGGACTTCATTCTTAATCGAACTGGTTTGATTGCGGGCGTAAGCCACCAAAAGACCGGGGAGGAGCCCGCTGAAAATACCGGAGGACACGAACCGGACGGACACGTCCACGCACCAATGGATGAGCGCTCCCATGTAGGCGCCCAGGAGACCCAACACTTCGTACGACCTCGGGTCGCTTTCGATTTCGAGGAGTTTCCGTTTGCTTCCGCGGTCCGGGGCGCGTATTTTGGAATACCACCGAAGCTGGCGGAGGCCACAGGTGAGCGCCGTGATGATCATCCACAGGAAAAGACCGAAGCCGACAATCCCCTCGTCCTGCCAGGTTTCAATGTATTCATCTTCCGAGTGGTCCGTTTCCGTGTTGGATTTCCCTTCGAGGACGATGATTTCCTTCCGCCGGAAGGCCGGGTAGATCACTTTAAAGGTCCCGACGCCGTTCCCGAAAATGGGCTGGGTGCGAACCATTTCCCATGTTGAATCCCACGTGAAGAGGCGGAAACTCACGGAGAGAAGACGGCCTTTGGCGTACTCCAAAACGAATCCGCTCATCCCGAGCACAAAAAAGACCAGCACGCCGTAGACCACCTTTTTTAAATTCCACGGCTTGCGAAGGAGCCACACGCTCACGACCAGGGACACGAGCGCCGCTAACACCGTCGGAATCCAGAGAATGGAAAACCCCGTTTGAAGCGCGGCGTCTTTTTTAAACAACGGAAGAACAAACGAAATCACCATCAGCACAACGATCGCCGTAAAGAGCGAGATCAGCGTGAGTAGAAAAACGAAATACTTCTTCGGGTTCACGTCCCGGTCTTCCATGTGCAGGAAAAATTCGAAAATCAGCCACACCGTGGAGGCCACGGCGGCGGTAAAGCCCACCCACGCGCCTTTGGTTTCCGTCGCGTATAAATTGAGGAAGAGCATGGCGAACAAAACCAAAAACCACGGAAGGGAAACGGACGTCCCCATCTTCCACGTCACATTGATGAGGAAAAGAATGAGGAGAGTGAAAATGCCGGCGCCGAACACCACCTGGTAAGCCGGGTCATACCCGCCGAAGAGCCCAAGCGTCATTTTATCGATGAGGAAAAGAAGCCCCAGCGTGATCACGAGCGCCACGAAAGGCCGCACCAAGGATCCTTTCCCGCGCAAAATGGACGACAGAATAAGCGGCGTTGTAATGACGAGGAAATTACCGTAAAAATTGGGGTTCCCGAAGGTGGAAAACACGCGCGTTTGAAACGCCTGCCGCCAGATAAACGGGTCCAGCATGAAAGTGCCGGGCTGGCTGACCGGAAAGAATCGGGAATCAATAAACTGAATGACGCCATAGCCGATCGCCACCCACGCCGCCGCGATCAGCCACCGCCACAGGCGCCTCATCCGCTCCTCAGAGCGCATCTCGGCGATCGCGATCAACGCGAACACCATATAGAAAATCCGGCGGATGGTTTCTTCGAGCGCCCACCCTTTGAACGGGGAGTTGGCGTACGCTAAAAGACCGGAGACCAGAAACGCCAGAAACGGCGCCACATACACCAAATCGGACTTGGTAAAGGGAAAGCGCCCCTCAACCAGGATTTTGATGAGCCAAACCAGCAATAGAATGGTTCCGGAAATCTGAGTGATCGTGATTTTAACTTGGGCGGAATCGTAGGTTTTGAGGTAGAAGGACGTCGTGACCAGAAAGAAAATGAGCGGCAGTCCGTACGCCAGGAAGCGGGAACAACAATAAACGATATGTTGGGAAAGACTGATCTCTTGAATTTGATTTTTGTCGGCCATGAGAAAAATCAATAAACCAAATTTGTGCGGGCAGGACAAGAACCCATTTGTCTTTTCCCCATCCTTCTGCTAGCATCCCTTTCCTTCAAGCAATTTCCCTCGAATGGAGTCGTGGTGTAGCCTGGTTAACACGCTGCCCTGTCAAGGCAGAGATCACGGGTTCGAATCCCGCCGACTCCGGTCTTCGTCCGCCAAGAAGCATGACGGGCTACGCCCGGCAGGCCGGTTATTCCCCTCCTTAAACCGAAGCAATAATAATGGAAGCAAAGCCCGTCCCATGCCTTCCCTCCCCAAGGAGAAGTGAATAGAAAACATCAAAATATGACGAAAAGAACAAAAAAGGCCACCCGCCGCGGCGGGTGGCCTATGGTTGGTCCGAGCAAATATGAATGTGTTAACAGAACCTGAAAGCGGCTAAAACTTTCTATTCCATACCAGCAAGACCCGGTCTTTATTGTAATCGATGGTCCAGCTCTGCGCTTTCATGGCATCAAGCCGTTCCTCAATCTCTTTCGATTGCCGCCATTTCACCAAACCCCAAATAAATAAACCGGCCCCGACCGCTCCGACGATGCCGCCTTTGATGATCTTCGTCTGCCCATCATCTAGTTTATTATTCGCCGCATCGGTACTGTCCTGGTCGCCGCAGAGGATCAAACTGCCGTTGGAAGAACATCCCGGCGTGTTTTCGGCGTCCTTAACGTCTCGCTGACCATTCAACATGAGAGAAAGCCCAACCACACTTCCAACAGTCCCCAAACCCATCAACACATTGCGCGACGTTTTGGTACTTTCAAGCTCCGCTTGCAATTGGTTCTGCTTATTTACGACTGTAAACGTCTGATCACTGCTCGTTTTCCGCGCGTTGGCTTTGGAAGCCGGCGAAACATCTTCCGCCCGCAGAGACGGCGTCAACCCGCCAAACAACAATTGACACAGAACCGGCAATACAGCTCCAAACCGAGACGATCTACCTGTCCATTCACCATATTTCATCTCAAATCCCCCCCCCTTACTTCGCAGGCTCTGGTACGACCGTTGGCGCCTTACAATTTTTTAGCGCTTCCAACCCTTTTGAAAGACTCAAAAGCTCCAATTTCGTTCGCGCTATCCAGAATCCCGTGCGGACGTGTTGGAGAATGTAATATGTCATTCCTTTTTCCACGTCGACATCCAGAGAGTAGGTGTTTTCAGCTTTACTGGAGATCAACGCTTGACCCGGATCTCTTTCCCAGGAGAGATATCCATTAGGACCCGTTTTCCCGATCGCCTTATCCCCATCTTGGACCGACATGGATATTGCCGCCCCAAACACTGTGGGCCGCATGACATATATTCGAGCTTTGTCGGGGTTCTCAATTGTTTTAGACTGATCCGGCAACGGCACATATTGCCGCGTTGAGGCACATCCCCCAATAAACAATGAAACAGTGACGATAAACACAGCCTTCTTCAAACTTTCCATAGATCCTCCGAATTTAAATGTATTTGTGGCGATTTGTATGGTTTAGGACGTTATCTATTATCAGAGCGGAACCGTAATGGCGGCATAGAGCCCGGATGGATTCCATTCAAACGCGGCAAAATTATCGGTTTCTGATTTCGCCGGAAGTCGAAGATATCGATACCCGATATCAAATGTCGTCCCATGCTCTTGACCAAACCGCAATCCGGGCGAAAGCATAAAAGTGACCCCACTCCAGCTATCACTCATCCCATCAGAACCGGACTCGCTCAGCTTGGCCTCGGCGAACCCAATATCTCCTGCCAGAGAGAACCGAACTCCGTCAGAAATCAAGAAATTACGGCGAACCATGAGAGTTCCGCGATAGAAATTGGTACTGAGAGTGGAGTCTGCCGAGAAGATGGGATAGCCTAAATACGAATGCTCTAACTTAACCTTGGCCTCTGGCCCTTTAATAAAAGAGATTGTAGGGCCCAATTCCAAAGGTCCCCGATTCCACAGGAGTCCGATGGTCCCTCCCAACCCTGTCGATTTTACGTCAAAACTCCCGGTTGTCCGGTAAGGGTAACCATAATAACGATTAAAAAAGTCGACATTGTCTTCAAATGTCTTTTTAATATCCCCATATGGGCTCCCACCAAAATAATAATCGAAGGAAAATAGAAGTCCCAGCCCAGATTTTTCCTGATAACCGGCCTCTCTCTGACCCGACATATCCGATTTACCATTCGCTGCCGAACCACTATGCGAATTGGCCTGGCTGTTGGCCTCCGAATTAGTTGTACCGACATCAGTTTTTTCGGTGGCCTCTTTATTCAAATCAGCAACATGATCCGCGAATTCAGGAATGTCGGCGAAAACTTCAGATAAGCCCTTTATTTTCTTTATGGACTGATCTTCTTGATCACTCTTCACATGGAGAAGCTGAAGAAGAGACGACAAATATTGCCCATGCCCCTTGCGCGTGTCATCGATAATTTCCCGATAGCTCGAAACGACGAATTCCTTTATCTGCTGCCGATTGGATAGAGACGTGTGGGACTCAAGCTGCGATGCGTTTGCCGGTTGGAGCGTGACCATGTATTGAGATGGTGAATATTCGTTAACAGCGCCGGACAAGCCATCGGTGGTTGATCCGACCAAACCGCCAATAACGATATTCCCCCAGAACCAACCGTTAATGCGAGATTCCAACGACATGGACAGCGGCTTATAGCCTTCTTTTGAAAAACTCAACGGTTGCCCAGACGATTTCTTGAGCGATGTTGTAACCGGAGTTTTTCCAATGACCCGGCCGCCAACCGTGACAGTGGCACCATCAGGATTGGAATTAAACGTGAGTTGCTGAGTTGTTCCCGTCATAATCGACGCGCATCCGGAAACCATCAACGACACAACAACAATCGAAACACCCCCCATCAATGAACGCTTTAGCATAAGTACCACCTTTGTTTTTGGATTCTGATCTCAGTCATCGTTTCCGGAGACAAAGAAGAGGAAATGGAAACGACTTAGTGGTACTAGATTAGGAATTATCGTCGGAAAGACGTGTCAGAGGAATGTAAAATTATCGTAAGAATTTTGGGTCTAAGTTCAATTTGCTAGTGCAACACCGCTGATGAATCTCACCGGGCGGATGCCGCCATCGCGGCATCCGCCCGACAACAGAAACTGAATCAACTTAGTTCTTTCAAAAGNNCACTACAAGGAACATTTCTGACCATCACTTACCGCCAGCGTGACGCACAACGAAACGGGGGCAATGCTTCCACAACTATCGATGTAGCATGTAGCGATTTGACCCCTTTTTCTTTCTTGTCGAGCTCTACTGGGATATTGGTCAGCTTATTGTTCAAAAGCAGATAGGCGAGACGTGGGGGAAGTCGATTGTTAAAAAGTTGGCCAGAGATTTGCAGTCGGAATTCCCCGGTATAAACGGATTTTCAGAACAGAACCTCTGGCGAATGCGGCAATTCTTTGAAACCTACCATGGAAACCAATTTCTCTCACCACTGGTGAGAGAAATTGGATGGTCCAAAAACCTTATTATTTTGATGCACTGTAAGCCCACTAATGAGAAAGAATTTTATCTTAGAAAAACCAGAGATTTGGGATGGAGCAAAAACGTACTGATTCACCAAATTGAATTAAAGACTCACAAAAACGTCTTACGTAGCCAAACCAATTTCAAGCGTACCCTCCCGGAGGAAATGCACAATGAACTAAAGAAAACCATTAAGGACGAATATGCCTTCGACTTCCTTGAGTTGAACGACGAATACGATGAGAAACAACTTGAACTTGCCATTCTGGCCAAGGTGGAACCATTCCTCAGAGAAATGGGCGGGATCTTTTCATTCGTCGGAAGCCAGTTCCGACTTGAGGTTAAAGGCCGCGAATATTTTGTTGATATCCTGCTTTATCACCGGCATTTGCGGTGTTTGGTCGCTATCGAACTTAAAATCGGTGAATTCATTCCCGAGTTTGTCGGAAAAATGCAGTTCTATCTGGCCGCGCTTGATAGTCACGTTAAAACGCGGGACGAGAATCCTTCCATTGGGATCGTCCTGTGTAAATTAAAAGACAAAACCATCGTGGAGTATGCGCTGAGAGAATCAAAGAAACCAATCGGTATTGCGACCTACCGCATCATTCGCAAACTTCCCAAAAAGCTAAAAAAGGAACTCCCTCAGCCAAAACAAGTTGAGATGCTACTGAATGTTTTCCAGAACAGGAGAACTTGCACAAACGGTGAAATTAATTAGGGCGACAATCATCAAATGAGAACCGTATACGCTCCTGATTTGAGAACGCCATGATTTCGGTTGTCGAAAGTGGTTTTCAATTAAGGGCAGGAAACGTCAAAGGCGGAACGAGCTATGGGTTTCTGATCGGCCAACACTTCCAACGTCCAGCGGCCGTCAAATTCATTCTTTTCGGGCGACCGTGAAAACCCGAGGTTCAACTCCTTAAGAGAACTGTCTTCCTTGAAATTCAACCAAACATACACCTGATGATTCCCCTGCGCTTTGAGATCGACAGGAAATTGGCTTCGGTCCTGAATGCCGCCATCCGGCCTTCTCCAAACACCCTCGATTTGATGCGTCCCATTATAATCGTGCGGGAGGGTGAGATAAGCGAACACACTTCCCCCGCACGAAAAATGGGTTTCCGGAACGATTTCTTTGAGATGTGACGTGAAGATTAACGGCAATTGTGAACCGCGTTCGGCAGCGGCATGATTCAGCATCCCAACGCACAACAGCACGAAGAGAAAAAGAAGCTTTGCCGAAGCCGAATAATAATTACGAACCATGCATCACCAGATCCGCACCGAACTTAGTGCCTGATACGGATGACATTTGCATGCTGACCATCAGTCGGTCCAGCAATCATTTCCAAGCTAGACACGGAGGAACTCGTTTTTGTCGCGTCCCATGTGATTGTCTGAACACCGCCAGAACAAAAGGAAACGGAGTCTTTTATTGTTCCATGCCCATTGGAAGACGACGAGAAGCTGCCTGAAATAAACGGAGTCGTCCCTTCAATATCGCTGAATGCATTATTGCTGACTCTAATTGGCGGAGTTGTACTATTCACAGAAGATGACACCGAAGCGCACCCCGGATAATTCATATCGAAGGCATATTTAACAACAACTTTATCTTGAATCGTCATCGACATGGTTTTCCCTTGCGACGTTGTCCCAGTCCACGTTCCATTCACTTCAAATACAGGAGCCGCCGGAGCTGGGGCTGGCTGACCACCGCCCGAGCTCGTCGATGAATCATGACTTTTCTTCTTACATCCTGTTACGAACCCAACGGCAATTAACATTCCCAGACTTAACGTAATCACGACTTTTTTACTGCCCATATATCCCTCCCCTGAATTATTTAAATTCTCTTGGGCTTAGCTAGCCACTGAATAAACATCAACTCGGTATAAATCGCCTGAAGCAACGTAATTAAAATAAACCTTCCCCACTGACCATGAAATCCAAAAGATGTGACCGGAATTGGTTGTATTATCTAGCCAACCATCTGAAAATGGCGTCCAAATATTCGGAGCCGAAGGTATGGTCCAATATGCTTGAACAATCACATTCCCTTGCTTATTTAGTATTTCAGGAACTGTGAGAGAAAAGCTGCCATCACTTGGCATCGTACCAGTGTATGTCTTCACCAATACAATCCCGTTGGTGCCATTATTACCGGGGAGACCAGTAGCCCCCCTATCTCCGCTATCGCCTTTCTCACCTTTCTTAACACAACCGACACATCCAACAACAACAGCTAACAACATCATCGACAGCAACTTCTTCATATCACCCTCCTGTTGGCAATTTCCTAAATTCAGTTGAAATTTGAGTCACAGCCTCCAAGTCGCTAGTATGGGATTTACGAGAAACCAAACTAGGCAAGGAGGCCATGACAATGAACAAAGTAGCGAAAAAAGAGACGCGAAACAATGAGCGGAAACGGTGGATGGAAGAGGCGATGATGATGAATCCAGAACGGGAAGCGCGGCTGGCCATGATTCAGGCGTTGATCCCGCTGGGACTGTCGGCGGTAAACGAGAATCTGCAAAAGGAATGGGCAGAGCTGATCGGTGCGCGGTACGCCCACGGGAAGGCGATGGGGCCGTGGGGAAGCAACGAAGGGTCGGTCTATGTGTTGGACCAGAAACTACGGGTACAAGTTCCCCGAGTCCGACGAAAGGATACGAACGAGGAAGTTCCGCTGGCCAGCTACGTTCGGCTTCAGCAGCCGGGAGTGATTGACGAGATGACGCTCAAGAGAGTCTTGAACGGCGTCAGCCAGGGGAATTACCGGGCGGCGGCGCTGACGGTGCCGGAAACGTTCGGAATCAGCCGTGACAGCGTGTCGAAGAAATGGATTCGAGCCTCAGCGAAGAAACTGGAGTCTTTTCAAACGCGGGATTTGAGCGGCTACGACATCGTGGCGATGCTTATTGACGGGAAGGGGTTTGGGGACAACGAAATGATCACGGCGCTGGGCGTGACGATGACGGGAAAAAAAGTGATTCTCGGGTTCATTGAGTCCACGTCGGAAAACTTCGTTGTTTGTCGGGACTTCTTAAACGGTCTGCTCAAACGCCGGCTCAGTATAAAAAACGAGATTCTTGTGGTCATGGATGGCGGCAGAGGGATTCACAAAAGCGTGGAGGTTGTGCTGGGCGAGAAAGGCGTGATCGCGCGTTGCCAATGGCATAAACGGGAGAACGTCGTTGAGTATTTGAATCCCGGCCTGCGGGCGCAATGGCGCCGGAAGTTGCAGGCCGCCTATGAAGTGCCGATATACGAGGAAGCCAAAAGCCGCCTTCTGTCGTTGAAGCGAGAATTGAAGGCGATCAACCTCTCCGCTGTGAACAGCCTGGAGGAAGGATTTGAGGAAACCTTGACGTTGCACCGGCTGGGAGTTTTCAAGCAGGTGGGGACCAGCTTTAAAACCACGAATATGATTGAGAATGTGCATCGGCTGCTGGAAGACATCACGGGACGCGTTTGTCGATGGCGAAACAGTGAACAAAGGCAACGATGGATAGCCACGGCGTTACTGAAGATCGAACCGAAGCTCCGTCGGGTCAGGGGATATCAACATCTTCCCGCCTTGAGACAGGCGATGAAACAGGAAGCGATTTGGAAAATTCAGGCAGAATTTAAAAAGGCGGCTTGAGGACTGGGACCAATTTCAACTGAAAAAAAGATTGCGCCCTCCTGTTTTTTCCGCCATACTGAAAGATCAGATGTATTCCCCACTACTCAAATCCTTGTCACTAAAAAGCCAGGTGAACGGTCGGATTCAGGAACCGAATGCCGTCTTGGCTGACAATGTGATATCGGACATCAAAACCGAGTTGGACTTTGCTCCCGATGGGAAAGCTGACGCCAAATCCAGGAGCGAACCCAACACTATCAATGGAATATCCAGGAACATCTGTTCTCGATATGTGTGTGGAATACCCACCGACGGTCTTGCTTCCTTCAACCGTTAGGTTTGTGGCTTGAGCTCTTGAATAAATCCCCGCCGATAAAAGAACATAGCAACTCGGTTCTTTTTTACTTGGCTCGGCATTGCTTCCAAATTTAATACCAGGAAGAATGGCAAACATTGGCTCTGTCGACGACCCTTCCAGATCTATTGCCCCAAAGGGGTAACCAGCCTGATAGCTGTACTTTTCTTTGATTTCGACACTCGGCGCATATATCCCCTCAACGCCAAGGGCAAACTTTTTGTTGAACCAATAAAACAGAGAGGTTCCAACGCTCATGCCTCCACTCTCGATCGAGACTTCGGTCGTGCTATCACTTCCAGCCCCAGAGACTCCGCTTAAACTCCCGCTCGGCATCATCGGACCGCCCTCAATGGTGAATTCAAATCCGGCCTTCACCGAAGAAACCATCCCGGCAACAACAAGACAAACGCACAACATGACAAGCTGAACACGTTTCACATTTCCCCCCATATCATTCCTCCATTAGGTAATCAGATCCCGCTGAACTTCTTTTCGATTTCAAGAAAAGACCATCAATCCACTTTTGAAGCGTCGGCAATAAATTCACCATGAAAACACCTCCGTCGAACGTCGATTGATTTACTTTGGAATCTGTGTAATACGACAGGATCAGAGTAGGATTTATCGTCGGGAAGGCGTGTCAGAGGAATGTAAAGTTATCGTAAGAATTTTTCCGATAGAAAACGTGAAATTGGAATGAGGGGGATAAAAAAAGGCCACCCGCCGCGGCG
>PLLH01000102.1:0-6398 GCA_003140895.1 Elusimicrobiota bacterium
TCGTTGGCGGTGGACGGCGGAACGGTGTATGCCGGAGGTCAATTCACCACGATCGGTGGCGTCGCGCGGACGTATTTGGCGGCGGTTGTGGCCAATTCAACGGGAGCGGTTGTTTCATGGACTCCCAATCCGAGTTCTGTAGTGTTTTCTTTAGCGGTGAACAACGGGACGGTGTACGTTGGAGGATCTTTCACGACGTTGGGCGGCGTGAGCCGGAGCTATCTTGGAGCGCTGGTGGCCAATTCAACGGGTGTTGTGACCAGTTGGAACCCGAGCGCGGATGGAACCGTCAAGGCGCTGGGATGCGACGGGACAACGGTTTTTGCCGGGGGCGTGTTTAAGTCGTTGGGAGGACAGGCGCGGAATTATATCGCGGCGTTGGACCCATTCGGGGCGGTGACCTCTTGGACCCCGAACGCCAATTCCTACGTGAATGCCCTTGCCGTTGACGGTGGAACCGTCTACGCCGCCGGAGGATTTACGTCCATTGGCGGCCAAACGCGTAATTATATCGCGGCGCTCGACGCGAGCGGCGCCGCGACGGCGTGGAATCCCGTGGCCAACAGCACCATTAACGTTTTAGCGGCCAGCAATGGCACGGTTTACGCCGGCGGTCAATTTACTCAAATGGGCGGGATGACGCGGAATTATATCGCGGCTTTGGTGGGAAGTTCAACCGGAGCGTTGACCAGCTGGGATCCGAACGCGGGAGGTGGCGTCGGGACATCCAATGTTTATTCTCTGGCGGTGGATAATGGCGTGGTGTACGCGGGGGGAGCTTTCACGACGATGGGCGGCGTGACTCGGAACTATATCGCGGCGTTGGATTCCAGCGGGGCGGCGACGTCGTGGGATCCGAGCGCGGACAGTACTGTTTTCGCTCTCCTCGTTAAAGGTAAGACAATTTACGCCGGAGGCAACTTTACGTCAATCGGCGGTCAATCCCGAAATTACATTGCGGCGCTGGATACGACAGGCGCGGCCACCTCATGGAACCCTTCCGCTACCAGCGCTATTAATGCGTTGGCCACCGATGGGGCGTTGATCTACGCCGGAGGAAATTTCACAACGATTGGAGGACTCACTCGGTATTATCTTGCGGCGTTGGACGGGGCCGGACTGGTCACTTCATGGAACCCGGCCCCCAATAGCACGGTTACCTCTCTTGCTGTCAGCTCCGGGACGGTTTATGTGGGCGGAACTTTTACAACGATGGGAAATAAACCTCAGGAATATTTCGCCATGCTCTCCGCTCCCGGTTTATCGGGAACGGTGTACAGCGATGAAGGGGTCACGCCGATGGGAGCCGGGCGAACGGTGGCGCTCTCCATTAATGGTTCCGCGCCGGTGGCCTCCGCCACGACCGACAGTCTTGGCCAATTCACACTAAAGAATTTAAATCTCGTTTCAGGGAATGTGGCCACGCTTTATCTGGATAATCAGACCGAGAAAGCCGTTACCGCGATGGTGGCCTCCGGTGGAAGCGCCGACGGCATGGGAATGGATCTATATCAAGACCATTTAATTTTACGAGTTGAAGATTCCACGGGAACGGCCGTCACGAACACCCGTCTTTCGACGGCGGCATTGAATGGGGATACCGACATTTCCGCCCTCTATACGGTGGACAGCGGAACCGTGAACGTGAAAAGCGGGAAAACGCTTCTGGTTTGGCGGGGAGGTGTTTATATCTCGTCCGGCGATATCAACGTTGGGGGCGGCCTTGTCGTCCGCGGGAACCTGACCACCGGAGGAGCGGCTCTTAGCGTGACGGGAGATCTGCTCCAGACGGGCGGAACCGTTTCATTGGGAACGTCCGTTGTGACGCTTCAGGGAAATATGAATTTGACGGGGAGTTCTCAGTTCGACGCGGGAACGTCCACTCTCCAATTTACGGGGACTTTGGGTCAGGCTCTGACATCGGCCGGCAGGACCATCAATCATCTTCGTATTAATAAGAGCGGGGGCAACTTCAGCTTGGGCGATCCTCTCAATTTGGCAGGAAACTGGACTCGCCCTTCAGGGAACTTGAGTCTGGCGGGATCCACCGTGACGTTTATCTCGACGTCCACAGCGCAGATCATCGATGCGGGGGCGCAGACGTTTGGCCGGTTGGTCTCATCCAACACGGCCTCCGGCGGGCTCACCTTCGTCAGTTCCTTCACGGCGGATCAGCTTTCCGTCAATACATCCGATTTGGCGTCCTCCGCGGCGATTTATTTTTCCGCCAATTCAACCTTTACGATCAATTCATTCCTTGTGAACGGGAACGCGACGAACATGGCGGTCCTCCGGTCAACCTCAAGTCCTTCTTCTTGGTTCTTAAATAACACAGGTTTAAACCAAGTGAGTTATGTGGATGTGATGGACTCCGATGCCTCCAGCGGAAAAACCATTCTGGCGGGCGTCAATTCCGTCGGAAGCAATACCGTCAATTGGGACTTCCAAACACAGGCGGATTCTCTGTATCGATATTGGGTGTCGGCTTCATCCGGCAATTGGAATAACCCCGCCAATTGGTCGATCGCCTCGGGCGGGGGCGGCGGCGCCTCGGTTCCCGTGGGAACGCACACGGTCGTCTTCGATGGATACGTCGGGCGGAACGGATCGTGCGCCATCGACCAGAGTGTGTCTATTGGAACGTTGACCCTTTCCGGATACACGGGAACGATCAACTCCCAGAATTACAGCATCACAATTTCAAGCCATTACACGCAAACAAGCGGAACAGTTTCTCTCGGCGCTTCCGTTTTGACGATCGGCGGAGATATGTTCCTCATGGCCGGTTCCACCTTCCAGGCGGGGGCGTCTACCATCGCGTTTCAAAGCGCTCAGAATCAAAATCTAACTTCCAGCTCGGTGACGCTCAATAATATTTTAGTGAACAAGGCCGGAGGGGGATTAACGCTCGCCGATAATTTGACGCTGACGGGAAGCTTTGTTCAGCTGGCGGGAGACGTGACCGCGAGCGGCAAGGCTCTCAAAATGGGCGGCGACTGGATTAAACGAGGCGGGACTCTGTCCGCGAGCGGTTCAACGGCAACCTTTGTGTCCGGCTTGGCTCAAACTGTTGATATCGGCGGGCAAAACTTCGCGCAGATCATCGATTCCAACACGGCCACAGGCGGGCTCACCTTCATCAGCTCTTTCACGGCGTCTCTCTTCTCGGTGAACGCGGCGAGCATGGGGAGCGCCGCCACGGTTTATTTCGCCGGGAATTCAACCTTTACCATTTCCACCTTCAGCGCCATCGGGTCCGCTTCGAGCGCCGTTGTACTCCGGTCCACCTCGTCAGCGGCTCAATGGTATTTAAAGAATACGTCAACCAGTTCTGCGCGGTTTGTGGATGTCAGTTCTTCCAACGCGAGCCCGGGCCTCGCCATTACGGCGGATGACACGTCAACCGATTCAGGCGGGAACGTTAACTGGAACTTTGTGCCCAACGACACCGGAGTCCGATATTGGGTGACCAAAACGGCCGGAAATTGGAGCAACCCTCTGAACTGGGGATATTCCTCCGGCGGAGGAGGGGGGACGGCCGGGGTTCCTCTTTCAACTCATTCCGTCGTTTTTGACAACAATCGAAACAGCAACGCCACCATGGATATTCCCGTGACGATTTCCACGCTAACGCTCTCGGGATACACCGGAACCCTGACGATGACTGGAGTGCCGCTCGCCCTCACGGGCGGGTTCAGCCAGTCCAGCGGCCAAGTGACGGCGGGAACCTCCGTCGTCACCATTCAGGGGAACATGACCCACACCGCGGGGACGTTTTCAGCGACGTCGTCCACGGTTCAGTTCACCGGGAGCCAAAGCCAGGTGCTGATCTCCTCTTCAGGGGAAACCTGCAGCCTTTTCATTGATAAATCGGGCGGCAGCGTTCGATTGGGATGGTTTCTCTCCCTGACCAATTCGCTCACGATCAACAACGGGACGTTTGATTTGAATGGATCCACCATGAGCTTGTGGGCGAGTTTCGTCAACAACGGCACACTCCGGCTGCGGGGAGGAGAAGCCGTGACGCTGGCGCAAGGAAACGACGTTGATTCCGGAACGTGGGAATTTGTCGGTAACGCTGACGGCGCGTCGACGATGTTCAATATCCCTCTCTTTGATTACTATAACGTGAAGGTGAATATGGCGGATGCGGGAGACGCGATTCAAAAGATCGGCGATACCGTTCCGCAGGAATCCTTTGAGTCGTCTTTCCCGCCGGCCGGATGGGTGCTGGGTGGATCGGCCAGTTGGCAGCAGGACGCCACGACCTCGCAGGACGGCAGCAAGTGCGCGGCGTCGGGGGCCATCGCGGATAATCAGGAAACGACATTGCAGAAGACGATTCAACTGGCCGCTGATTCCACGCTCAGTTTCTATTGGAGGGTGAGTTCTGAGCCGTGTTGCGACGCTCTCGTTTTCTGTCTGGACAATGACTCCTGTTCAAAGGACTCCGGTTACACCCAACGAATTGCGGGAGAGGTGGGGTGGACGCGGGTCGATGTGAGCGTGCCGGCCGGAACGCATAGCTTGATGTGGAAGTATGGGAAAGACTCGTCGGTCGCGACGAACTCAGACAAAGGGTGGCTGGACAACGTGACGCTGACGTACCCCGTTCTCAGCGATAATATGAATATCTACGGCGATCTCCTTCTGCAAAGCGGGACGTTCTACGTTCCGGTCACGGTCAACGTTGGTAAAAACTATACGCAAACGGGCGGCGTGTTCCAGTCCTCCGGGTCCGTTCTCCTTTCCGGAGATTTTTCTCGAACAGCGGGAACGTTTGTGGCCAATCAATCCACGACGGCCTTTGTCGGCGCCTCAACAGCCACGTTGACGGGGTCGTCCACGTTCTACAGTTTGGTGTCGACCACGACAGCGAAGGTGTTGAAATTCACGTCCGGGACGACGTTCTATGCCACGTCGAAAGTCGATTTGGAGAGCATCACGCTTCGTTCCACGACGGACGGCCTCCCCTGGTATCTCACGTATACCGGTTCCAGTCAAACGCTGTCCTCTCTCCAGGTGAAGGACTCGGATGCGAGCGGCGGCTCGACAATGGTGGCCGGACCCGCCTCCAGCAATCTTGGAAACAACGTGAACTGGCTTTTCGGCGACACCGGCGTGCGGTATTGGGTGGCCTCAAGCGCGGGAAATTGGAATGATTCCGCCAATTGGTCCATCGCGGACGGCGCGACCGGAGGCGCCAGCGTGCCGAGCTCCACGCACACCGTCATTTTTGACGGCGCGGGCGGAAAGAACGGAAACTGCACTGTGAACACCACGGTGTCCGTCGCCACTCTCACCCTTTCGGGTTACACCGGGACTTTCAACACGCAGAGCTACAACGTCACTGTTTCCAGCAGCTTCACTCAGACAAGCGGCGACATCGTTCTCGGGACGTCTGTTGTGACGATGCAAGGCGATATGATTCGAAGCGGCGGCAGCTTTACCGCGAACGCTTCAACTATTTCATTCACTGGAAGTCAGAATTCGACGCTGAGCGCGGCGGCCACCTCCTTCTATTGCATCATTATTAATAAGGCGGGAGCTACTCTCACGCTGGGAAGCGATGTGTTGGTGACAGGCAATTGGACAAATCAGGCGGGGACCTTCAATGGGGGGACATCCGCCGTCATCTTGGCCGGAACGCGTCAATCGTTGATGGGGTCAACGACGTTTTACAACTTGACGGCCCTCACGGCGGGTGCCACGATCCAATTCGACACGACCGGAACACAAACCATTTCTCATGCGCTCACCTTGACCGGAGCCTCCGGTTCCCGCATCAGTATTCGTTCAACGAGTGATGGCGTTCAAGGGAACATCGCTTTAAGCACCGCCTCAACCGCCACGCAAAATATTTCTAACGTCGACGTCAAAGACTCCAACGCTTCCCAGGGCCAAACGCTTTACTGCTTCACCAACGTGAGCGGCGGCGTGGATTCGGGCGACAACACGAACTGGCAGATTGCGCCGCTCTCCACAGTGCCGTCCGACACTGCATGGGGGACCAACGGAACAGTGAAAGCCCTGGCTTTTGATGGAACGACCGTCTACATCGGAGGTGGATTCACCACTATGGGGCAGAACACAGGAAGTGGGGTACCCATTGATCAAGTGACAGGGAATCCTGTGCCGATTTATGCCAAGGTGGTGGGGACAGTTTATTCATCCGTTTCTGATAAACAGGGGGGGTGGTATATTGCCGGGACTTTCACTTATGTGGGCGGAGTCGCGAGAAGCAATATCGCCCACATTCTGGCGGACGGGTCGTTGGACATGAACTGGAATCCGGGGGCCATCGGTCGGGTCCTTTCTCTGGTGGTGGACAACGGGACGGTGTATGCCGGGGGAGATTTCACGACCTTGGGTGGAGTGACGCGGAATTATATTGGAGC
>PLLH01000102.1:6414-6575 GCA_003140895.1 Elusimicrobiota bacterium
GCGAATTCAACGGGGGCGGCGACGTCTTGGAATCCCGGGGCGAGCAGTACAGTCAATTCTCTGGCAGTGGACAACGGGACGGTGTATGTCGGGGGATGGTTCACGACCTTGGGTGGGGTGACGCGGAATTATATTGGGGCGTTGGTGGCGAATTCAACGGG
>PLLH01000014.1:0-54911 GCA_003140895.1 Elusimicrobiota bacterium
CCAACGGCCTTTGGAATGGGGGGCCGACATTGTCGTTCACAGCACGACCAAGTATCTCGCCGGGCATAGCGATGTCATAGGCGGAGCAGTCATCACTTCGAATGAAGACGTTTACCGCGCTTTGAAATTCCATCAAAACGCGGCGGGAGCGGTGCCTGGAATTTTGGACAGTTGGCTCGTCCTTCGCGGCATCAAAACGTTGGCTGTTCGGATGAAAGAACATGAAAAAAATGCGTTCGCGCTGGCGAAGTTCCTTTCAAAACACCCCAAAGTGGAAAAAGTTTATTACCCCGGCCTCCCGTCCCACGACCGTCATCACATCGCCAAAAAACAGATGAGCGGTTTCGGGGGCATGATCTCGATCAAATTAAAAGGAGGGCGTCCCGCTGTGGAAAGGTTTTTTTCGAAGCTCAAGATTTTCACTCTGGCCGAAAGCTTGGGGGGCGTGGAATCCCTCGTGTGCTACCCTCCGAAAATGACCCACGCCGTTTTTTCCGATGAGGAGAAAAAGAAGCGGGGAATTAAAGAGAACCTGGTTCGTCTCTCTGTCGGCATCGAACATATTTTGGATTTGAAAGAAGATTTGGAGAAGGCGTTAAAATAACATCGTTGTGCATATGGCATCCATCCGAAAAGCAATAGAATACATGACTGACGTGTATTTTTTGGAGTGGCATGCCTAATGTGACCAAAAACAATCAATTATTGGGGGATAGAAGCGATTCGGATGAGTCGCTGATGATTCTTTTTCAGGAGGGGAACGAGGAAGCCTTCCAACTCTTTTTTGACCGGTACAGCTCCCGAATTATCAATTTCGCTTACCGGTTTTTAAATTCAAAAGAAGAAGCTGAAGATATCGCTCAAGAGGTATTCGTCCGCATCTATAGAAAGAAGCTCTCTTACGACCCCAAAAGCCCTTTTCGTCCTTGGCTCTATTCCATTGTGGCCCATCTATTCTCAAATAGGCTCCGGGATAAAAAGAGACATCCACATCAATCCTTGGATTGGACGGCCTCTGATGATGGTGGAAATGACTTTTCACCAGAGTCAATCGAGATAAGCTCGCCAGCAGAGAAGGATAGCCTTGAGAAAGCGGAAATAACCCGATCTGTTCAATCTGCCATCCAGGCTCTTCCCGAAAACCAACGGACAGCTGTTATTCTCGCCCGATATGAAAATATGTCTTACGAGGAAATTGCTGTTACCATGAGCCTATCCTTGTCGTCAGTTACAGCTCTTCTTTTTCGCGCCCGCCAAACCCTAAAAAAAACCTTACAAGAATTCTCTCCTAAATAACGCGCCTATCTCATTGCGAAGGAACTTGCCAATTGTAAAGGCGTTAAATAATTAACGTGTTTTAATTGGGGGGACTTCATGAAACAGATAACGAATCGAAAAATTACGACGCTCTTGATGGGTCTCATGCTAACGCTAACCGGAGCATCTCTTGTTCAGGGAGAAATGGGATCCCTCAATACGGCGAAAATCGAGCAGCTCACAGGCTTGAAAGGCGCCCTGAATGAAAAAGAAGGCGTCTTCAAAGTGAGCTATCCGCGGAACGATATCGAAGTAACCGCGGCGGGCGTAAAAATGACTCCGCCGATGGGACTTACCGCATGGGCTGCTTTTAAAAAAACCGGCATGGATACGATGGTGATGGGAGATATGGTGCTTCTGCAGGATCAGGTGAATTCCGTCATGAGCGCGGCGCTGGACAATGGGCTCGACGTCACAGCTCTCCATAACCATTTCTTCTGGGACTCTCCCAAGGTAATGTTCATGCATATCGGGGGGATGGGAGATGAAGAAACGTTAGCGGCCGCTGTGGGAAAAGTGTTCGAGAAACTCAAGGAAACCAGCGGTGGGAAAGGCCCGGTTCCGCAAACCAACCTTGATCCGTTAACCTCATCGCTCGATCCCAAAACAATTGACGCTATTCTTGGAAAGGCGGGGGAACTGAACAAAGGCGTCTACAAGGTGACCTTCGGAAAAACAACCAAGATGAACGGCGTTGAAGTGGGGAACGCGATGGGCGTGAACACGTGGGCCGCTTTTGTTGGGAGTGACGATCAAGCGGTTGTGGACGGCGATTTCGCCATGTATGAATCGGAGCTACAAGGAGTCCTGAAAGCTCTTCGGCATGCCGATATTAATATCGTGGCGATCCATAACCACATGTCCATGGAATCTCCGCGCGTGTTGTTCCTTCACTTTTGGGGAGTGGGATCGACAAAAGAATTGGCCAAAGGGCTCAAATCAGCTTTAGAAACCCAAGGTGACAAACAATAGAGAATAGCTGACAATCAACCATTATTGAACGCACCCTAACATTTCTCTAAAAAATAGATTTCCGACCGAAAGTTTTCTCATAGTTCGGTGTATAGAAGAGTGAAGGACAACTATGAGGAGGCTACCGATGACGTGCGAACAAATTCAAGAGAAGCTGCCGGCCTACCAAGACGGCGAGTTATCGGCCGAGAATGAAAAAGCGATAAAAACCCATCTTGACGTTTGCGAGGTTTGCCGGAAAGAAGAAAAACTCCTATCCGAGTCCTGGGAGATGTTGGGCGATCTGAAATCCATCGAGCCGTCTCCGAATTTCGAAGCTCGTTTTTGGGCCAGAGTTCGGCAAGAAGAATCGAAACAAACCGGTTGGCGATCCCTCTTACCGGCGGCCTTGGGCCTTGCGGGAATGGCAGCTGTCTGGGTGATCGGCGTCACGGGGGGATTTCTATTGTTTGAAAACCACAACCGGAAAGAAGTTGCCTTAATAAATCCCTCTTCTGTTGTGACCTCGCCTTACCCTCCCAACTCTATTGAACAAATATTCATGAAAAACCAGACCTCATTAAAAAGGGAGAGAATATGAGCAGAAAAACCATTTTAATATTCGCGGCCGGATCCCTGTTTGTTTTAGGTTTGGCGGCCAGCACAACCTATTTGTGCCTTAAACATTTTTCCGGTTGTCAGGCCATCGCTCCAACAAGTGGCGGAATATTCCCCGCTCACGAATGGGCGAATGAACTCAGCTTGACTCTGGAGCAGAAAAAAAAGATCGAGCCTGATGGAGCGTCGCTTAAAAAAGATTTGCAACCCATTCAGGTGAAATTGGCGGAAGAGAGAATCGCCTTGTGCCGTCTTATTCAGGAAGAGCCCGCGAACTCAAAAAAGGTGACCGACTATTCACAGCGTGTTTCAGCGCTTGAGGCGGAACAGCAGAAGCTCGTGATCAATCATCTGATTGTGATGCGGGACATCATCACCCCTGGTCAGAGAGAAAAATTATTTTCTTCCCTCATGCATGAGATTTGCATGAGTTGCCGCAAAATAGTCCCCGGTCAAAAATGCCTGTGCGGCATGTGCGATATGAAAGGACATGACAAATGAAAATCCAATGTGCGGGACTGTTTCTCTTAATGGCGACGGCGGCGCTCGGGGCGGAGGCTCCAGCCGTCTCAACAGGGACGCTCACACTAAAAGACGCTCTCGCCATGGCTCAAAAGGAAAATCCGGAGATTCTGGCCGCTCGAAAAAAATGGGACGCCGCCCGGGCTCGGATTTCCCAAGCCGGAACGCCGGATAAACCGCGCCTTGATATTGAGCGGATGTACGCGCCAAGAGGGGAAAACATCATCTCGAAAGCGGAGGAAAAAAACATTGCCGTCACGCAGGAACTGCCGTTTCCCTCCACACTCTATTTGAAGAGCCGTCTGGCCAAAAAAGAGGCGCAGATGGCCGAGGCGGCGTTTAGGTCGAAAGAGCGGAGTGTTTTATCGCGAGTCAAAAGCGCTTACGCCATGCTTTATTGGAGCCATCACGCCCTTCATGTGTTTGAGGAGAACACGGATCTCATGCGGCGCTTTTCCAAAGTGGCCGAAGCCAGATACGCGTCGGGCAAAGCTTCTCAAGGAGAAGTGTTGAAAGCTCAAGTGGAACTATCCAAGATGCAGAACATGCTCATTTCACTGGATCAAGAAAGGGAAACGAACCAGGCGATGCTGAACACGCTTCTGAACCGGGACCCGCAGACGCCGCTGGGACCTCCAGAGGAACCGGCTTCGCCCTCCATGAAAGAAGATTTGCGCGAGCTGCAAACTCAAGCTCTAAAAACCCGCCCTGATCTCAAGGAAGCGGCGTTGAGCGTTGAGCGAAGTGGAACGGCGGTGGGAATCGCCCGCTCGGACTATCTGCCCGATCTCATGCTTCAATACCGCCAGCGCGACATGATGAACGGCGTGGACTCGCAGGACGCGATCATCGGGTTTTCCGTCCCGCTCTGGTTCTGGAAACAAGGGGCGATGGTTAAAGAGGCCAAGGCCGACCGGGAGATGGCTCAAGCGGAACTTCAAACCATGAAGAACATGACCCTTTACGACGTCAAAAATCTCTTCGTCAAAGTTCAGACAACGCAGCGCCTGATTGATCTCTATCAGACCAGCGTCATCCCTCAGGCGGAAGAAGCCTTGAAAGTAGCGGAAGCCGGTTATCAATCAGACAAATTGAACTTTTTAGATTTGCTGGACGCGTCGCGGAGCCTTCTTAATTTTCGACTGGAACACTATCAACACATCACCGATTACGAAATTGCCCTGGCGGAGCTGGAGCGCGCCGTGGGATCAGATTTAAGGCTCGCCACGGCGAGCAAGGAGGCACAATGAAAATGACTTCGTCATTCCCGCGAAAGTGGGAATCCAGTTTTAGACCTTCATTAAAGACACGTTACGGCTGGATCCCCGCTTTCGCGGGAATGACGATGTTAACAATTGGACTTGTCTTTTTTACCGCCTGCAGCAAGAAATCAGGGGATCACAACCATTCAGGCAATACATCAACAGAAATGAAAGCCAAATTCCATTGCCCCATGCACCCGACTTATGTGTCGGATAAACCCGGCGACTGCCCCATATGCGGGATGCGACTTGTTCCCATCGAATCGGAAGAAACCCATGAGAAGGCAGTGGAAGAAACTGGAGGATCAAAAGGGGAACGGAAAATTCTTTATTACCGCCATCCGATGCAGCCCGGTGTCACCTCGCCCGTCCCAAAGAAAGACGAAATGGGAATGGATTATGTGCCGGTTTATTCCGATGAAAAACAGGGAACGTCGAACGTCTCCGGACGCGCTGATGTGAACCTCTCGGCCAACCGCGAGCAACTGATCGGCGTCCGCACGGAGAAAGTAACCCGACGTGATTTGACTTTAATCGTTAGAGCCAGCGCGCGCGTCGCTTACGACCCGGATCTTTACAGCGCCATGAGTGAATATAAAGAGGCGCTCATCGCACGGGATAAGATCAAAGACAGCCCGTGGCCGGAAGCTCACGAAAGAGCGGACGCACTTTTAAATGCCTCGACCCTGCGCCTCCGGCAGTTGGGACTCACAGAATCTCAGATCAAAAATATTTTAAGCACATCGGAGAGCCCAACCAATCTCTTAATCGGACAATCCGGAGGAACGATTTGGGTTTACGCCCAAATATATGAATATGAATCCGGGTTGATTCGCGAAGGGCAATCGGTTGAAGTCGTGCCGTCCGCCTTCCCCGGTCAACGCTTTTGGGGAAAAGTGAAGTCGGTTGATCCGATCTTAAATAGTGAAACCCGGTCGCTTCGTGTGCGGGTGGAAGTTCCCAATCCCGAAGGACTCCTTAAGCCCGAGATGTACGCCGATGCCATCATTCATGTGAGTCTTGGCCAAAGGCTGGCCATCCCGGCGGAAGCGCTGATCGATACGGGGACGAGACAACTCGTGTTCGTCATGAAAGGCGAAGGCCAGTATGAACCGCGTGAAGTCCGGATCGGTCATGAAGCCGAGGGAGCTTATGAAGTGTTGTCCGGCGTCAAAGAAGGAGAAGAAGTCGTGTCCTCCGCTAATTTTCTAATCGATTCTGAATCAAAGCTCAAAGCCGCCATATCGGAAGCGAGCGGCAGTGGACATAAACACTAAAGGAATCTCCGGTGATTGAAAAAATAATTGAGTTTTCTGCGAAGAACAAATACATCGTCCTCATCTTAACGCTGGTCGGCGTGTTGGGCGCCGTCTACGCCATGAAAAACGTTCCCTTGGACGCCATTCCGGATCTCTCCGACACGCAGGTGATCGTTTATTCTCGCTGGGACCGAAGCCCGGACATTATGGAAGATCAAGTCACGTATCCCATCGTGGCGGCTATGCTCGGAGCTCCCAAGGTCAAAGCCATTCGCGGGTTTTCCGATTTTGGATTCTCCTACGTGTATATCGTTTTCCAGGATGGAACCGACGTTTATTGGGCGCGGAGCCGCGTTCTGGAATACCTTTCCAAAATTCAATCCAAGCTTCCTGAAGGCGTGAAAACAGAATTGGGTCCGGACGCCACAGGCGTAGGTTGGGTTTACCAGTATGCCCTCGTCGATAAAACCGGCCAGAACGATTTGGCGCAGCTTCGAACCTTTCAAGATTGGTATTTGCGCTATTGGCTGCAATCGGTGCCGGGCGTCGCTGAAGTGGCTTCCATCGGCGGTTTTCAAAAGCAATATCAAATCAACATCAATCCCAATGCGTTGGTCGGGTACAACATTCCCATCATGAAAGTGGTGGAAGCCATTCGAGACGGCAACAATGATGTCGGCGGACGCCTGGTGGAATTTTCCGGAGCGGAATACATGGTGCGCGGTCGCGGTTACTTGAAAAGCGTGGGCGACATCGAGAATATTGTCATTGGCCGGGACATGAAAGGAACGCCCGTCCTCGTGAAAAACGTGGCTCGCGTGGCGATTGGGCCCGAAATCCGCCGAGGCGTCGCCGATTTGGACGGCCAAGGAGATACCGTCGGCGGCATCATCGTCATGCGCCAGGGGGAAAACGCGCTCAATGTCATCGAACGGGTGAAAGCCAAAATCGAAGAAATAAAACCGTCTCTCCCCAAAGGCGCGGAAATTGTACCCACCTACGACCGATCAGAGCTCATTCATCGCTCCATTGATAACCTGAAGGATGAATTGACGATGGAGATGATCATCGTGAGCCTCGTGATCCTTATCTTCCTGTGGCATATTCCATCGGCGATTATTCCGATTCTCACCATCCCGATTTCCGTTACGCTTGCCTTCATCCCCATGTATTTCATGGGGCTCACCACGAACATCATGTCGATGGCGGGCATCGCCATCTCGATAGGCGTTCTTGTCGATGGCGCTATTGTCGAAGTGGAAAACGCTTATAAACGTTTGGAACAGTGGGTCGAAGGCGGTCGCAAAGGCGATTTTCATGCGATTCGACTCCAAGCGCTCAAAGAAGTGGGACCATCCGTCTTCTTTTCGCTTCTGGTCATCGCCGTGGCCTTCATGCCGATCTTTACGCTCATCGATCAAGAGGGGCGATTGTTCAAGCCGCTCGCCTACACGAAAAACCTGGCCATGGCGATCGCGGCGCTTTTGGCAATCACCTTGGACCCGGCGATGCGCATGATGTTCACGCGGATGGATTATTCCCACTTCAAACCGCGCTGGCTTTCCAATATATGGAATACCATCAGCGTGGGCCGTTATTACCCGGAGGAACAACATCCCATCAGCAAAATTCTTTTCAAAATCTATGAGCCCGCTTGCCGGTGGGTTCTGGAGCACCGCGTTAAAACAATCGCGGCGGCGTTCCTCTTGGTTCTTACCACAATTCCTATTTATTTGCGCTTGGGCTCTGAATTCATGCCGCCTCTCTACGAAGGCTCGCTCCTCTACATGCCGACAACGCTTCCGGGACTGTCCGTCACCGAAGCGCAGAAACTGATGCAAAAGATGGATCAGGTCATCAAAAGTTTCCCCGAAGTGGAACGCGTCTTTGGAAAAGCGGGACGAGCCGAAACATCGACTGATCCGGCGCCTTTCTCCATGATGGAAACAACCATTGTTTTGAAACCCGCAGACCAGTGGAGGAGCAAAGACCGCTGGTTTTCGTGGATGCCCAATTTTATGAAAGCGCCCTTCCGGCATATCTGGCCGGACCGCATGAATAAAGATGAGCTCATCAACGAGTTGGATCAGGCCATGCGGTTTCCGGGAGTCACCAACGCGTGGACCATGCCCATCAAGGCTCGCATCGACATGCTCACGACGGGGGTCCGAACGCCTATCGGGATCAAAATCTTCGGGGCGGATTTAACCGAGATCGAAAAGCTGGGAACGCACATCGAGATGATTTTAAAAGACGTCCCCGGCACCCGGAGTATTTACGCGGAGCGTACCGCCGGCGGATATTTTCTGGATTTTAAATTGAAACGCGATCAACTCGCCCGCTACGGTCTCTCCGTCAAAGAAGCGGAAGAAGTTATCATGTCCGCCATCGGCGGCGAGTCTGTCACAACCACGATAGAAGGCCGGGAACGCTACACCGTGAGCGTCCGATACGCGCGAGAATTGCGGGATACGTTGCCCAAACTCAAACGGGTCTTGGTTCCCACCATGTCCGGCGCGCAAGTACCACTGGCAGAACTGGCGGATATCGAACTCGTCTCTGGGCCCTCGATGATCCGGGATGAAAACGGGATGCTCTCCGGCTACGTCTATGTCGATCTCGCAGGTCGCGACGTCGGCGGATATGTCGAAGAAGCCAAGAAAATCGTCCGGGAAAAACTTCAACTCCCGACGGGTTATTCCCTCGTGTGGAGCGGCCAATACGAAAACATGCTTCGGGTGAGAGAGCGACTCAAAGTGGTTGTCCCTATCACATTCTTTTTGATCTTCATTCTTCTCTACATGAACACAAAGTCACCCATTAAAGCGACCATCGTCATGCTGGCGGTTCCTTTCTCCGTCATCGGCGCCGTGTGGTACTTGTGGATTTTGGGTTACAACATTTCCATCGCCGTTTGGGTCGGCATGATCGCCCTCATGGGCTTGGACGCGGAGACAGGCGTGTTTATGCTTCTCTTTTTGGACCTGTCCTATTACGACGCCATTCGGAAAGGGAAAATGAAAACCTATAAAGATTTAGAGGAAGCCATCATTCACGGCGCGGTGAAACGCGTTCGACCCAAAGCGATGACTGTTTTCGCCGCGATGATGGGTCTGATCCCCATTATGTGGTCGCTTGGGATCGGCGCCGACATGATGAAACGCGTGGCCGCTCCCATGATTGGAGGCCTCGTGACCAGTTTTATCCTGGAACTTCTCGTCTATCCGCCGATTTATTCTATTTGGAAGTGGCGGTTTGAACTGAAACACGGGACAGTGGATGCCAGCACACTCCCCATTCCAGAAATTCACAATCACAGCGCATAGGAGGATCCATATATGAGTCGATACAAATACCTGTCTACCTTAGTCTTGTGTGGCGCATTATCTGCCGTCGTTTTTTCGGCGACCCCAAAAGAAAAGGGCCTACACACGTTGGGCGGGGGGGAATACACGGCCAAAGTGAAAGCGATTGTCTGTTCCGGCTGCGGCCCTTTCATAGAAAAAACCATGAAAGGGTTCCCTGGCATCGAGTCAGCGGTGACCAATTCAGAAAAATTAACGGTGCAATTTAAAGTCAAGAAGGGGGTCACCATAAAATTGGCGGATCTCCAAAAAAGTCTTCAAGAATCCTCAAACAAAATGGGCATGGGCGCTGATTATTCGCTGTCTGACATAAGGTCGGTCAAAAAATAAGGGGGATGTTTATGGATTTTTCACTGTTGGGTTTTAGCGGAGTTAAAGATTTATTCAACGTTCATCCGATATTCGTTCATTTCCCGGTGGCTCTATTTCCGGCTGCGTTTCTCCTCTACGCTTTGGGGACCTTGCTAAAAAATAGGTCTGTTCTATTTGCTGGCCGTATGAGTCTTTATTTGGCCTTGGCGGGAACGGTTGCGGCGCTCTTGACCGGGTTGCAAGCTGAAGACAGCTTCCCCCATAATGAGGTTATTCACCATCTCATGGGAACGCATGAATTTATTGGATGGATACTTTTGATAACGGGGTCTCTTCTGACTGCATGGAGTTTCTGGCACGTCGATCACGCCCCAAAAGGAAAATGGGGATTCCTGGCCGTCTTGGCTTTTGCGGTTTATTTGGTTTCACAGACGGCGGAGATTGGAGGCCGGATGGTCTACGACGAAGGCGCCGCCGTCAAACCGGCTGTCTCTGTCATCGCAGAGAAAGAAGATGCCGATGAAGCCAAGGAAGCGGCTGAGCCAGGGGAACATCACCACGAACACGGAGATCATGTCCACGCCGAACATCAGCACAACCATTGATTTCCGATGAGGCTTTTTAATGAGCAACAAAGGTGAACAAACGGAAAAAGATCCCGTATGCGGAATGACGGTTGTCCCCGCCAAAGCGGCGGGACAATACGATTACAAGGGACAAACGTACTTCTTTTGCAGCAAGGGTTGCCTGGCAAAGTTTCAATCTGAACCTGAACAATACCTAAAGCCAACCTCTTCGAGCGCGGCCCCTATGCAACTAGGAGTGGTAACGATTTACACCTGCCCCATGCATCCGGAGATCCAGCAGAATGGGCCCGGTTCCTGCCCAAAATGCGGCATGGCGCTTGAGCCGATGATGCCATCCGTCGGTGAAGAAAAAAACCACGAACTTGTGGATATGACTCGCCGATTTTGGGTGAGCGCAGCGTTAACGATTCCCTCCGTTTTACTCGCCATGTCGGAGATGATTCCTGGTCAACCTGTTCAGCATTGGTTTTCGGGAAGGCTCTCAACGTGGGTTCAATTTATTCTGGCAACACCCGTGATCCTCTGGGGAGGCTGGCCTTTTTTCCAGCGCGGCTGGTCATCCTTAAAAAATAGAAGTTTGAACATGTTTACGTTGATTGCTCTTGGAACGGGAGTCGCGTATGTTTTCAGCGTTGTTGCCGCCTTGTTTCCTAATATTTTTCCATCGGCGTACCGGACCCACGGAGGCGGCGTCGCGGTTTATTTCGAAGCAGCCTCGGCCATCACGACGCTTGTTCTCTTGGGCCAAGTTCTGGAACTCCGCGCACGCAGCCAGACCAACAGCGCGATCAAGGCATTATTGGGATTGGCGCCCAAGTCAGCCCGAATTATTCTTAATGACGAGACGGAAAAGGATATTCCTTTAGAGAACGTTAAGATTGGCGACCATTTGCGAGTCCGCCCAGGTGAAAAAATACCGGTCGATGGATTCGTCCTTGAGGGAGAAAGCGCCATCGACGAATCGATGGTGTCAGGAGAAGCGATCCCTGTGCAAAAAACAAAAGGCGACAAGGTAACCGGCGGAACCGTGAATGGCACAGGAAGTTTTGTGATGCAAGCAGAACATGTGGGAAGCGAAACATTGCTCGCTCAAATTGTTCGCATGGTGAGCCTCGCTCAACGGAGCCGTGCTCCCATTCAGCGTTTGGCGGATAAAATCTCGTCGTATTTTGTTCCGCTGGTCATTTTAGCAGCAATCATTTCTTTTGTTATTTGGGGGTTCGTTGGGCCCTCCCCAAGTTGGGGCTATGCGCTCGTGAATGCTGTGGCCGTTCTCATAATCGCCTGCCCGTGCGCCTTGGGTTTGGCAACGCCAATGTCCATCATGGTTGGAACGGGCCGGGGGGCCACGGCAGGTGTTCTCGTGAAGAACGCCGAGGCTCTTGAAATCATGGAGAAAGTCGACACACTTGTGGTCGACAAAACTGGCACTTTAACTGTTGGCAAGCCGCGCGTTGTTTCCATCATCAGTTTAAATGGCCAACCGGAAAGCGAATTATTGAGATTGTCCGCCAGCCTCGAGCGCGCCAGCGAGCATCCGTTGGCATCGGCGATTCTTACCGCAGCGAAAGAAAAGAAATTAACCCTGGTTCAAACCTCAGATTTCCAATCCTTGACTGGCAAAGGAGTCACCGGCACAATTGAGGGCAAGCGAATCGCTTTGGGAAATTCGCATTTGTTGGAGCAACTGGGAATCTCCTTGAACACATCCCTAGAAAAAGCGGAGGCCATGCGTCGGGATGGACAGACCGCCATGTTTATTGTTGTAGAGGGGTCAGTGGCCGGAATTTTGGGCGTAGCTGACCCCATAAAAGAATCCTCCAACGAGGCGATCCAGATTCTGCAAGATAGGGGGATTCAGGTGGTGATGCTCACCGGCGACAGCCGAACCACGGCGGAGGCGGTGGCGAAGAAATTAGGAATTGATGAAATCGAAGCGGAGACATTACCTCAGCAAAAAATCGAGGTTATTAAGCGCCTCCAGGCCCGTGGAAAAATCGTGGCGATGGCGGGGGACGGGATTAACGACGCTCCTGCTCTGGCGCAAGCCAATGTGGGTATTGCCATGGGTACGGGAACCGATGTCGCGATGGAAAGCGCGCGCATTACATTGGTCAAAGGAGATTTGAGAGGAATCGCGCGGGCCTACACGCTCAGTCACGCGACGATGTGCAATATCCGCCAAAATCTTTTCTTTGCTTTCATCTACAATGTTATCGGAGTTCCTGTCGCGGCCGGTGTTCTATATCCTATATTTGGGTTGCTCCTAAGCCCCATGATTGCTGCCGCAGCCATGACGTTTAGTTCAGTCTCCGTCATCGCCAACGCTCTTCGCTTACGCAAACTGTCGTTATAAAATTCCTTTCTCTAGTCCGATCCGATAGAAATATCTCATAATCAGCACTAAATGAACGATTCTAACATGACAACGAATATCCTCTCCGTCACGAATCTGTGCAAGAACTACGGCGACATGGTGGCCGTGGATCATGTTACCTTCGACATCAAACGAAATGAAATCGTCGGCCTCCTGGGTCCGAACGGGGCCGGGAAAACCACCACCATCAACATGATCCTCGGTGTTCTTGAATCGGACTCGGGAACCATCGACATTGAAGAGTGGAACCTCAAGACGCACCGCCCGGAGGCGCTCGACCGGGCGAACTTCGCCGCGGTGTACGCTCCGCTCCCCGGGAATCTAACGGTCACTCAAAACCTTCGCGTTTTCGGCCTGATCTACGGGGTGAAGAACCTCTCCGAACGAATCGAATCCCTGCTCAATCAATTCGAGTTGGAGACTCACCGGAATACGAAGTGCGGAGTGCTTTCATCGGGAGAACAAACGCGCGTGAGCCTCGCCAAAGCCATCATCAATCGGCCGCATCTGCTTCTTCTGGATGAACCGACCGTCTCCCTTGACCCCTCCATGGCCCACGACATTCGAACGCGAATCCGGCAGTTCACCACCGATGGGGAAGGCGGCGTTCTATGGACCTCCCATAACATGGTCGAGGTGGAAGAGATGTGCGACCGCGTTCTCTTCCTGTCCCATGGCAAGATTTTGCTCGAAGGGAACCCGAAAACTCTTCCCGCGGAGCATGGAAAGAAAACGCTCGAAGAACTCTTCATCGCCGTGGCGCGCGAACCCCTCTCATTGGAGCCCCACTCGTGAAGATGGGAATGGTTCGCACCTCCGCCATTGTTCTGCGTTATTATTATTTGATGCGCGGCAGCTTCTCGCGAGTCGTGCCGCTCTTCGCCTGGGTGGCCATCGACATTGTGTTGTGGGGATTTATCTCCCGATATCTTAACACCGTCACCTCAAGCGGCCTTAATTTTGTCCCAACGCTCCTCGGGGCCGTTCTCCTGTGGGATTTTTTCATCCGCGTCATGCAGGGCGTGACGATGACTTTTTTCGAAGACGTGTGGTCGCGCAATTTTCTCAATTTCTTCGCCACACCCCTTTCCATCGGCGAGTATTTGAGCGGTCTTGTGGTCTCAAGCACGCTGACGAGCATGGTGGGCTTGATTGTCATGCTGGTTTTATCGTCCACGCTGTTCGGACTGTCGTTCGCCGTTTACGGACTGATGCTTGTTCCCTTTCTTCTGGTCCTCTTTCTATTCGGTATCGCCCTCGGCATCATGGCCTGCTCAATGGTGCTTCGTTTTGGGCCCGCCACAGAATGGTTTATCTGGCCGATCCCAGCACTCATCACGCCTTTCGTCGGCGTTTTCTATCCGATCTCCACACTCCCGCATTGGATGCAACATATATCGAAGCTGCTTCCGGCCTCCTATGTATTTGAGGGAATAAGAATGATCCTTTCCGGAAAAACCTTCTCGGGCGTCACACTCCTGTGGGGAGGGGGACTGGCGCTCTTGTATATCGTTCTGGCCTTTTGGATTTTCTCACGGACCTACCGGCATGCCGTGCGAACCGGCCTCATCGCCCGTTACAGCGCGGAAACGCTGAGCTAATCCGACCCCATGCGGATAGGCATTTTTTTTAAAAATCATTTGCTAGAATTAAACACCCTTATGAAAATGGATTGGAATAGAAAAATCGTTTTTTGCGTCAGCGCCATTGTTCTCTACGCCGGTTCGTCATTATTATTGGCGGCGGAAGAATCTTCTTGGGCGAAAATCTCTCACCTCTCCGGAGATGTTCAAGTCAGGTCGGGGGAAAAGGCGAAATGGGAAGCGGCCAAACCGGATCAGATTGTCCGGCCCGGGTCCCAACTGAAAACCAGCTCTCAAAGCTCCGTTAATCTTCAAACCAAAGAAAAACACCGCGTCCACCTATCGCCGAAAACAACCATCCTCGTTGAGGAAACATCGTCGGAGAAAACCATTTTCAAAGTTCTTTTGGGACGTTTACGATCCTATGTTCGCCCGTTAAAAAAGAATCAACAATTTCGAATCAAATCTCCCGTCGCCGTCGCCAGCGTTCGAGGAACGGAATTCGACACCATTGTGGAAGAGAACGATAAAACCACCTTTGAAGTCACCGAAGGCGTTGTGAACGTGAGCGACCTGGAAAACATCGGCGCCGAGGTGACGTTGTTCAAAAATCAACGCACCTCTATTATGCGCGGACACGCTCCCCTTCCTCCGGAAAATTTGAAAGGGGACAAAGGGGACCAGCGAGGCGATCTTCGACAGAACCAAGACGTTCAAAAAGTGAAAGAGATGGCCCGATTCGAAGCCCGCCGCGAAATGGGACTTCAGCAGTTTAAGGAACACCTTCAAGCCGACGTCTCGCGTGAACAACGCATGGCCCAGTATCAAGACGGAAAAACCGTGATCGACGCCTTCGGGATGCGTGTCCGAATGGAAGAATATATTGTCCGGCCTGAACCCAAACAATTTTCGTTTGTCACCATCAACACGCGACTGGATAATGTTTCCTATTCTCGTTACGACGCCTGGGCGTTGGCCGACCTGCCGGCCAAGATTGTGGACATCAACCCTCTTTTTCAACAGCATGGAACCGCCAACAACAAACCCATCAACTACATTGTTCAGCAAAAATGGTTTATTTCCAACGGAGGCGATATCTACCGGGAGTGGTCCGAAGCCGGAGACATGATTTTCTTTAATACCCTCAATCTTTGGCAGGTTGTTTATGATCACTGGTATGTCGAGTTAAAAGGACGAGACGCCGCCAATTTCCGCCTCGTCTCCCATTGGGTTCCGTCAAGCGGCTATAAAAGCGGAACCGTCCCAACGATACCGTCCACCTATTACTCAAACGGAGCTCTCGACACGCCTCTGGGATACGATAATTTCGTTATGATCGGAAACAGCGGCTTTATCGGAGATAACCGGCCGATCGATGCGGTGGCGTTTGGAACACGCCTTTTAAACTCCAATATTTTTGGCTCTTCTATTTACCAACATAGCGAGGGATACGCCCGCTCAAGTTACGCGGAATTAGACGGAGTTCGGTTTTCTGACATTCCCAACGCTCTAAAATTATCCGCTCTCTTAAACGCAAAGAAAGTGTCGGCCGTTCACACCTACTTGGCCCCGACGGGCAACTCAACCGTCACCACTCTGCGAGTCGACCAATACAATATCGATGACAACGGAGCACGCCTGTCGTTGAGTGATCGAGCGGCCCGAAACCTCTCACCGGATTCCATTAATTTTGAATCCGTGGCCTCCTCGCCGGATTTTTCATCCAAAATCGATCTCGTTGTCTCTCCTCGCATCTTCCGACAAGCGGGACTTATCGAATGAACACATCCCGACGGATTATCTGCCGCAGCGCGATGGGCGGTCTTTTATTTCTCTTAACCGGATCTTCCGCGTCGGCAAAACCTCAGATCACTCCAATCATTAACTTGGAAGTATATGGAGGGCAAACCCGCTTCAATGGGGACAAGGGCTCTTTCTATGGGAACGGATCCTGGAGCCTGGCGCCGGTGCTCTCGTTTGGAGACAAAACAACCCTTATTCCATCTTACTCTGGGCTTATCCGACGGACTGTGATGGTTCAAGAGCTCGTGGGAGGCTCTCTTCTCACTCAATCAGAACAAGATCATAATTTCAATCTCACCGCCATTCACCGGATTAATAATTCCCCGTGGAAAGCCAAAGCGCGGATCGGCTTTAAACGTGAACTGATCCGGGAGTCAAACGATGAAGGGTGGGGCGACGGTCTTTTTGATAACGATAAAACCGTGGCGGGCTTTGAGTTTGAGCGCGAGGGGGGAAAAGTCCGGAGTTTTCGAACCGGACTGGAATATTTTTATCTTCGGTATCCCAATTTTCAATCCCTGGCGAGCCAAGAGTTTGGGACGGAAATCTCCGGTGGAAAAGACGTGTTGGATCTGGATGCCTTGGACTGGCTGACCAGCGTGGATCTTCTTCCGTCGAAGAAAAACATCATAAGCCTTTCTTTCCTCCTCTCACCTCGATATTACCGCGATGCGAAAGTCGTCGAAGACACGGGGCTCTTTAGCGATAAAAAACGGCGTGACTGGTATTACTGGGCCGCCGGGAATGCTCAGCACCTGTTCAACCCCGCCTCGTTGTTCAAAACGAAATTTGAAAATACCGTCGGGTTTTATACCTCTCTGGCTCTCAATAAATCCAATCAAAACAACATGGACGCCGCACAGACTCAATTTAATCGCGATTATTACAGCTACACCGAATGGGCTGCCGGGCCCCGCTTCAACACGAAAATCGCGGACAAATGGGATGTGGGTTTTGGCTACACGTTCTCCCAACGCCTCTACGCAAACCGGCCTCTTCAATCAAAAGAAGGGACCTACGTCTCCGGGAAGGTCAACACAGAGGTCCAGCTTTATTCATTCGACCTGGCGTATCTTCTCACCAAATCGTTTTCCATCAACACCAGTGTCGCCTATCAAGTGGCCAAGTCCAATCAAAAATACGAAAAAACATATCAATACAATTACGATTCATCCCATTACTTCCTCGGCTTCAGCTATTCCTACTGATTTATCTGCCGACCTTGGTTAATGTTTCCTTCACGGTCTGACGCACCCGTTTATCCTTTGTTTGGCGGGAGGGCCCATCTTCCGAAGAATCCGGGCGATTCGCGACCGTAACACGTCGTCATCGTTATGAAGGGCTTGAGTTAATTTGGGCACCGCGCCGGCCCCCATGGAAACCAAGGCTTCTTCCGCGTAAACAGGGACGTCCGAATTTGAAAATGACGCGGTGGGCTTCAGTTCCTCGATCAGCGCCCCAACCGTTTCGTTGTTCGCCAACCGGATTTTACCCAGGGCCTCAACCACCTCCGCTCGAAGGTATTCATAATCTTCACTTTTAAATTTCTCGACCGACCCCCGCTGAGCGCGGCGGGCGCGCTCAAGAGCTTTCAGGAGGCCCGGAACGGCGGGCTTCGCCGCCGGTCCCATGTCACCCAACGCGAGCACCGCCTCGCGTTGCCGGCGAATTTGGCGGTGCCGAAGATCCTTCAACAAAATGGGATTGGCCTTCTTGCGCGCCACCTCCGGCGCAACGACCGCAAGGCCGATGGCGGCCATGCTTCGAACGCGGTTGTCGTTATTCTTTAATCCCAAAAGAAGCGAGGGGACTCCGGCTTCCCCAATCTGGCAGATCGTCGTGGCAATGGCGTTTCGAACATCGGCTATCCACAGGAAGCTGACGCCGTCTTGTTCGATCGTCACGGTTTTAAGAAGGGGAAAAACCGCACCGGACGCGGACGGCCCCAACCGTCCAACGGCTTGAATCGCCAGGATAAGACGAGGTTGATTTTTTTCATTGAGCGCCTGGATAAGCGATGGAAGCGTTTCGGAACCGGAAGATCCAAAGGAAACAGAGGAGGAAAAGCAGAGAATGGCGACGACCGACAAGATCTCGAGCCCATCCATGTCCGGGAGACGCATGTCCGATATTACCAAACATTCCCTTTTATTTTTCTAGGGGATTTTTCAAATACACGCCAGCGGTTTTTTAGTGAAAATCCTTGAAGTGCGAAGGGGAAGGAGTTAAACAGAGAGTTGTATGCAACAAAGAACAACCGGTTCAATCCGTTCGTATGACAAACGAGTTCTCCTGGAACGATTACTCACGTTGTCTCCTGATGAAACGCCGGCGGACACCGTTTTCCCACTGCTCCACGAACCGGATTACCACATACGCCTCCTCGCGGCAAAAGTGCTGGCGCGATGCAAACATCCAGCTCTCTTTTCCCATGTCATGAAACAACTTCCCGACGCCGACTCAAAAACAAAAGTTGTTTTGATTGACATATTGAGAGAATTGGGAAATCCGGCCGCGGCGCTCCAATTATGGGATTGCTTACTGAACTCAAACGCGGATGTTCGTTTCGCTTCAGCCCTGGCCTTCGCCGTTTTAGGAGAAGAAGCCATGAGATTCGCCCTCGAGCAATGGAGCCGCTGTGACAGAGAATCGCGCGTGAAGGTCATTCGCGCCTTCTCCCGGCTCCCNNCGGGGAGAAGAGCTGTTTGAGCGCGCGCTCACGGACGACGATTTTTGGATTCGCCAAGAAACGGTCAAAGCTCTTTCCAGCAGAAAAAACCCCGCCACGACGCGGCTCCTTATTAAGATATCAGAGGATTCCTTCCCTCTCGTTCGAGAAGAAGCGCTCCGGGAATGTTATACACGGAATGCCAAAAGCGGTTCCGATGGTCTAATAAAAGGAGACGTGTATGGATAAGAAAAAAATTCTTATTTCGGAAGACGATCAATATATCGTTGATTTCATGTCCCATATCTTCCGGGGAACCAACTATGACGCTGTTTTTGCCCGAGACGGATATGAAGCGCTCCAGCTCATTCCAAAAGAGAATCCGGCCTTGTTGATTTTGGATTACATGACTCCCAAATTAAACGCCTTCCAATTGTGCCAGGAGTTGAACAAAAATGAACAGTACAGGTCCATCCCTAAAATTGTCATGACCGCGTCGGAAAAAAACGAGATCGAAGAAGGCCTGGAAAAATACGGGATCAAAGCGCTCGTAAAGAAGCCTTTTTTCGCCAACGATCTAATGAAGGCGATTGAGACCGTCCTAGGCGTCTAAGAACCGTTTCAGAG
Source organism: Elusimicrobiota bacterium (assembly GCA_003140895.1). Classification (GTDB taxonomy): domain Bacteria; phylum Elusimicrobiota; class Elusimicrobia; order F11; family F11; genus PLLH01. The sequence continues at coordinate 19,252 of PLLH01000014.1, forward strand.
GAGAGCTCGGCATGGACAACAGGGATGAGATTGAAACCAAACTAAAGGAACTCAAAAACGACGATGAATCCATTCGCCGTTTGGCAGCGGAGCGATTGGGAGAACTTCGCGACGTCAAAGCCATATCTGGTTTGATTGATGCGATGTATGACGCCGACACAGCCGTCCGGGAAGCGGTGGGCGACGCCCTTGTCGCCATCGGAGGGGAACCCGTCATCAAACGGCTGACGGAACCCTTACGCAGCGAAAACGAACCGGCGCGCAACTTGGCTTGCGAAGTCCTCGAAGCCATCGGAAACCAGGACTTGGATTTGATTTTGGTTCTCATGGAGGATGCGAACGAAGACGTGCGAAAATTTGCGGCGGATGTGATCGGTCATATCAAAAACAAAGAAGCTCTGCCCATCCTGATCAACTCTCTGAACGATGCCAGTCCCAACGTCGTGACCTCGGTCATTGAAAGCCTGGGAAAATTGGCCGATGAAGACGCCGCCATGCCTCTCGTGAACCTGTTGACGGGCAACTTCGCCTTCAAAGCCGCCGTGGCCCTCGGCATGATTCGTTCCTCAAAAGCGCTACCGGCACTCTTGGACATGGCTCGAGACAAAGCCAACCTCGCCCGGTTTGCCGCGATCGAAGCCATCGGGAACATTGGAAATAAATCCGCCATTGAGGAACTCGTCAAACTTATTTCGGAAGAAGATGTGTTGATCCAAAAAGTGGTTTTAAAAGCGATCGGAATGATGGACGAACTCTGGCTGGAGGAACACGTCGTCGATTTCCGGACGCTCTGGAAAGAAGAGTGCTTCATGAGCGCGTTGGACGACTCGGATGATGACCTGAAGCGTTACGCCATTTTGGCGCTCGGCGTTCTCAATCTTCCTCAAGGGCCCAAACGTCTGCTGGATTTACTGGAACAGGAAAACGAGGTCCTTCTCCCCTTTATTATTCACAGTTTGGTCCGGATCGGAAAAAAGGACCTTCAGGCCATTATGGATGGAATCACGAGAGAGTCGTACCATGTCAAGCGACACATGTGCGTTGTCCTGGGAGATGTCCAGAAAAACGACGTGATCCCGGCCTTAATGACCGCCGCCAAAGATGAGAACCCACTCGTGCGCGCCGCAGCGGTTCACTCTCTTGGAAAATATGAGGACGAGAAAATATTTGACGTGTTAAAAACCGCCTTAACCGACGAAGATGATTACGTTCGGAAATCGAGCGCGGACGGATTGGGGTGGTTGGGGGATGCCAAAGCCATCGATCCCCTTATCACTCTCTTGGAGGACCCGTCAAAAGACGCCGGCGAATCGGCGCTGGGCTCTCTCCTCATGATCGGCGGGCCGGCCGTCAAAACCAATCTACTCAAAGCCCCCAGCCATCATAAAAAAGAAGTTCGAGCCTACGCGATGTACGGGCTTGGCATCATCAATGGCGGAGATGTCTTTGACCTGCTTCGCGCCGGTTTAAACGACGAGGATTCTGAAGTTCGAAAGACCGCCGTGGAAGCGTTGGGCAAAATCGCCCCGTCCCACGACTCGATTCAAGCGCTCAAACTTGGTTTTGGAGATTCAGACCCGAAAGTCAGGTCCGCCGTCCTCCAATCTCTCTTGAAATTGGGGGCGGAAGACGCCGTCGATATTTACAAAGTCGCTCTCAGAGATCCTGACCAGTGGGTCCGATTCAAAGGGGTGAAATGTTTGGCGTCCCTAAAAACACCTCAGGCCCGTTCGGCCTTGGAAGAAATTTTAAACGAGGCGGATGATTTGCTGAGAAGCGCCATTGAAGACTCCCTGAAATAAATGAAGAAGCGGAATTGGTTATTCCAGAACAGCGAGGGATATTGAGGCACATTCATTATGGACAAATGGGAAGAAGTCAAAGCCAACATCAAACGATTGGAACAAGACCCCGGCGTTAACCAGGAACTCCTGCGCGCCATGGATCATATTTCCCTGGCCGATTATTGGAAACGGCGCGCCGAGGAAGAACGGGAAATTTTATTCAACGCCCGCCAGCACATGGAAGAGCAGGAACATCTCCTCCACCAGGAAAAAATGCGCGGGGACACGCTGGAGAGGTCCCATGAAGACAAACACCGCCTATGGGAAAAAGAACGGGAAACATTCGAAGAAAAAATTAAAGTGAAAGAGGTGGAAATCCAGCTTCTCCGGGAACGCGGCGAGTGGGAAACCAAATTTCAGGATGTGGTGAAAAATTTGGGAGGAGCCTCCCGCAACGGGATCCGGCTAACGGAGGACGGCGCGGAGGAGGACGTGAATCACGACCTTCGCCGCCTGCTCAAAGAATTCGCTTCTCTGCGAGACACCACGGACGAAATCCAAAAATCAACCCATTGGCTCGACCGCGAACATGACCAGTTGCTCGCCGCCCTTAATAAAAAATCAGACGGGGCCATCGGCCCCACCGATATCGCCTTGATCAAAGAACTGCTCATGAAAATGACGCAACAAGTGGGATCGTTCCAATTGGATCTCTTTAAAAAGATGGAGGCGGGAGTGACCGCCGTGACGCCCGTGACGACAACCCCTCAAGCCGCTCCGAAAGACGAGTCCCTCTTCATGGCCGGCGGCTCTGAAATGGATGGGAACGCGTTGACGAAGATGTGGCGGGAACGCCTTCAGTCGTTCCTCCTTGTCCAAGAAGATATCGCGCGCGAATTCTGCCACAAAGCGCGCAATCTTCTTGGAATCATCAGCGGAACGGCGCAGCCGGGGTTAGCGACGAAAAATTTGTCGCCGGAAATCAAGGAAGCCTTCACCACCATCGACCAGAACACGACTCTCCTCCTGGATTCGATTGAAGAATTCCTGACGCTGACAAAATACCCGCAATTGACATGGGAAACAGCGAATATCAATCACGTCATCCAAGAAACGGCGTCCGGCCCGGCGGTTGAGTTCCATCTGGATCAGGCCGTTCCCTCCTTCTCCATGGATAAGAAATTAATCAAAGAAGTGATCGGATATATTCTCGACAACGCCCGCGAAGCGAGCCCGGAGGGGAAAACAATCACCATCGCGACAAAATTCCTCCAACAGGAAAAGATGGTGGAATTGACGATCGAGGACCACGGGAAAGGGGTGTCGGAAAATCATCTCAAGAAGGTGTTTCGGCCGTATTTCACGACGAAAAAAGACCGCCGGGGGTTGGGCCTTTCAAAAGCCCTGCACATCGCCATCTTGCATGGGGGGAAAATGACCTTTACCAGCGTCAAAGACGCGGGAGCCGAGGTTCACTGTTTCTTTCCCGTGTAGGGTGAAGATTTATTCAACCGTGCAACGATACACTTCTTCGAAGATAATGTAATAAAACACCTGATCGTGAGGGTGGACTTTTTCTGACGGATAAGCCATGATATGTTCACCGCATTTGAATGAATATCCAATCCACTTCTTTGCGTGCAGGAATCGAAATCGAAGGGGACATATCAGGACAAAAAGCCCTCCCTTGGCGCCGACGGAATAACATATGACGAACGAACTACACTCTTTTCACATCCCCGTCATGGGAATCGGCCATTCGGTTGACACGCCCATCCGAATGGCACCCCTTGGCATCACGTCTGTTATTTCTCTCGTGGACGATTTCTTACTGGAAAAACTCCGGGAATACTATTGCGCGCAAAACGACCTCCCTTATTCAAAACTCTCTCGAACGGAAGAAGACGGACGCGCCCGGCGGATCACAGCGTATCTGGATGTGGTTCGCACCCTGGTTCACAAAAAAATGGAGGCCATCCGCAAACAGCCTTTCTTTGAAACGAACGAGAAACAAACCTATTTCACCCTCCTTCCCGATTCTTCTCCGCTGAAACAAGACTATCTGAAATTACAGGCGATGCCCGAAGGTCCCGAGCGGGACGCTCTGGCCGACGAATTGTCATCCAAAATGAAACCGGGATCCATCGACGTCAACATCATGGTGAAACTGGACCGGATTCATTACGATGAATTCGGGAACCCCATCGGAGACGATTTCACGGATGCCAAGGCCGCCCTCCGCGGATTTGCTAACAGCCAACTCCATTCCGGCATCGTTCTCTCGGCCGGAATGAACCGGCGGCTCTTTTCTTACATCGAAAAATTCAAATGCTTTTACCGGGATGCCTGCGGAGATATTGAGAAAAAAATCATCCTCAAGGTGAGTGATTTCAGGTCGGCATTGGTCCAAAGCAAGTTGTTGGCGAAACGAGGGTTGGAAGTGTCGGAATACCGGGTTGAATCCGGTCTCAATTGTGGGGGTCACGCCTTCCCGTCACAAGGACAGATTATCCCGTGGATTTTGAAGGAATTTAAAGAGAAATGGAGCCAGTTGACCGACGAATTGCAACCGTTTATTCAAGAGCATTACAGAAAAGAAAATCCCGGCGCTTGCGTTGACGCTCTTGTGTTGTCTCCCCGGCTCACCGTCCAAGGCGGGATTGGAACCAACGGAGAACACCGTCGCCTCATGGAAGAATTCGGCGCCGACCGAACGGGATGGGGGAGCCCCTTCCTTCTGGTCCCGGAAGTGACCAATGTCGACGACACGACGCGAGAACTCTTAAAAAACGCCAAAGAAGACGATGTCTATTTAAGCGATATTTCACCCATCAACGTTCCCTTTAACACAGTGCGGGGGACGGGTTCGGAACGATGGACTCAACAACGCGTCACAGATAAAAAATTCGGTTCTCCCTGTCCCAAAGGGTTCGCCGTGACGAACACGGAATTCACGGAACGCCCCATCTGCGTGGCCTCCCAACAATATCAACGGGCCAAATTAAACGACATAGACAACATGCCCATTCGTAACGCGGAAAAAGACCGCCTCCGCCAAGAGGTGATCATCAAAACCTGTATTTGTGATCATCTTGGGAACGGCATTCTTATCAAACTTGGCCTGATTAACGAGTCCAACGCCCCTCAGGCCATTTGTCCTGGCCCCAACATCGCCTGGTTCGACCGTATTTACTCTCTTGAAGAAATGGTGAAACACATTTACGGGCTCTGCCCTTCTCTTGTCCCGGCACACCGCCCCCATATGTTCGCCAAAGAAATAGAGATGAACGTTGACTACTTTGAGACGCTCACCAAGAAAAGCGGACGTGATGCACGCGACGCGGAGAGCCTCCTCGAATTTAAAATCAATTTGGAGAACGGAATGGAATATTGCCTGGAGATCGCGAAGAAAAAACCGTTCCCGCAGGAAAATTTGGAATCCATCGTGCCCTGCGTTCAGAAACAGCGGCTCCGCCTCAATTCCATCCACTCCGCCTATCTGGCTCAACTGGCCGCCTGCTGTGAATCGACAACCATCCAGTAAACCCTTTCTAAACGTCTTGGCTTCATCACGTCCCCGGAAAGCGACACCTTAAACAAAAAATAAAATCGAGGAGGACACAATGACCGAAAAAGAACATGGAGAAGGAAAAGAATGTTGTTAATCGGACTCCGAATGCGAATGCGGCTGCAGTGGGAAATCGTGCTGCAGCGGTAAAGCCATCGTTGCTCTCATCCTGCTTCTCGTCGGCGGCGTTCTGGGCTATGTGCTTGGAAATTGCCATTCGATGAAACACGGATACATGATGAAGGGCATGATGAACTGCCCCATGGGCGCACCCATGACTCCACCGGCTCCGGACAAGAAATAACATCGATCCATTATTCACAACGCGGAGATTCTCTCGGGCCAAAATCCAGGAGAATCTCCGCTTCTTTGTAAATCGACGCGATAAAAACATCGTATGAACTCACCCCGGATGCGGCTCTCATTCGCTTCTTTGTTCTCTCTCGTTGTCTGCGTTCACCTCTTTCTAACCGGTTGCAGCCCCACTCGCTTCTTCTATTATCCGAACCGGACTCTCTACGTCGACCCCGTCAATCTCGGCATGCCCTACGATGTCATTCAATTCCCGAGCCTCAACGGGAAAAACCTGTACGCGATTTTCTTCAAAACAAATCTCCCGCCGAAAGGCACCGTCGTTCACTTTCATGGGAATTTTGGGAACGTGTCCAACCATTTTATGCAGTCCCAATGGCTCACCCGTTACGGATTTGATGTGCTTGTGGTGGATTATCAGGGATTCGGGGGATCGGAAGGATCTCCCAGCCCCAAAAACACCGTTGAAGACGGGATCGCGAGCGTGCGCTACGCGCAAAATCATTTACGAGATCCCAACACGGGGGTGGTTGTTTTCGGGCAATCCATGGGAGCCGCGGTGGCCACGGTCGTCACGGCTCGGGAACCCTTCGTCAAGGGAGTGGTTCTCGAAGCCGGTTTTAATTCGTACCGGGCCATCGCGAGAACCGTTTTAAAAAAATCGTTTCTTCTGTGGCCGCTCTATCCCGTCTATCCGTTTTTCGTCGGGACGAAATACGATCCCGAAAAGCGCATCGCAGACATTTCGCCGCGGCCGGTTCTCATCGTTCATGGAGACAAAGACCATATTGTCCCTGAATGGATGTCTGAGCGGCTTTACAAAAAAGCGCGCGAACCTAAAACGCTTCACGTGGTTCCGGGAGCCGATCATTTGGAAATCCTGCGAAAAGAGGGGAAAGGTTACGAAACGAGGGTGGCGAATTTCTTCTTGGATGCGTTAACCAAGCCTTAGTAGTAATAATTAAAAGAAAGCATTCCTTCTTGATAGGAATTTTGCCGCTCCAACTGTAACCGCATTTCAATCTGCTGGGCCACTTGAACAGCTTGAATCAAACGCACCTTACGTGTGGTGCCAACGTTTCCAACGCCATACCGAAGACGCGTTCCGCTTAAATGGACCCGCCAGGCCGGGAGCGGATTAAACAAGAGTCCGGACGATAGGCCTCCGCCAATGCGATAGTGTTTATCAAATGGCTCGCCCACACCGGAATCGGCCACCGCGAAGGCGTACAACAACCCCTTTCGTAAAAAGGGAATCCTGACCGTTAAGCCGGTATTCCCGTCCAGCCCGAAGAAAAGGCTCCTCTCCGGGGAACGGTTCACATCATGCGCGGTTGAAAACCCCATGCGACCGCCCCATGAGGGATGATGAATCCACCGGTCCCACGGCGCGAGCGATTTCACGTTGAACAACGTGAAATCCTCCAAATTTAATTTACCGAACCGATTGTCATACCGGATCTTGAGTTGAGCCATCTCAAGAAGACTCCCGAACACGAATCCGGTGTCATCCCCTTCCAAATCCTGCAAAGCGGATCTCACGGAAAATTCCTCAAAGGAGCTATTCTTTGTCACCCCACCGCTAACTCCCAACCGCCCTGTCTTATGAGCCGACTCAGGTGGGGAAGGTTCAACATTCGGGCGGGAGAATCGATTTGATACGTCGACTGGAATGGCATTTTTGAGTATGAGAATCCGACGCTCGATTTGTTGAGCGTTTTCTGATTGGTCTCGTTGAAACCCTGATTTGTAGCGTAAAAAGTCATTGGCTGTCTCAAGAACCAACATCTGGCGTTCCGGCGGCAATTGTTTAACTTGGGTAACGAGCCCTTGGTCTCGTGATTCACCGGGCTTATCCAGAACAAGTTTCTCCGACAACCGAATCTCGTTCGAGTTCAAACGGTCTCTCGACGAAAGCATTTGTTGAAGGTAAGAGGGGCGCCAGGTGGTTGTGGATACAAGTCCCGGCTGTTCCAACACGCAGCGAAGCGTATCAAGGGGGATGGCGCGAAACCGAAACCGGTCCGATAAATGAAGACTCGGATCCGCCACTTCAAGAAGGGGGAGAAGCTGATAGGAACAATTCTTATTGAAGAAGAAATAGGACATGGCCGTTCCATTTCCCAATTCCCAGAGATGCTGGATTAAGCGGTTCAATTGGTTCTCATCCAGCGTGAGCCGATATTCCCAGAGATCACGGGACTCCAAATTATTGTATTGCTGAACCTTCATGTAATAAGGATGCGTTGAAAAAACACCTGGAAACCCGCCGGTGAGCCCGAAAAGCGCGAACAAGATGCCGTTGCGAGTATTGGTCATCGCGGCGAAATTGATGGTGTAATTCAACAACGGTTGATCTTTGAACCGCTCCTTTCGCCCCAAAAGGAAAAACGTGTGGCCGTACATCGACGCGGGATTGTTCATGTAATACGAAGCAAAAACCAGAGAAATGGACCCGGGGTCCATTTTGTCCCGCCAAGACTCATAGCGGGGACAGCTCATTTCCTTAAGTTCTGGCGGAAACCCGAGTTGCTCCTTTAACCACGCGTACCTTGCCGGATACCGGCATTGGGGGTGTTCTTCATCGGGATTCACGATAGGAGGATTAAAAAAGGCGGCCAATGTGGCATCCAATTCCGATGAAGGATCTTTTCGTCCGTTCTTGGAAATAAAAAAATGTCCTCGATCAATATCGCTCTTCTCGACGCCAAAGAGGTCTTTCTTATAGTGCAACAACAGACGCCAATAACGATCGTGCGCCAGGTTTTTTTGATGAGCCTTCTCGATCAATGTCGAGAGCGCGGGATTGTTGTTATCCGGTAAATTCTCGGCCGGCAAAGAGGGGGAACAAAACGACGCGCATAAAAGGCACAGAAGGATCTGACGGAAAAAATGAGCTAACGAGGAATGGTTCATATTAAAAGAAACGGCGCCCGTCCGCCGCAGCGGACGGGCGCCGTCTGTTTGAATCTGTATAAGTTAGCTCAGTAATTCAGGATGAGCAGCCAACGTCACCTTCAACGAATCAAGGAGTTCGGCTGTGGTCGTTTTGGACGATGGGAACAACGAGGCGTATTCGTCGTGGAAGAGCTTCAACATCTGGGGAACCTTTGTGGTCCCGAGAAGAGAGGCAAAAGCCCGGGCATATTCGCCTTCACCGGCGGCCATTTCGCGTCTTAAGCTGTCCAGGTTCACTTCAGCGAACACTTCCGCTTCTTTCACGAATTTCACCGCGCCATCTTCGGTACATCCTGATGTTCCGCTGGTGATTCCGAAGGTTTGGTTTCCGCACGTTCCGTTGGTGGTGGCGGCGAAAACTTGCATAATTTGGGAATTATTTTGATTCCCAAAAAGAACATAACCCAATCCGCAACCGGCCATCGTATGGCTCCCTTTCGCGAACACCGAGGCGGGAACCGCCAACGCAAGAACAAAGGAAACCGCTAATATCTTTTTCATAGTTCCTCCTGATCAACATGAACACTCTGTGCAAAATATGAAGCGCGGTATTTAAGCATTTTGATTTCTCTTTTTATATATAAATTAAGATTCAATTTTTGTTGTATATCATCCGAATCATGCACGAGAAAACCCATGATAAATGAGATTATCCTTCGAGACGCCGTCCGCGGCCAATGGCTTCGTTTTCAACATCCATCCGCCATTTTGACGACGTCCGACTGCGGCGAGGTCGTTCGCGTTTTAGCGGAGGTTGAAACCGCCGTTCGCGCAAAGGGGGTGTTCGCGGTCGGATTTATTTCCTATGAAGCCGCGCCGGCGTTCGACACCGCTTTTGAAGTCGTCAAAGGGCATTCCTTCCCGCTCGTCTGGTTTGGGCTTTATTCACAGCCATCAATTATTTCATTGCCCCAAAAATCCCCGCGAGAGACACAACTCCTCTGGAAAGCGAACATCAATCAGACAGCGTATGGCCAAGCTTTTCGAAAAATTAAAAACCACATCGCTGAGGGGGATTGTTATCAGGCGAACTATTCCTTTCGACTGACCTCCAAAGCGCCCGAATCGCCCTTTTCGTTGTTCACGGATCTGATCGCGGCCCAAAAAGCGCCGTATGGCGCTTATATTGAGACAGACGACTGGGCGATTCTTTCCGCCTCGCACGAATTGTTTTTCCAGTTGAACGGCAACACGATACACTCTCGCCCCATGAAAGGAACGGCCCCGCGAGAGTTGACATCCGAAGACGACCGGCAACAGTCCGAAACGCTGCGGCAATCAGAGAAAAACCGGGCGGAGAACGTGATGATCGTCGACATGGTTCGGCATGACTTGGGGAAAATCGCCGTGACCGGAAGCGTTCGCGTTCCATCACTTTACTCGATTGAAAAATATCCGACGCTCTGGCAGATGACGTCCACGGTCTCAGCTGAAACCAAGGCGGGGTGGGCCGCCATCATGGGAGCTCTCTTTCCGCCCGCCTCCGTGACCGGTGCGCCCAAAGCGCGCGTCACTCAAATCATCGCTCAAACGGAAACGTCTCCTCGGAACATCTACACGGGGACCATTGGATTTCTCGCCCCCAACCGGGAGGCCCAATTCAACGTCGCCATCCGAACGGTTTTGGTGAACAAAAAAACCAAGAAAGCCGATTATGGAATCGGAAGCGGCCTTGTCTGGGATTCCGATGAAAAAACGGAGTACGACGAATGCCGGACGAAGGCTGAAATTCTAACGCGGCGCGTTCCGGATTTTTCACTCTTGGAAACCATCCTTTGGACGCCGGAAGACAGTTTTTTCCTCCTAGACCGCCATCTGGCGCGGCTCAAAGAATCCTCGGACTATTTCGGATTTGAAGCGAATCCTGAAACGGTTCGAGACGGCCTCTACGCGGCGGCGACGCATTTCAAACACGTCCCGACCAAAGTCAGGGTTCTCATAAAAGAGGATGGGGAAATGGCGATTGAAGCGCAAGTCCTGCCGGAGGCGGCGCTTCACAAACAGCTCGTGGTGGAGGTGGCCCGGCAACCAGTGAACTCCGCCAATCCATTCCTTTACCATAAGACCACCCATCGCGCTGTTTACGCCTCCCACCAAACGAACTCATCGAACGTGGACGACGTCTTGCTTTGGAACGAGAGAGGGGAAATAACGGAATTCCGCGCCGCCAACGTCGCCGTCGAGATGGACGGACAACTGATCACACCGCCCGTTCGCTGCGGCCTTCTCGCGGGCACCTTCCGCGCGCATCTCCTTGAAAATAAAAAAATAAAAGAAGGCGTACTCAAACTCGATGACTTAAAAAAGGCCGGAGGGATTTTCTCCCTCAATTCCATTCGTAAAATGAAACGCGTCCACCTTCGGATCGCCTCGAAAACAACTCCGCCGCCCGTAAAAAAATAATTAAACCATGAAAGGGAAAATCAGGAAAAGCCTTAAAGCGTCTTTCTGGGATGGCGCCTTCGCCGCCGGCATGGTGGGGATAACGGAAAGTTATGTGATTCCGTACGCTCTGGCGCTTCGGGCTCAAGCTTCGCAAATCGGAATTTTGGCCTCGGTTCCCAACCTGATTATGGCGCTGGCCAACAGTCAAATCAATAAATTGACCCGGTGGATCGGAAGCCGGAAAAAAGTCGTCCTCATCGTGGTTCTTATCCAGGCCATCGCTCTCACCTTCATGTCTTTTCTACCGATGGTTGAGAACCGCTATCAAATAATCTCCCTTATCATCCTCACCTCCATTGCGACCACCTTCGGCGGTCTGGCGTCGGCGCCGTGGGGAAGCTTGATGTGTGAATATCTCCCGTTATCGAAACGATCGGGGTATTTCGGTTGGCGAAGCCGCGTTTTGGGGATGATTATTATCGCATCGAGCCTTCTCGCCGGTGGAGTCCTTCAGTATTGTGGACGATCCGTGTTGGCGGGGTTTGCCATCCTTTTCGCGTTGGCCGCGACATTCCGTCTGTTCTCTTGGTTCTCCTTAAGAAAAATGTTTGAGCCCGTGAGCGCCACAATAAAGGTCCAACCAGCCATTTCTGAAACCAACCTGAGCCCTACTGGAACCAATTTCAACGCCTTCCTTCTTTTCACCGGCGCCATGAGTTTCGGCGTCAATCTCTCGGCGCCCATGATCCACGTCTACATGTTGAAAACCCTGCATTACAGCTATCTGACCTATACGATCGCGTTGGTCGCCTCCACCAGCACAACCTATTTCATGATGGCGCCGTGGGGACGGCACGCCGATCATGCCGGCAATTTGAAAATCATCCGAATGGGAAGCGCTTTCATTCAGCTCATTCCATTTCTGTGGCTCGTTTCGGGACATCCGGTCTATATCGTCGCCATACAGTTGGTGAGCGGCGTGGCGTGGTCGGGGTATAACTTGTGCGTCAGCACGTATATCTTTGATTCCGTCTCACAAACCGAACGTGTTCGTCAGACAGCCCGGTTCAATATGATGAACGGGGTCTGCGTTTGCCTGGGCGCGGGGATCGGAACCAGCGTGATGCCGTTCCTGCCCTTCCTCAAGGGGACGCAATTCATGAGCCTGCTCATCCTGTCGGGATTGGCTCGGATGGGAGCGGTCAACCTTCTTCTGCCTAAAATAAAAGAAGTGAGAAAAGTGACGCACGTGGAGAGCATGGATCTCTTTAACAGCGTGATTGGTCTGCGGCCCTTGCCCGGCGTCGCGCGGGACACCAACGTCGACATTCGCCTGAGTTGACGGATTATTTCCTGAGGATTTTATCGAACCACCGCCAGAGGGAAGCGGATCCGATGAGGATCAGCAGCCACGAAAGCAAATAAATCATGATGGCGACGATGTAATAGCGCCGGCGGCCCGTCTTCTTCCCTTTGTGATGAAAAAAAATCGTCCCGAACCCGCCGGTTAACCGATTAATGAGAAAAAGGACCCCGTGCGACAGCTTCCCAATGATCACGCTCACCCCAAGGGCGGACGCGATCGTATTGAGAAACGAGTACACAATAAAAAGCAAGTCAGATTGCATTGGCATTGGTTGTCATTGAATCATTTTTTAAGGAAACGTTGAAACCACCCTTTAAGCCCACCGGGGTGAAGAGGACAGTCCACCGTCGGTTCCGTCCCTTTTAAAAATTCTTCTTCTATTTTTATCGGACATCCGGACCGGGACAAAGCTCCGCTCAACGGATCAATCGTCACTTTGACCAATCCCGTCGCTTTTGAAAACCCCAAGGGGGGACAATCGCCGGACACCTTCTTCATTAAGGAAGCCCACACGGGCAACGCGTGGACCCCGCCCGCCAGGTGAACGGATTTCGCCTCGTCGTTTCCAACCCAAACACCGGCGAGAACCTCGCTCGTGTATCCCACAAACCAGGCGTCTTTCCCGCCGTTGGTGGTTCCTGTTTTCCCAGCCGTCGGATAAGGCCACCCCAGTTCAGGCAATCGTTTGGCCGTGCCTTCTTTGACGACGGATTCCAGCAACGATGTCATGAGAGAGGCGAGGGCGGGATCGAGGACGGATTGGCGCTCCGCTCCGATGGTTTCAAGGGCATTTCCATCGGCATCCACGACGGACGTCACGAAATACGGAGACACGCGAAATCCGCCGTTCGAAAACGGCGCGTAGCACCCCACAAGCTCCAGAAGAGAGACTTCCGATGTTCCAAGCCCCAGCGCAAGCGAATCCTCAAGAGGATGCGTCATCCCCATCCGCCGGGCGAAATCGATCACCCGATCCGGGCCAACGCGCTGCAGCAAATCCAGCGTGGCCGAATTCATGGAGTGCGCGAGCGCCTGGCGAAGCGTCACCGTTCCGTGATAAACACCGTCGTAATTTTTTGGGGCCCACACGTTGTTCTGGTTGTCCTTAAATTTCTTCTCTTCGTCTTTGAGCAGAGTCGCCGGCGTGAGTCCGTGTTCCAACGCCGCCGCGTAAATAAACGGCTTAAAAGCGCTTCCCGGTTGGCGAACGGCCTGCGTGGCCCGGTTAAACTGGCTCTTCTGAAAATCTTTCCCGCCCACGAGCGCCAAAACGCGTCCGGTGGACGGATCTAAAAGAACCACGGCCACTTGATCGGAAACGAGACGGGAGGCTTGCCAAGCGGCCTTTTGGAAAAGGGGATCCATGGTCGTGTAGACTCGCAGCCCCAACCGGTAAAGAGCCTCTTCTCCATAGTCAGGAAGAAGTTGGCGAACCACTTCGGCGATAAAATAATCATCTTCTTTTGTTTGAACCGTCGAGGCGGACGTCTGGCGCAAACGCAAAGGAAGAGACGACGCCCTCACGCAATCCCCTTTCGAAATCATTTGTTCCTTCAACATGAGTTTTAAGACCAAATTCCGGCGGGCCCTCGCTTTCTGCGGATGTTGAAACGGATTGAACAAATGGGGGGACCGAATGACGCCGGCCAGAAGCGCGCACTCAGCCAGGTCCAGATCTTTAAACTCTTTTCCCAGGTAATAATCGGCGGCCGCTTTCATACCGGCGACGCTCACGAAATGGTCTTGCCCCATATAAATATGATTGAGGTAGATCGTTAATATTTTTTCCTTCGAGAGCCGGAAATCCAAATAAACCGCCAGAGCGGCTTCAAGGATCTTCCGCGTGAGGGAGCGCGTCGGCGTGAGAAACAGGTTTTTCGCCAGCTGCTGGGTTATGGTGCTCCCGCCTTGCAGCCGGCCGGGCTTGACGATGTTTGAAAGTGCCGCGCGAGCGATGGCTTTCGGATCCACGCCCCAGTGTTTAAAATACCGTCGGTCTTCAACGGCGATGACCGCGTCCACCAACATGTCAGGAAACTCTTCCCACTGAGTCGGGTCGCGCCTGATTTTGACGGGGCCTGACAGCTCTCCGATCAATTCCGGCTCAAGCGCCACGGGTTGATTCAACTCTTGTTCTTCACGGCGCATCATCACGCGGCCATCCGACTTAAACGTCGCGTCAACCGTCGTGGATTCCTGGATGAATTGGGGGGATTTAAATCCTCGAAGAAAGAGATGAAGACGGGGAGCGTCCCGCGGAGCGTCCCACTTATATTCTCCCGCCTGTTGGGGTGTTCCTTGAACCTCTTTATAGTGAAGCCGGCGAAGGCGTTGAATCAGAAGGGAAGGAGAGAACCGCCCCCCGTCTTCCATCACATAATGAGAGGAATAGAGGCGAGTCGAAAACTCTTCGCCGAGGCCGGAGAGGACCAGCCGTGACAGCTTCGCTTCCGCATACACAACAAGCGCCGCCGCGCCGAGGAGAAGCGTCAGGAAACTGATCCCAAATAAAAACGGCCAGTTAATTTTTAGTTTTGATCGTTTGGATCGCCGGCCCATGGGTCATCATCCTTTCTTTTCTGGAAACGAATTCGTTTTTGGTATGTTAACTTATACAGGAGAATCTGTTTGATCCCATGGACAACATAGCGCATACCTTGCTCGGCGTGACCCTGGCGAACGCCGGCCTCTCAAAACGATGGGGCCGTGGCACAACGGCCACGCTGGTGATCGCCTCCAATCTTCCGGACGTGGACGCCTTGTGGGCCATGACTCAATCCCCGGGCGCCTTCCTCATGCGGCGGATGCTCACGCATTCCATCGTGGGCGTTCCCTTGCTGGCGCTGGCCGCCGCCTGGCTTCTTAAATTCCGGTACAAGAACCTGAGTTGGAAAACGCTGATCGGCCTCACTCTTCTGGGACTGGCCGGTCATCTCTTCTACGACCTATTAAACTCCTACGGTGTTGTTTTATTGTATCCCTTCAGTCACCACCGTTTCGAACTGGCGTGGGTGTTTATCGTCGATCTCTTTTTTTGGGGAATCCCGTTGGCCCCGTTTCTTCTATTGATCCCGTTAAAGCGATGGATCTCGTTGGAACGCCTCTCACAAATCGCGTTGGGAGCGCTGGGTCTTTATATCGGGCTATGCGGATGGGGCCGTCTCCAAGGAGAGCGCCTCCTTGAGCAAACAATTCAGCGGGAAAAATGGACGCCCGGTTTTACGTATGTTTTTCCGGAGGCGTTGGGATGTCATCGGTTTCGGGGACTCGTTAAAGAGAATGAAACCTACCGGATGGTTCTTCTTCACGTGTTTCAACATCGAGCCGATGTAAAAATGGTCGTCACAACCGATGAAACAAACCCCGCTGTTGAAGCCGTTAAGCAAACCCCGTTCATTCAGAAACTGTTGTGGTTCGCGAAAGCTCCTGTTTGGCACGTCGAATACGCCCCAACGTCGGAAAATTCTCCCAGGCAACCATCCATCCGTGAGATTCAACTCTACGACTTACGGTTTAATTCGCTCGTCTTAAACCGCGGCGGACGACATTTCATCTTCCGGTTTGATTCCCAGGGGAACCAACTTCCCTCGTAACGCATCGATATTTTCACGTCCCTTCTTGTGCGATGAGTCCTGTCCTCGTATACTTGCCTTCATGAGACGCCACTTCATCACTCATCCAAAATTTCAAACCGCCTTCACCTTGTCCTTCGTCGTCGGGGCGTTGCTGATGGTCCTTATCATCGGGGGGGCCAACATCCTGGCCTTGCAAATGCTGGCGAACAGCCCGACGCTGCCGATGGCTCAAAAAACGGCTCTCGCGCAACAAGCCTCCTCTTTCTATCAACTCATCTTGTGGCTGGGGCTCTTGACCGTCGCGGGGCTCACGCCGTTCGCTCTTTTTCTGTCTTATAAATTTATCGGACCATTGAACCGCCTCGAATTATGGATGGAACAGAATTTGCTGGGGCAGGATCCTCCTTTTCTAACCCTGCGCAAAAAAGATGAAATGATGCCTGTCAGCGCCGTTCTAGGGCGGCTCCTCCACAAATACTCGGCGCGGCTCCGGAGACAATAATGGCATCGACGCGCTTTATCCTCCATCCTGTTCTCGGTCATCAGCGAAGCCGCAAGATTTTCTTTCTCTATCTCGCCCTCTCCATCACGATCGGCCTTCTTGTTAATTGGAAAATGGACTCTCTTCTTCACCAAGCCGGCATCTATCCAGAAATGATCCGGGACGGGCGCAACGGGCTGGCTTCAATTCTTTTGTCCACCAACACCCGGCTGTTCCTGGTTCTTTTTTCCGCCCTTATCGCCGGCACCTTGACGGCGAAACATGTGGTGGGCCCCGTCAACCGAATCCGGAATTGGCTTGAAGACTGGGAAAAAGGAATCGATGTTCCCAAACTGGCCGTTCGCAAAGGAGACAAATTTTCCGATCTGGTCCGCCTCCTGAACGAATTCCGTGACAAGATCCAGCAATCCCGGCAGTGATCCCATCCAATAACGTCATTTCAACCCGATCCAACCCCGTTGTTCGGCGGCTCCGTTCCGTCCGTGACGGAGATGAGAAAAAATTGATTTTCGTCGAAGGGGAAAAGCTGATCGAGGAGCTGGCCAAATCGAAAATTCACGTCGAGAGCGTTTATTGTTTTCTCGAACAAGAAAAGGCCGTCTCTGATATTTTTAAGGAACACTCTCGCCCCATCCCAAAAATCACTTTTCTCTCCAACGATGTCATGGCCTTTGTGTCTGATCTCCAAACGCCGCCCGGAATGATCGCCGTCGCCAAACGGCCGGAGGTCAAAGGTCCCCGCCCAGGCGGGCCCCGCCCAGACGGGGGGGACAGCAACAGCCTCATCCTCGTCTTGCATGAACTTCAGCTGCCTCAAAACGTGGGAGCCTTGTTTCGAACGGCGGAAGCCTCCGGCGTCTCGGAGGTCTGGTGTGTCGGGCGATCAGTGGACCCCTTCAACCCCAAAGTGATTCGCGGATCCATGGGAAGCGTGTTTCGAGTCCCGCATAACCTGTTTTCCGGATTGACGAAAGCGATGGAGGAATTATCCGCGCGCGGCATTAAAACCATAGGTGCCAGCCAACATGGAACGACCTCCTACGATCAAGTGGACTGGCGGAGCGCCTGCGCTCTTCTCTTGGGATCGGAAGGGAAAGGATTCAGCGAAACCGACCTGCCGGCCTTGAGCGAAACCATTCAAATTCCCATGAAAGGCCTGGTGGAATCCTTGAACGTCGGGACGGCCGCGGCCGTCTGTTTGTTCGAAGCCGCGCGTCAACGACGAAACGCCGTATAACCCGGAGCCTCCAAGCAAATCCTTTTCGAGATGCTCTCTCCTTCTTTTTTTCATAATCTCGACTAACAATTCATCCATCGAAAAAAAAAGGAACTAAGGAGAGTCGCCATGGGACAAGAACGCCGAAGAATGACACGGCTGGAATCCAACTTCTTTGTGGAATTTGAAACATCGATGCAGGAGGTGGCCGGGCGGGGCGTGGTTGTGGACGTCAGCATTGCCGGGCTGGCGGTGGACACGGAAGCGGAACTGAACATTGGAGACGTGCTGCTCTGCCACGCTGAAATCCCGTTCACGGTCAAAGCCAAAGTTGTCCGTCAGGTGAAACCCGGGCAAATGAAACGCTACGGTTTGCAATTCGTCGGACAAAGTTTTATCGAAAAGCTCTTGCTCAGAAAACTTCTAAAAGGAGAACGGAAGACGCGTAAAGTGTCGGCCTAAATTTATGTCGATGAAAACACACCTCTGGATTATCTGCGCGGCCCTTCTCACGTTCAATCCCCTGATGGAGGCCGCCTATAAAATGGGGATCAACCAACCCCTCCCAGCCAAAGGGAAACACGCCTCCTCCACTGGAAAAAGCGGGAAATCAACCGGGCCCGCCGCGGGGCGCGAGGCCTTCGATGATGAACAGCCGGTGCTCCAGAATCTGTCCGAGAAGTTCGACATCTCTGTGGAGCGCCTCCGGTACTTAAGAGGGATTCACAATGGATATGAGGAAATCGTCCCGGCCCTCATCGTCGCCCGGGAAGCGAAAGTTGAAGTGGGCCGGATCTTGAAGGACCGCATGAATGGAAAAGCCTGGAAATTCATCGCCCATCTTTACCTGGTTGACCTCAAGCCACTTAACGAAGAAGTGATCGATCTCTTGAAACCCATTCGAAAACGCGTCTCCAAAGAGGCGATGGCGGAGCGCCCCACCGCCCGTCAATCGTCTAAATGAAAAACAAACCGCCCGTCGGTTTTATCGGCCTTGGCATTATGGGAATGGCGATGGCCAAAAACGCCAAGAAAGCCGGCTATGAGGTTTCTGTTTTCAACCGTTCCGAACCGCGCCGCAGGGAGGCGGAAAAAGCGGGCTTGCGTGTCGTCTCCTCTGCGTCTGCGTTGGCTGACGTGTCAGACGCCCTGATCGTGATGGTCACGGATCCGTCCGCCGTTCGGGACGTTCTCACGGGCCACCAGGGCCTTCTGCGCGCGAACGTGGCGGGAAAAACATTGATCCAAACCAGCACCCTTGACGAGCCGTCCACGCTGGAATTCGCCAAAGAAGCCCACGCCAAAAAGATGTTCTTTTTGGACTGCCCCGTGACGGGCAGCAAAAAACAAGTGGAAGAAGCGGCATTGATCCTTTTGGCCGGCGGCGACGACGCCCTTATTGAAAAATGGAAACCGTTCCTTCTCTCGATGGGAAAATCCATCGTTCACGCCGGAGACATTGGGAAAGGGACGGCGCTCAAACTCTGCATGAATTTGATCGTGGCGCAAATGACAACGGCCCTCTGCGAATCCGTGGCCCTCGCCAAAGCGCAAAACCTGGCGCCGAAGAAAATCTTCGACGTCCTCGCCCAAAGTCCGGCGCTGGGTTGCGGTTACTTTAAGATCAAAGAGAAAGCGCTCCTGGAACAACAGTTCGCCCCGGCGTTTTCATTGCGCAACATGCTTAAAGACGTGCGTTTTATGGATCAAGCGGGGAAAAACCACCGGCTTCCGCTCCCGGTCACTCAAGCCGTCCGTTTCCTGATGGAAGCCGCCGTCACAGACGGATATGGGGACGAAGACCTGACGAGCGTCATCAAAGTTCTTCGACCGTCGACAAACCCGTCAGTTTAGGAACATCGTCGTTTCGTTGGTGTCATATCATTTAGAAATCGTTTGAGGAGGTACTTCATTGGAACACGTAGCATGGAAAAATATCCTGGCCGCAGGATGGCCGGTTTTGTCCGTTCTCTTGATCGGATCGATCACGACGTTCGCCGTCCTTTTTGAACGTTGGCGCACCTATTCGAAAATCGAACCCAATTCAAAACCTTTTTTGGAATCCGTCCGGAAAGCCGCGGACATTCAAAAAATCATCGCCTGGTGTGAAAACTCCGACCAGCCTCTGGCGCAAATCACCGCCCATATTTTCAAGGCGGCGGCGTCCCGGGACGACAAAGAACGGGCCCTTCAACGCTCCATCCAGATCCAGGTCCAAACGCTTGAAACCCACGTCTCCGTTTTGGGAACCATCGCGAGCGTGGCTCCCTTCGTGGGACTCCTGGGAACGGTGATCGGGATCATCCGCGCGTTTCGCGCGGTCTCCATGTCCGCCTCGGGAGGGGCCACGATGGTCGCGCTCGGTATCGCGGAAGCGTTGGTGGGAACCGCCGCCGGCTTGATTGTGGCCATCCCGGCGCTCTTGGCCTACAACTTCTTCGTCAACAAATTGCGGCGCCTCACTCAGGATTGGGAAATTGTGGGAAGTGAACTCGTGGATCTGTCGCTCAAAAACTCGCGAGGCTGATCATGAAAGCCGGAGCTTCGCAGGGAACGGGCCGATACCACATACAAGCGGACATCAACATGATTCCGCTCATCGACGTGGCCTTGGTTCTATTGATTATTTTCATGGTGATCTCGCCCATTCTGGTGGAGTCTCAAATGCGCGTCAACCTCCCCAAAGTGAGCGACGCCGGGAAAGCGGAAGAGCGCGCCCTCAAAGTGGAGATCGCCGCCGATGGAACCATGGCGTATCAGGGCCGCGTCGTTAACCGAAACAATTTGCGAATGATCATGACGCAGGATCTCCCGCCGGGACACCGCGCCTCGATTTTAATCCAGGCCGACAAAGACGTGGCCTTCGACAGCGTCGTGTTCGTGATGGACTTGGCCAAGCAACTGAAAATCGAAAAAATGGGCGTGGCGGTGATCCCGAAACTCGTCAATCAATGAAAAATTATTTTCTCTCCTCCACCGCTGTTCACGCCGCCGTCCTGGGCGCTTTTCTGTTGTTCTCCTGGATCAAAGGCCCCTCGAGTCCGTATATCATGATCGACGGGTTTGATTTCGTGGGAGGGGGAGGAGGCGGGGGGGGCGGAGGCGGCCCCAAAGCCGCGCAGATGGGTCAAGTGGTGCCGCAACCGGTTAAGATCCCGATGCCGGCCAAGCCGGCGCCGGTTCAAAAAGCTCAAACCGCTGAAGAAACCTGGAAAGTGCTCAATAAACAATCGGAGAAAGTGCCGGTCAAACGCGAAACGACAGAGGTCCCCGTCGAACGAGGAGAAAAAACCCAGGGCGAACAATCCAATATCATTCGACGAGGCGTCGCGGAAGGAACGACAGCCGGCAACGGCTCGTTTGACTTTGGCGCCGGAGGAGGGACCGGACGCGGCGTGGGCATCGGCGTCGGTGACGGGGTGGGAGGCGGGTTCGGTTTCGGCAGCTATCTGCGCATCGTCCGGCAACGAATTTGGTTGGAATGGACACAGGTGTACGGCAGCAATCAAAAGTGTGTTGTCGGACTCACCATTCAACGGGATGGGAATGTGACGAACATTAAACTCGAAAAATCATCCGGAGACTCTTTTTACGACACTGTCGCCCTCCGGGCCGTCCGAAACGCCTCACCGCTCCCGCCGCTCCCGGAAGGTTTCCCGAAATCGGAACAACGTTTCCGGATTCAATTCCGGTTGATTGAATAACCAACGCCCATGCGCATCCTCATTGTTCAACTCAGACGAATCGGCGATATTTTACTGACGACGCCCGTCGCCTCTTATCTCAGACACACCTTCCCGGACGCCACCATCGATTTTCTGGCGGAGTCGCCGGCCACCTCCGTTCTTGAAACCAATCCCCATATCAACCAGGTGTGGACGTATGACAAAGCCCACCCGTGGAAAGCCATTCAAGACATCCGGTCCCGCCGGTACGACGCCGTGCTTGATTTCATGAACAATCCGCGCACGCGCTATCTCACGGGATTAAGCGGAGCCCGCTGGCGCATTGGATTTCAGTCCTCCATCTCTCGCCTTTTCTACAACGTGTCCTTGCCCGTCCCCAAATTGCCCGAGTACGTGCCGATTCGGAAATTGCGGCTCGCGTCATTCTGGTTAAACGAGGCCGGACTTCCGTCGCCGGGAACGCCTCCGCCGCCACCTCTCAGTTTTCGCCCGGAACTTTATCTCACGGAAGAAGACGAGGCCTTCGCGACACGCTGGGTCCAGGAACAGAAACTGAACCGGCGCCCCGTTATTTTGATCCCAACCCACCAACATCCCATCCGAAGGTGGCGAGCCGACGGGTTCCGGAACGTGGGACTTGCTCTCGCTAAAGAATCCGGCGTTAACGTGTATCTGGCGTGGGGCCCGAATGAAAAAGATCTTGTGTCGAAAATTCGGGGAGGCCGTGAAACGGAATTGGGGCTTCTGCCTCTGACCACCCTGCGCCAAGCGGCCGCTCTCTTTAAAAAAGCCGCCTTGATCGTCACCAATGACTCAGGCCTCATGCATCTGGCCGTTTCGGTCGGGACGCCGACGGTGACGCTCTATGGCCCCACGCGGCCCATCGACTGGAATCCAGGGTTGGCTCAACCCCGCGCCGATTCGGCTCCGCATGATATTGCCTTGAACGCGCCGGATGTCGCCTGTTTGGGGTGCCATCTGCTGAAATGCCCCATCGGACACCTTTGCATGAATCAATTAAAAGACGAAACGGTTCTCAACGCCTGCAAAACGCTGCTGCCGGCGGAACAATGAAGGAGGAAATGATGAAGGAGAAAAACTCAGGTTTGGGGTCCCCAGGTATGGGGTCCCCAGGTATGGGCGCCCTCGTAGCCGAGCTCTGCCAAACCAACACCGCGCTTTGGCATGAAGAAGACAAAGCCCGGTGTGATAACGACAAGCAAGTGGCCGAAGCCAAACGAAGCGTCGACAAATTAAACCAGAAACGGAACGATTTGATCGAACGGATCGACGATCTGGTGATTCAAACGATCTCAAAAAAGGCGGGCCGCCATGGCTGAGACGATCGGAAGCCTCGTCGATAAAATCTCCATCATGGAGCTGAAGATTTATCACATGCAGGAACAAGTCGAACGGGCGGACGCGGCGGAAAGCCACCGGGCCGCTTGTTTGGCCAAGTTGAGCACCTTAACGACGCAACGGAACGATTTGGCGAGTGAATTATCTAGCTTGTATGGGGCGGTCTCGACAGGAAAAAAAGAGTTGAAAATCTATCGCCAATACAAAATGTACAACGACCCGGTTTTCCGGATTCCCGGCGGACAATAGACGCCTTCGGCGGGTCGCCCTTAGCGGGCTTGTTCGACGATGTGATACAGCGCTCTCGTCAACAGCGCTTTGGGATCCACGCCGTCGCGCGGATAAATGGCCCATCCCACTTGAGGGAAAATCATCCCCGGCGTATTCGGGTGAAGGAATTGATAGATCAGATCCGACCACCGGCCTGTCAAATCGTTGTATTTTCCCGCTCTGATGACGTTTTGAACCAACCCCGCGAGTTTTTTCGCAATCGAATCCACATGCCCCACGTCCACGGCGTCAAAAACCAATCCCAAACCGTTTTTAAAAGGCCCGACAAACTGGCTTTGATGGACGGCGGAGCGAACAAGGTGGTACAACTCCTTAAAGAACGCGTCGACGACAGAAGGGGAATTTCGCTTCTTAAAACTCTGACTATTTTCAATTTGAAGAACCAGAATAAAAAACGGACGATCCGATGCCTTGCTATGGTCAATCGCCGTCAACATGTGGCTTCCAAAATCCTCTCGGATGGGAAGGCTGGTGACATCGGCGTACATCGTGTTATCGTTCATGGCCCACCTCCGAATCGAAAATAAAATATGATTCCAGTTAACCAAGAGGTGAAATCGCCTTGAAATTGATGCACGTTTTAAAGGTCTCCCGTCAGTTCCGACGTTAAGCGCCTCTGTCACTTTTTGTTTACCTCCGACGGGGAACAACTGCCATGTGACAGAGTGCACATTTTTCACACGTCTATCACCCCGTTGTCACGTCTTTGCCACGGTCCTCCCGTAATCTATGAGTATGAAAAAATACAATGAGGAAATGTTCAAGTTCACCGACTTGGTCTCCCAGGACACATATCAGGAAATCACGGAAGAACAACGCTATACCATCACGATGCGCGATTTTCTGCAGATGCCCGCCCTCGATTACCACAAACTGGCCAAAGAAGACCCCTTCATTCGCGCATTAATGAATTAAGTCTTTCATTCCAATCCCGCCCACATATATAATCGGCTATCTTAATCGAAGAGAGGTTTTTTATCCCATGAAACGATTTCGCTTCCTTATTATTGCTTGCGCTCTGGCCGTCCCTTCGTCCCTTTTTTCATACGAACAGGTGAACGTCGAAAAAGTCATTCTTCTCGCCGATAAAAAGGCGGACCTCTCCCTCCTTCGCCTGGACCCGCAGAACCAATTCTGGGTTTTGAACAAGAACCTGAACACCCTCCAACGCCTCTCGGAGGATGGGAAACCAGCGTTCACGCTGGATCCCGGAAAGAAAAAGGATATTTTATTCAGAGCGCTCTCGGATTTTGATTTTTTGAAAGACGGCTCGTTTCTCGTCGCCGATCCGGGCTTAAACCGCATCGCTCTGATCAAGAGTGAAACCATCGAAGCGTCCAGCGACACGAAAAAACAACCGGTGTTTGCCATCACCGCCCAATTTCCCTTTCAATCCCCCAGCTGTCTTTCCATCAGCCACGATGACGTGATCGCCGTTGGAAGCAAAGAGAACGTGATCCGGCTTTTTTCCCTGGACGGCCTGCCTCTCTATGATTTATACGCGCCGGAAAACACGCCCATGAAGTCCGTCACATCCATGCGGTTCGCCCGAAACGGCGTCCTGTGGGTTCTGGACGGAAGCCGCGGAGCGCTCCACCGCTTCTCGCCGGACCGGAAATGGTTGGGCGTCACGGACGGCCTCGCCGACGCGCAAGGCCTCGCCGTGGATGACTACGGATTTGCCTATGTGACCCTCGGTAAAGGCCGCTGGAAAGAAGTGAACCAAGACGGCAAAGTGACCGGCACCTTCGGGACCAAAGGAAAAGAACCGGGCAAGTTTTCCTCACCGACAGGGCTCGCCGTCATGAGCAAGAACAAACTTTGGGTGGTTGATTCAGGAAACAAACGCCTTCAACTTTTCAACGTCACGAACAGCGACAAACAAACGCCCCTTCACCCGGAGCCCTCAACGCGCATCCAGGTGCGTTCCAAAAAACAATGGCCGCTCCTGGTCGAGCGGGCTCTCATGGCTCCCTCGGGAGACATCCTGACGTATACTTCCAAAAAAATGAAATTCACCTGGCTGGATCCGAACGGACAGGTGAAATCGTCGTTCGGAAAAAAAGGGAAAGGGACCAAGGGATTCCTCTCTCCGGCCGGAATGGCCTTTGATAAAAACGGGGATTTATGGGTGGCGGATGAAGGAGAACACGCGCTTAAAAAAGTGAGCGCCGCCGGAGACATTGTTCTAACCGTGGGACAAAAAGGCAGGAAGGAGGGGAACCTGAAAAATCCGTCTTTCCTCCAGGTTCGAACGGACGGATCGTTCGTCGTGGTGGATAAAGACAACTCCCGCGTCCAGGTGTTAAGCCCCGACGGTCTCTTTCTTTTCTCGATTGGATCCGTCGGAAATGAGAAAGGGAAATTTCAAACCATCTCGGGTCTGGCCGTCAACAAAGATCGAATCGCCTTGATCGACGGCAACCGAAAAGCCCTTCTCTTTTTCGACGATAAAGGAAAATTTTTGAGTGAAGTGGCCAACGAGCCCAACAGACCCCTTGTCTGGAGCAATCTCACGGCCCTCATCACCGACAGCGACGGCCGGTTCTGCGCGCTGGACAGCGGCTCCAAACGAATCCGCCTCTTTACCCCGCAAGGCAAATTCATCGGCGACCTCGCGTTGATCGGTCTTGGATTGGCCAGCGGTCCCAACCACCAGTTTTTGGTTCTCGGGGAAAAAGAGTTGCGGCTCTACTCCATCGATGTGGTGCCGAACGTCATCTCCAACCTTTCCGCCAAAGATCAAGAGGGAGACAGTGTTCTCTCGTGGGACGCCAATTTGGATTCCACGCTCTACCGCCTTTATCGATCCACGGACGGCGCCTCCTACACCCTTCTTCAAACCACGAATTCCTTGACCGCCACCGACAGCGCCACCACTCCCGGTGTTGAATACCAGTACGCGGTGAACGGCGTGAACGTTCAAGGCTACGAGGGAAATTGGTCGCTCTTCCCGCCCCTTCGCGCCTCGAAGAGAAAAAACATGTCCATGGTGGGCATCTCTGAGACGCGGTTCAAGCCCGTCTTTACCGCCGCCTTCAAGTATTACGTGAAAGAGCCGATCGGAACCGTTGTCGTTCAAAACAACAACGACCACGCCTACAAGGACGTCAAACTCGCCATTTCCCTGAAAAAATACACCGATTTCGCCACAGAAAAAGTCATCCCTCTCTTGGAAAGCGGCGCCAAATTGGAAGTGCCGATCACGATGACGTTTAATGACACCGTCCTCGAACTCACGGAAAACACGCCCGTTCAAGCGGATATCCGCCTCTCTTTCTTCGACGACAACCAGGAAAAAACGGTATCGCAAAACGCGCCGCTCACGCTCTATTCCCGGAACGCCATCTCCTGGGAAGACAAAGCCCGGATTTCTTCTTTCATCACCCCGCGGGACGTTCCGGTATTGGACTTCTCACGAGCCGGGATCAAAACGTTCCTGGCCCTTCTTAAATCGACGACGATTCCAAAGCCGCTGGCCAAATCAGCGCTCTTTTTGGAATCCCTGGCGGCGTTGGGAGTCTCGTATGTGCCGGACCCCAAAACGCCCTACGCGCAAGCCTCCGGCCACCCCGACACTCTGGATTATGTTCAATTCCCACGGGAAACGCTCCGTCAAAAAAGCGGAGATTGTGACGACACAACCGCCCTTCTTTCAGCTCTTCTTGAAAGCATCGGAGTTGAAACCGCGTTGGTGGACACGCCCACGCACATCTTCGTGATGGCCAATTTGGAAATCAGCGATCCGGATCTTCTGGGATTCCCCCAAGAGAGATTCGTCCTCTACAAAGGAACCTATTGGGTCCCGATTGAAACGACGCAATTGTCGAAAACATTCATGGAATCCTGGCAGGCCGCGGCCGCGAACGTCAAAACCGCTCAAGAAGCGAAGACCATCGATTTCATCCGCGTTGTGGATGCCTCGGAAAAATATCCGCCCATAACACTGGTTGAAAAAGACGCCGGGCAACCCGCCTTCCCCGCCGAGAAGCTGGAGAAAACCTTCCCGGCCCTTCTTAAATCCATGGAAGAGGAGCGGTACAAAAACCTCGTCGGCGATATCAAACAACAGATCAAAGACCATCCGGACGACAAGATGCTGGAAGTTCGTCTTGGCATGATATACGTCGAAGGCGGTCAGGCCGCCGAAGGAGAGGCGGTTTTTTCCTCACTTATCACCGACGCCTCCATCGATGTTCAAGCCGCCGCCAAAAACAATCTGGGAAATCTGGCGTATCTTAAATCCGATTATAAAACCGCCGCCAAATTCTATGACGAGGCCTCCATCCTCTCCTCAGACGACGGGGGGATTCTCGTCAACAAAGCTCGAACAGCGTGGAAATTAAACGACAATGAATCCGCGAAAAAATATTTGGAAGAAGCGAAAAAAACAAAAGAAGATTGGCGTGAATTTGCCGGGGATATTCCAGCGGAATTGTGCCCGAAGTAAGGAGAGAGAGATGACAAAACAAATGAAACACCTATCCATTGTGATTTGTCTGACGTGTTACTTGGGATTCTTAAAAGCGGAAGAAGCCGTTCCGGCGCAGGCCGCCACGGCGGCCAAGGCCGTTCCTGCTGCGGCGGTCCCCGCGCAAGCGGCCCCTGCACAGGCAGTTCCTGCGCAGGCCGTTCCGGCGACAGCCGTTCCGGCCGTCGATCAACAGGGCAAGAAAAAAATGGCCAAAAAGAAAAAGACCCGCTTGAAACAGGCCGCGAAAGTGGACGTCGCGCCGACACCGGCGCCCGCCGGTGCGGCGCCCGCCAGTGCGGCTCCCGCACAGAAAGATTCACTTCAAGCGTGGCTTCAAAAATTAAAGAAGCGCATCGCTCAAACAAAGTCCAAACCGAACAAACTGGTGGCGGTGGCGGCTGTCCGAGGAGACGAAGCCAAAGACCCGGTGCCGCTTTATTGGAAAGGGAAGAAAACCGAAAGCGCCGTGAGCAACAAGGAAGTCAAAGCCTTTGACGAAGCGCTGGACGTGGCGTTAAGCGGCGACAAAGAGGCGGCCAAATCAAAATTAACCTCTTTCATCAGCACGTATCCGAAAAGTCCCTTGATGGGTGAAGCCAAGGATACCTTAGCTAAACTAGATGAACATTGAGCAATACAGAAAAATACTCTCCGAGAAAATTCTCGTTTTCGACGGAGCCATGGGAACCAACCTTCAGCGGTTCAATCCGACCCCGGATGATTTCCAAGGGAAGGAAGGGTGTTCGGAAATCCTGTGCGTCTCGCGCCCCCAATGGATCAAAGACATCCACGCGGGGTTTTTCAAAGCCGGATGCGACGTCGTTGAAACGAATTCCTTTGGAGCCAACCGGATTGTCCTCGGAGAATACGATCTCGCTGACCGGACGCTGGAACTGAACCGCCTCTCGGCGCAGATGGCGAAAGAGGTCGCCCAGCAATTTTCCACTCCCGGCCACCCGCGCTTTGTGGCCGGATCCATGGGGCCCGGCACCAAACTCCCGTCGTTGGGACACACCACCTTCGACATTCTGCGCTCGAACTACGCCGAGCAAGCCCAAGGCCTCCTGGAAGGCGGCTCTGATCTTCTCTTGATTGAAACATGCCAAGACCTCCTTCAAGTCAAAGCCGCCGTGAACGGCGCGTTGGACGCCATGAAAAAACTGAAAGTTCGGGTTCCGCTCAACGTTCAGGTGACCATTGAATCCACAGGAACCATGCTCGTCGGAAGCGATATGGCCACGGCCGTGACGGTGATCGAATGCTTCCCGGTGGATACGATCGGCATCAACTGCGCCACCGGCCCCACCGAAATGAGCGAGCACATTCGGACATTATGCCAACTCACCAACCGTTATATTTCAGTTCTCCCCAACGCGGGACTCCCGGAAAACGTGGGGGGGAAAGCCGTCTACAAACTGACGCCGGCGGAGCTGGCCTCGCATCTTGTGGATTTCGTGACGCGCTTTGGCGTGAACGTCGTCGGCGGTTGCTGCGGAACTTCCTATGATCATCTTCAGAAGGTGGCCGAAGCGGTTTCGTCTTTAAAACCCGTTCAACGATCCGTTAAGAAATCAGCCCAAATCGCCAGCATGTATCTCAGCACGCCTCTTAGGCAAGAACCGGCGCCCCTCATCGTCGGAGAACGAACCAACGCCAACGGGTCCAAACTGTTTCGAGATCTCCTGAACGCCGATGATTACGACGCGCTGGGCACGATCGCCAAAGAACAGGAAGACGAAGGCGCTCACGTTCTGGACGTCTGCACCGCCTTCGTCGGACGAGATGAAGTGAAAGACATGACGGAAACCATTAAACGGTTCGCCCTCCAATCCCGCGTTCCCTTGATGATTGATTCCACCGAAACGCCGGTCATTGAAGCTGCCCTCAAACTCTTGGGGGGAAAATCCATCGTTAATTCCATTAACCTGGAAGACGGCGAGGAACGGTTGGCCCAGATCTGTCCGCTTCTCAAAACCTATGGGGCGGCCGTCGTGGCGCTCACAATTGATGAAAAGGGAATGGCCAAGACAACCGACTCCAAAGTGGCGATCGCCAAGCGAATTTTAGATATCGCCACCCGAAAATACGGCCTTTCAGCCTCCGACCTTATTTTCGACACCCTCACCTTCACCCTGGGAAGCGGGGATGAGGAGTTTCGGAGAGCCGGAATGAGCACATTGGATGCCATCCGGCGCCTTAAAAAAGAAATCCCCGAGGCCCACACCATTTTAGGGGTGAGCAACATCTCCTTTGGCTTGGCTCCGGCCGTGCGAACCGTTTTGAATAGTGTTTTCCTGCATTATGCCCTGGAAGCCGGCCTTGACGCGGCCATCGTCAATTTTAAAAAGATCACCCCGTATCACAAAATCGACCCCAAAGGTCGGGAATTGGCCCGAAAGCTGATCTTTGACGAACGCCAATTCGCGCCGGACGGCACCGTCACCTTTGATCCACTGAAAGAATTGATGGCCGCCTACGCTGGAACCAAGGAAGAAGCCGCTTCCTCAAAGGAAGAAGAGAGCAAAAGCATCGAAGATGCTTTAAAACAGCGTATTATCAATGGAAATAAGCAGAAGATTGAGCTATTACTGGAAGAGGCATTAAAAAAGTATTCAGCCTTAGAGATCATCAACAATATTCTGTTGGATGGCATGCGAACGGTGGGAAATCTCTTCGGTTCCGGTCAACTCCAGCTCCCCTTTGTCCTCCAATCGGCCGAAACCATGAAAGCGGCCGTTCGTTGCCTTGAACCCCACATTCCCAAACAATCGGGGAAGGTGACCAAAGGAACAATGGTCTTGGCCACCGTGAAAGGGGATGTCCACGATATTGGGAAAAACCTGGTGGATATTATCTTGACCAACAATGGGTACTCCGTTGTCAATCTGGGAATCAAGCAACCCATTGAGAATATTCTGAAGGCTGCCGAAGAGCACAAACCGGATGCCATCGGCCTCTCAGGCCTCTTGGTCAAGTCCACAGCCGTCATGAAAGAGAATCTGGAAGAGCTCAACCGACGCGACCTGAAATACGAAGTGATTCTGGGCGGCGCCGCTCTCACGAAGAAATTCGTGGAGGTGGATTTACGCCCTCTTTATAAAGGAAAGGTCTATTACGCCAACGACGCCTTCGCAGGCCTACGCATTATGGACGAGCTGACGAACCCGTCCGTCGACAAAAAGCTGACCGCCGAATACAATTCTCCTCCCAAAGAGGAAAAAACCGGGGCGATTTCAACGGAAAAAGAACCCGGGACATCGGGGCCGACGAAGTCGGCCATCAAACCGGCGCCGCAGATCCCCAAAACACCCTTTCTGGGAACGCGGGTGGCGCGTGGAATCGACCTCAAAGAACTTTTCACCTACATCAATGAAACGGCGCTCCTTAAAGTCCGGTGGGGGTTTAAGCGCGTTTCGTCCTCCTCGACGGAAGAATACGAGCAGATGATGAAAGAAAAGGTTTATCCCCTGTATGAAAAATGGAAGAGCTACGTCATCCGCGAGGGGGTTTTCCATCCGCAAATCGTGTACGGCTATTTCCCCTGCCAATCCGATGGAGACGCTCTCATCGTTTATGACGTCGATCAAAAGACGGAACGCCAGCGTTTTCACTTCCCAAGGCAGAACAAAGCTCCCTATCTTTGCCTCGCCGACTTCTTCAGGTCAAAAGCATCGGAAGAGATGGACGTGATCGGTCTCATGCTCGTCACGATGGGGGCCGAAGCCTCCGAGCGAATCCAAACAATTTACAAGAGCAACGCTTACACGGATTACCTGTATTTGCACGGGCTGAGCGTGGAAACCGCCGAGGCGCTGGCGGAATACTGGCACAAACGGATGCGAGAGGACTTAGGGATCGCCAAGAACGATGCCAAAGTGATCCGAGACCTTTTTCAGCAGAAATACCAAGGGTCGCGGTATAGCTTCGGTTATCCCGCGTGTCCCAACCTGGAAGACCAAACGAAATTATTTGATCTGCTGGACCCAAGCCGGATCGGCGTCCAACTCTCCGAATCGTTTCAACTCCAACCCGAACAATCCACCTCGGCCTTGATCGTCCACCACCCCGACGCCAAATACTTTTCCGTCGATTAAACCGAATTCCCCTCCATGTCTTACAATGGAGGGGCTAGGGGAGGTTACCTCATTGGAGAGGAAATGCTTTTCTCCCTCTGTACGACGAGGGGAGGAATTTTTATTAATTTAGTAACATCCAGCCCATGTTAAACACCATCATGCGCATTCTGGGGGGGACCCGGAATGACCGCGTCATCAAAAAACTCCAACCCATCGTCGAAGAAATCAACGCCCTGGAGCCCGAAGTGAGCGCGCTGTCAAACGAGGCGATCAAAGGGAAGACGGACGAGTTCCGAGAGAGACTGAAAGCCGGCGAGACGCTGGACGACATTCTTCCGGAGGCGTTCGCCGTGGTTCGGGAAGCCTCCAAGCGAACCATCGGTCTTCGCCATTTCGACGTGCAGCTGATCGGCGGCATGATTCTTCACCATGGAAAGATCGCCGAGATGAAAACGGGTGAAGGGAAAACGCTGGTCGCGACCCTCGCCGCCTACTTAAACGCCCTCGAAGGAAAAGGCGTGCACGTCGTCACCGTGAACGACTACTTGGCCAAACGCGACCGCGAATGGATGGGCCCGATCTATGAATTCCTCGGCCTCACCGTGGGCCACATTCAACACGACATGCCGATCCAACTCCACAAAGAGATGCACGCCAAAGACATCACCTACATCACGAACAACGAGGTGGGATTTGATTACCTCCGCGACAATTTGGTTCGAAGCATGGAGGAGCGGTCCATTCGCGCCTTCAATTTCGCGATCGTGGACGAAGTGGACTCCATTCTGATTGATGAAGCCCGAACGCCGCTCATTATCTCCGGCCAGGGAGACCCCGCCACGGTGCGCTACTACGCCTGCGACAAACTGATCCCGCATTTGACGGGCCGGTTCATCACGGAAAAAGACGAGATCCAGGCCAAGTACGAAGGAACGGATTTGGGCCTCGGATACGATTTCATCGTCGACGAAAAAAACCACACGGTGGTGCTCACGGAACAAGGAACGCAAAAGTGCGAGCGGCTGCTTAAAGTCCCGTCTCTCTATGACGACCTTCAGGGAGAATGGGTTCATCACATCACAACCGCTCTTCGCGCGCACAATTTATTTAAACGCGACGTCCATTACGTCGTCAAAGACGGCGAAGTCGTGATCGTCGACGAATTCACCGGTCGCCTCATGCCGGGCCGAAGGTGGTCGGACGGGCTTCACCAGGCCATCGAAGCCAAAGAACGCATGCGGATCGCCGAGGAAAACCAAACGCTCGCCACCGTCACTTTCCAAAATTTCTTCCGGCTTTTCAAAAAAATATCCGGCATGACCGGAACCGCTCTCACCGAGGCCAACGAATTTTGGGAAATCTATAAATTGGACGTGGTGGCCATCCCCACCAACCAACCCAACGTCCGCATCGACCACGCGGACCGGATTTTCAGAACCGAGCGGGAAAAATTTGAAGCCATCATCAGTGAAGTGGACGGGCTCTGGCGAAAGGGGCAGCCGGTGCTGGTGGGCACGCGCTCCATTGAAAAATCCGAAGCGATTTCCGCCATGCTTCGCCGGAAAGGCATCCCGCACCAAGTCTTAAACGCCAAATACCACCAGCAGGAAGCTCAAATTATCGCCCAGGCGGGCCGGAAGGGCGCCATCACGATCGCCACCAACATGGCGGGACGCGGAACCGACATCCTCCTGGGCGGAAACCCGCAAAACCCGGAAGAAGCGGAACTCGTGAAAGCCGCGGGCGGCCTTCATGTTTTAGGATCAGAGCGCCACGAGGCGCGGCGCATCGACAACCAGCTTCGCGGCCGGACCGCCCGCCAGGGAGACCCGGGCAGCTCTCGGTTTTATCTGGCGCTCGATGACGAACTCATGCGGCTCTTCGGCTCCGAGCGAATCTCCCTCATCATGGGAAAACTCGGCATGCAGGAAGGGGAAGACATTCAGCACCCGTGGATCAACAAAGCCGTGGCGAACGCTCAGAAAAAAGTCGAATCCATGAACTTCGACATCCGGAAACAAGTTCTCGACTACGACAACGTCATGAACAAACAGCGGGAAGCCATCTATCGTCTTCGAAACGCCATTTTAGAAGGGGACGACATCTCCGGACGCGTCAAACAAATGGTGGAAGAATCCGTGGCGGATCACGTGGCTCAATACGCCCCGAAAGGCGCCGACCAGCGCGCATGGGACATCCCGAGTCTCAGAGCCTGGCTTAAATCCAGCTACGGCATCGACTGGACCGTTCCGGACGACGAAATTCACGATATCCATAATCTTGAAGACCGCGTCAAAGAATTGACGACCAAAGCGTATGAAGACCGGCACAACTCCCTCGGAGCCGAAACCTTCCTCGATATTCAGCGGAACGTTCTTATCGCCATCATTGACAGCGTGTGGGTGGAGCACTTAACGTATTTGGAGCAGCTGCGAAAAGGCATTTTCCTGCGCGCGTACGGGCAAAAGGATCCGCTTATCGAATTCCAAAAAGAAGGCTATCGCCTCTTTGAAACCATGATGATCCGGGTGAGCGACACG
Organism: Elusimicrobiota bacterium; assembly: GCA_003140895.1. Taxonomy (GTDB): domain Bacteria; phylum Elusimicrobiota; class Elusimicrobia; order F11; family F11; genus PLLH01. The sequence goes on from PLLH01000014.1 coordinate 53,344, forward strand.
GCCATCGATTATGTTTTCCGCATGTCCCAGACCGCGGCGCAGGAATCCGCCGCCGAATCCGCCTTGACCTCCAAAATGATTCCGCAGAAGGAAGAATTCTCAATAGACCATTTTCAACAAAGCGCGGCGCCGGACGCGCAACAGTCCGCCGGCGTGGTTCCCATGCCGACCAAAGGAGCCAACCTTCCGAAACCCAAACCCATCACCGTGGATAAAATCGGACGAAACGACCCCTGCCCGTGCGGAAGCGGAAAAAAATACAAGAAGTGCCATGCGAAATAACGGGCGTCCTTGAATTCACTCCCTCTTTTCACCGCCACTCTCTCCGGTCTCCTCTTCGCCGCCGCATTCCCGTCCTTTAATATTTCATATCTCGCCTGGGTCAGCCTGGTTCCGCTTCTTCTTCTCACCAAATCCGAGAAGCGCTTCAACCCGTTGACGCTGGGCCTGCTCTCCGGATTCGTCGCGAACCTGGTTCTTTTCTCTTGGCTGCTGACCACATTCCGCGCCGCGGGAATCGCGCTTCCCATTTCTCTTTTTTGCTGGATGGCGCTTTCCGCCATCCTCGCTCTCTACTTTGGACTCTTCACGAGTTTCTACGCTCAATGCCCCGCGTCTTGGATGAAACCGTGGCTGGCCGGCGCCATGTGGGTGGCCCTGGAACATATCCGAAGCTATCTCCTCTCCGGTTTTCCCTGGGCGCTTCTCGGACACACGCAGGCCTATAACCCGCTTCTTCGGCAAACGGCGGCGGTGACGGGCGTGGCCGGAATTTCCTTTCTCCTCGTCGTATCCAACTCAACCATCACAGAGTTGTGGAGTTGGCTGCGAGAAAAACCGTTCAACAGACACCGGGAAACGTCGCTGATTTTGAGCAGCACCTTTTTCCTCGTTCTCCTTCTTGGAGCGGGTCTTTTTGGGTGGGGGCGGCTTCACAGGTGGGAGAAACATCCCAAAACTTTCTTTACCGTCGCTCTCCTTCAGGGAAATATCGATCAATACAAAAAGTGGGACGCCGTGTATGAAGCGGACATCCGCGCCACGTATTCTGATTTGGCTTTAAAAGCCGCGCTCGCCAAACCGGATTTGATTGTCTGGCCGGAATCGGCGGTCCCCGGCTGGATTCCAAACGACCGCGCCTACACGGAATGGCTGCAAACCCTCGTCAAGAAAACGGGAACCCCAAATTTCGTGGGAGCCGTCTCCTCCATCGGCCGGCACGATTTCAACTCGGCTTTTCTCATCGGCGCTGATGGAACCATCTTTAATCATTACGACAAAATCCACCTGGTGCCGTTCGGTGAATTCAATCCGTTCGGAAACTTCCTGAATAAGATCATTCCGTATCTCGGGCAACTCGGAACTTTTTCCGCCGGTAAAGGGCCATCTCTCTTTTACGTTGAAAGAGGGGCAGAGGCGTTCGGACGTAGTGACTTTGGGAGTCCGCCACGGCGGGCGAACAGGGAACGGAGTCCGAATGCCTCTGCCCCTCTTGCTGGTGCTGACGGCGGGCAGGAAGGGTCTGATTCCGCTCCATCTCTGTTGAGTCGCTCCACCAGACCCTCCCT
>PLLH01000014.1:54928-56744 GCA_003140895.1 Elusimicrobiota bacterium
GAACCTCACCAACGACGGGTGGTATTTGAAAACGGCGGCGCCGGAGCAGCATTACGTGTCCAATATTTTTCGCGCCATTGAAAACGGCCGACCGGTCATCCGCGCCGCCAACACCGGAATCTCCGCCATCATTGATCCGACCGGGAATGAAATTGTCCGCACGAAACTCATGGTGACCGGCGTCCACATTGACCGAGTTCCGCTGGCCACCCCGCCCCTTCAAACGCCGTATCTTAAGTGGGGGGACTGGTTCATTTTCCTCTGCTGGGCAATGCTCATCCTCTTTTTCCTCTCGCACGTAAAATTTCCTCACAAACAAGAAGAATAATCCCGATTTTTATTTGCATGTCGAAATCGATAAAGCCAGACTGAACGCTGTCAAATGAGGGATAAAGACATATTAGACGTTGCACCAGGAATAGGAGGGACAAATGGATCGCGGTAAGACCGTCTGTTTCATAGATAACTCAAATATTTTTAAGGGGCAACAATCGGCCGGGTGGAAGATCGACTGGAAAAAATTCGGTGCGTTTCTCAATTCTTTCGGCGAGGTTTGGCAAACACATTTTTTTGCGTCAGAAGATGATCCACCTCGGGCAATTCAGACAGGATTTTATAAACAATTAAAGGAAAATCTTCGCTGGGAGATTCATCTCTATCATCTCGGAAAAAAAACGGTGACATGTCCTGGCTGCAGAAAAAAAACCGTGGTTCCCGCTGAAAAAGGAGTTGATGTGGGGCTCGCCACAAAGATGCTTACCTTAGGTGTAGATAGGGTATATGAGACCGCAATTCTTGTAGCTGGACATAATGATTATTTAGAGACAGTGAGATATATTAAAGCTCGAGGTCAACGGGTTGAAATTATTTCATGGAAAGGTGCGCTTGCTCGTGACCTTGGACTCGAATCATCTTCAACGCCGATCTATTTCGACGATTTAAAAAGCAAGATTTTACGTGTTTAATATCATGCAAAGCCAACGGCTGGAAACGCCACGCCATAAAGCGTAGCGGACGAATCAGCCTCATTCGCTAGACCTCGTATTAGGGAGATATTAATGGAACAAATGACAAGCATGCCGTTCTATCTAGATTGGTCATTCTGGGCCGTGATAGTCGCCGCTATCGCAATAATACTGTCTCAGCTTCCTCCAATACACATAATTGTGAGGCGAGCAAAAATCGAGATGGAACTATATTCACGAATCCTTGTCACTCATAAAGTTGGCAACCCAAACATTCAACTGCATCTCATTCTGACAAATGTTGGGGGGAGAAGCGTCCGCATCAGAAGCATATCGTTATCTCTTAAACGTGACGGAAAGGAGATCGGTGTGTTACCTGCACAGAATTACTTAGAAAATCCTAACGACAAGACGAATGTATTGCTAACTAGTTTTGAGCTTAAATCTAAAGACGAGTGGGCTCATATTGTGAATTTTTTGAACTACTTTTCACGCACAGATGAAAAGAAATACAGGAACGCAGAAGTTTTGTTAAAAAACGATATCCAAAGCAAAAGGATCCTTCCAGACAATAAGGATCGCCTGGTTGAAGCAGACAGTAAAAATGTGACTGCATTATTGGAGATGTTTAATGAAAAATTTGTGTGGTTTCCTGGGGATTATGAGTTAAGCGTTCTAGCCATGACTTCAGATAAAAAAGTTAATGCATTAAAAAACTATCGCTTTACTCTATTCGAATCAGATTCGAGTGAATTATCGAAGGTTAAAGACGATTACAAACTTGGCGACGGTATTTACTGGAATTCTGAAAACCACCCTGGCGTAATCCTACAAATCACAGGGGCATAACC